>NZ_JAMXAX010000166.1 GCF_023913775.1 Acidovorax facilis
GCACCAAACGCGAGCGCCGCAAGGAAGCCCGCCCGGGTGAGCTGCTGGAGGCCGCGCTGGACCTGTTTGTCGAAAAAGGGTTTGCCGCGACACGGGTGGATGAAGTGGCGGCCCGTGCAGGCGTCTCCAAGGGCACGTTGTTTTTGTATTTCCCCAGCAAGGAAGAGCTTTTCAAGGCGGTGGTGCGCCAGAACATCGCGGGCCGTTTTGAAGAGTGGCGGGATGAGCTGGATTCCTTTGTGGGCACCACCAGCGATCTGCTGCGGTACTGCTACCAGGTGTGGTGGGAGCGCATAGGCGCCACCAAGGCCTCGGGTATCACCAAGCTGATGTTCAGCGAGGCCCAGAATTTCCCGGAGATCACCGAGTTCTACCAGCAGGAGGTGATTCTGCCGGGGCAGGCGCTGATCCGCCGCATCGTCGAACGCGGCATCGAGCGCGGCGAATTCCGCCCCGTGCCACTGGACTACATCGTGCATGTGGTTCTGGCGCCCATGATCTTCCTCATGATGTGGAAGCACTCGGTGGGGGCCTGCATTCCAGACTCGCTGGGCCTGCGGCCTGAGTTGTACATCGATGCCCAGATCGACAATGTGCTGAACGGGCTGCTGGTGCGGCCCGACCCTTCTTCTCCCGTGCCCTCCCCCTCTCACACTTTTTCTGCGCCGCCCTCACGCGGCTCCTGACCATGAAACGCTGGATTCCCTGGATGGTGGCAGCCGTCGTTGTTGTCTTGCTCGGCGGCGGCGTGTGGCGGGCCATGGCGGCGCGGCAGGCGCAGCAAAAGGCATTGGCCGAAACCACGGCCCAGCGCGCCCAGGCGCCGCTGCATCTGGCAGCCCAAGAGGTGTTGCCGGTGCGGCGGCAGAACCTGGCGCTTGGCGTGCCCGTATCGGGCGCCTTGCGGGCGGTGGACTCGGCCATGGTCAAGGCGCGCGTGGGCGGTGAGTTGCAGGGGCTGACGGTGCGCGAAGGCGACAGCGTGAAGGCCGGGCAGGAAGTGGCCCGCATCGACCCCACCGAAGCCCGCGCCCGCCTGCGCCAGGCGCAGCAGCAGGCCGACGCCGCCAAAGCCCAGGTGGATATCAACCAGCGCCAGTACACCAACAACCGCGCGCTGGTGGACCAGGGCTTTATCTCGGCCACGGCACTGGTCACCTCGCAAGCCAGCCTCGAATCTGCGCAGTCCAACCACCAGGCCGCAATGGCCGCCGCTGATGTGGCCCGCAAGGCGCTGGAGGACACCGTGCTCAAGAGCCCCATCAGCGGGCTGGTGGCGCAGCGCCTGGCCCAGCCGGGCGAGCGCGTGGCAGTGGACGCCCGCATCATCGAGGTGGTGGACCTGTCGCGGCTCGAGCTGGAAGCGCTGCTCAACCCGGCGGATTCCGTGGCGGTGCAGGTGGGCCAGAAGGCGCAGCTCACCATTGAGGGCATGCCAGCCCCGGTGCCTGCCACCGTGGTGCGCATCAACCCCAGCGCCCAGGCAGGCAGCCGCACGGTGCCCGTCTACCTGCGGGTAGAGCAAGCCCCCGGCGCCACGCCGCTGCGGCAAGGCCTGTTTGTGCAGGGAACGCTCGATACTGGGCGGGCCGATGTGCTGGCCGTGCCGCTGGACGCCGTGCGCACCGACAAGCCCGCCCCCTACCTCCAAACCTTGAAAGATGGCCGCGTGGTCTATGCACCCGTCAAGACCGGCACCCGCGCGGTGGTGGGCGGCCAGACCCTGGTGGCGGTCGAAGGTGTGCCCGAAGGCACGGTGGTGATTGCGGGCCGGATCGGCCTGCTGCGCGAGGGCACGGCCGTGGCGGTGGCTGCATCAGCTGCGACAGCCGCTGCTGCACCTGCATTGGCAGCGGCATCCCGCGCTGCTCCCTGATCACTCTGACTACCCCGACCCGCCATGTGGTTCACCAAAGTCAGCCTCAAAAACCCCGTGTTCGCCACGATGGTGATGCTTGCCATCGTCGTGCTGGGCCTGTTCTCCTACCAGCGCCTGAAGGTTGACCAGTTCCCCAACATCGACTTCCCGGTGGTGGTGGTCACCGTGGACTACCCCGGTGCGTCGCCGGAAATCGTCGAGAGCGAAGTCACCAAGAAGATCGAGGAAGGCGTCAACTCGATTGCAGGCATCAACGCCCTGACCTCGCGCAGCTACGAAGGCACGGCCGTTGTCATCATCGAGTTTCAGCTCCACATCGACGGCCGCAAGGCCGCCGAGGATGTGCGCGAAAAGGTGGCCACTGTGCGCCCCCTGCTGCGCACCGAGGTCAAGGAACCCCGCGTGCTGCGCTTTGACCCGGCCAGTCGCGCCGTGTGGTCGCTGGCGGTGTTGCCGGACGAAAAATCTGGCCGCAGTGCTGTCGAGCTGACCACCTGGGCCGAGCAGATTCTGAAGAAACGCCTGGAGAACGTGCGCGGCGTGGGCGCCGTGAACCTGGTGGGCGCCACCAAGCGCGAGATCAACATCTACCTGAACCCGCAGGCGCTCGAAGCGTTTGGCGTGACCCCCGACCAAGTGGCGCAGGCCGTGCGCAACGAGAACCAGGACCTGCCCGTGGGCTCCATCCGGTCCCTGGCGCAGGAGCGCGTGGTGCAGATCGACGCCCGCATGGAACGCCCCGAAGACTTTGGCAAGATCATCGTGGCCCGCAAGAATGGAGCGCCGGTCCGGTTGGACCAGGTCGCCCGCGTGAACGACGGCGCGCAGGAGGTGGAGAGTCTGGCCCTGTACAACGGCCAGCGCACGCTGCTGCTGTCAGTGCAGAAGTCGCAGGGCGAAAACACCATCGAGGTGGTGGACGGCCTGAACGCCGCTGTGGTGGAGCTGAAGAACCAGCTGCCCCCCGGCGTTCGGCTGGAGACCATTGGAGACAGCGCCCGCCCTATCCGCGTGGCGGTGAACAACGTGCGCCAGACATTGATCGAGGGGGCCATCCTCACGGTGCTGATCGTGTTCCTGTTCCTGAACTCCTGGCGCTCCACCGTGATCACCGGGCTGACGCTGCCGATTGCGCTGATCGGCACGTTCCTGTTCATGAACATGTTCGGCTTCACCATCAACATGATCACGCTGATGGCGCTAAGCCTGTGCGTGGGCCTGTTGATCGACGATGCCATCGTGGTGCGCGAGAACATCGTGCGCCACGTGCAGATGGGCAAAGGTGCCTACGCAGCCGCCATGGATGGCACGCAGGAGATTGGCCTGGCGGTGCTGGCCACCACGCTGTCCATCGTGGCGGTGTTCATGCCCATTGGCTTCATGGGCGGCATCATCGGCAAGTTTTTCCACGAGTTCGGCATCACCATCGTGGCGGCTGTGATGATCTCGATGTTTGTGAGCTTCACGCTCGACCCCATGCTGTCGAGCATCTGGCACGACCCGAGCATCCATGCCCACGGCCAGAAGATCGAGCCCGTCACCTTCTACGACAAGACCATTGGCCGCGTCACGGGCTGGTTCGACCGTGCCACCGATGCATTGGCCGAGGGCTACCAGCGCATCCTGCGGTGGTCGCTGGTGCACAAGCTGACCACCATGGCGATTGCGCTGGCCATCTTTGTGCTGAGCATCTTCATGGTGCCGCTGTTGGGCACCGAGTTCGTGCCCAAGGCCGACTTCTCCGAAACCTCGCTCAATTTCTACACCCCCGTGGGTTCGTCGCTGGAGGCCACCGAGGCCAAGGCACAACAGGTGGAGGGCATCCTGCGCGAGATGCCGGAGGTGCGCTACACACTGGCCACCATCAACACCGGCAGCGCCCAGGGCAAGATCTACGCCAACATCTACGTGCGCCTGGTGGACCGCAAGGACCGCAGCCGCAGCGTGGACCAGATGTCCGACGTGCTGCGGGAACGCCTCAAGACCGTGCCCGGCATCACCATCACCCACGTGGGCCTGCTGGACGCCGTGGGCGGCAACAAGCAGGTGGAGTTCTCGCTGCAAGGCCCCGACCTGCAGGAGCTGGAGCGCCTGACCAAGGTGGTCACCGAAAAAATCCGCGACATTCCCGGGCTTGTGGACCTGGACACCAGCGCCAAGCCCAACAAGCCGGTGATCGCCCTGGAGGTCAAGCGCGACGTGGCGTCGGACCTGGGCCTGTCGGTGGCGCCCATGGCAGCATCGCTGCGCACCCTGGTGGCAGGCACCACGGTGGGCAACTGGCGTGCCCCCGATGACCAGACCTACGATGTGAACGTGCGCCTGGCCCCCGAAGCCCGCACCCAGCCCGCCGACCTGGAGCGCCTGCCCTTTGCCCTGGCGGCCACCGACGGCACTACGCGCATCGTGCGCCTGAACCAGGTAGCGAGCGTGACCGAATCCACCGGCGCCAACCAGATCAACCGCCGCGACCTGACCCGCGAAGTGGCGGTGAACGCCAACGTGGCAAAGCGCTCGGCCGGTGAAGTGTCGAACGACATCAAGAAGGCGCTGGAGGAAGTGAGCTTCCCGCCCGGCTATCGCTACCAGTTCAGCGGCTCCACCAAGAACATGGCCGAGTCCTTTGGCTATGCCATTTCGGCGCTGGCCATGGCGATCATCTTCATCTACATGATCCTGGCGAGCCAGTTCAAGAGCTTCTTGCAGCCGCTGGCGCTCATGACCTCGCTGCCGCTTACGCTGATTGGCGTGGTGCTGGCGCTGTTGATGTTCCGCTCCACGCTGTCGATGTTCTCCATCATTGGCGTGGTGATGCTGATGGGGCTGGTCACCAAAAACGCCATCTTGCTGGTGGACTTTGCCATCCGTGCCCGCGAGGAGCATGTGAACGACCAGGGCCAGACCGTGCCCGGCCTGCCCCGTGCCGACGCCTTGCTGCTGGCCGCCCGGGTGCGGCTGCGCCCGATTCTGATGACCACTCTGGCCATGATCTTCGGCATGGTGCCACTGGCGTTCGCGTTGTCCGAAGGCTCGGAGCAGCGCGCGCCCATGGGCCAGGCTGTGATTGGCGGGGTCATTACCTCTTCCCTCTTGACCCTGGTGGTGGTGCCGGTGGTGTATTGCTACATGGACGACTTGGCCCAGTGGGCCCTTCGCAAGATGGGACGCGCCCCGGCAGCGCCTAAAATCGAAGGTTTGTCCTGATCGTCCCGATCGGCCTTGCATCTGCCCCACGGAGAAATCCCATGAACCTGCCCCTGAACACGTCCGCCAACATCAGCGACCCTATTGCCCAGGCCCGCTACAACATGATCGAGCAGCAGATCCGCCCCTGGAATGTGCTCGACGCTGACGTGCTCGATCTGCTGGCGGTGGTCCGCCGTGAAGACTTTGTGCCCCCGGCCTACCGCAGCCTGGCCTTCATGGACATCGAAGTGCCCCTGCTGGGCAACGACGCCGAAGAAGCCGTGCGCCTGGGCCACAGCATGCTGCAGCCGCGCGTCGAGGCACGCATCCTGCAAGACCTGCGCATTTTGCCGACCGACCGCGTGCTCGAAATCGGTGCAGGTTCGGGCTACATGGCCGCCCTGCTGGCCGCCCGCGCCGAGCGTGTGGTGTCGCTCGAAATCAACCCCGAACTCGCCGAAATGGCCCGTGAGAACCTGCGCGACGCGGGTGTTCAAAACGCCGATGTGCGCCTGAATGACGGCGCCCGCGACGCCATTCCCGATGGCCCGTTCGACGTGATCGTACTCAGCGGCTCGGTGGCCGAAGTGCCCACCTCCCTGCTTGCGCTGCTGCGTGACGGCGGCCGCCTGGGCGCCATCGTGGGGAGCGAGCCCGTGATGCGTTTCACCCTGACCCGCCGCACCGGCGACCGTTTCGAAACCACCTCGCCCTGGGACACCATCGCCCCGCGCCTGGTGAACTTCCCGGAACCTTCCGGCTTTACGTTCTGACCCTGTTGTTCGGCTTTCTTCGGAGTTCTGCATGATCGATCACGTCCGCCCCGCCCAGCTGTCTGCCTGGTTTGCCGCCGCACCCGAAGGCAGCCAGCCCCTGGTGCTGGACGTGCGCGAACCCTGGGAGCTGCAGACCGCCAGCGTGCGCGCCGACGGGTTTGAGCTGGTGGCCATCCCCATGGGCGAGTTGCCCGCGCGGCTGGCCGAGCTGGAGCCCGCCCGCCAGGCGCAACGTCCTATTGCCTGCCTGTGCCACCACGGCGCCCGCAGCCTGCGCGTGGCCTCGTTCTTGCAGCACCACGGGTTCGAGCATCTGGCCAACATCACCGGCGGTATTGACGCCTGGTCGCACGAAAGCGATCCGGCAGTGCCGCGCTACTGACGCCCTTTGTGGTTGATGGACCGTTGTTGATGGACCGCACTTGCCGCGCCCATGCCCCAGTGCTGCCCGCCGCTGCCCACCCCGATTCGATTCGCAGACTCTTCCGAAGGACCCCCAATGACACCGTTTAGGCCCCTGTCCCTGTCCATCCTGTCCCTGGCGCTGGGCGCAGCGCTGTGTGCGCCGGCCCAGGCCCAAAGCCTGCTGCAGCTGGTGGAATCGGCCCGCACCTATGACACGGCCTGGCAGTCGGCGCGCGCACAGCTGGACGCCGCAGCCCGCAAGGCCGACCAGGCCCGCGCCGGCCTGCTGCCTTCCGCCGCACTCACCGGGGGCCTCACCCGCTCCAACGTGGAGCTGAGCAAACCCAAGATCGAGAACACCGGCACGGCACAGACCGTGGGTGTCAATGCCTCCCAGCCGCTGTACCGGCCTGCCAATCGCATCACGCTGGAACAAGGTCAGCGCGGCGTGGATGTGGCCCAGGCCCAGCTGGATGCCGCCACCCAAGACCTGCTGGTGCGGGTGAGCCAGGCTTACTTCGACGTGCTGGCTGCGCAAGACACCCTGACCTTTGTGCAGGCCCAGAAGGCCGCCGTGTCCGAGCAACTGGCCGCCGCCAAGCGCAATTTCGAGGTCGGCACCACCACGGTGACCGATTCGCGTGAAGCCCAGGCCCGCTACGACCTGGTGATTGCCCAGGAGATCGCCGCCGAGAACGACCTGCGCGTCAAGCGCCTGGCGCTGGACCAGCTGGTCGGCATCGCCGGCACCAAGCCGCAGCCCCTGGCACTGCCGGTGCAACTGCCTGGCGTAGTGCCGGACAACCTTGCCACCTGGGTGGACACCGCCCGCGACCAGCAGCCCGGCGTGCGCCAGGCCGCCATTGCGCTGGACATTGCGCGGCTGGAGACCAAAAAAGCCGAAACCGGGCACCTGCCCACGGTGGACCTGCAGGCGGGCTACAACGTCACGCGCAACCTGCACGGCACCATCATCTCGCCCGGCGTCACGGCCCGCAGCAATGCCGCCAGCGTGGGCGTGGCACTGAACCTCCCCCTGTTTGCAGGCTTTGCCGTGCAAAACCGCGTGAAGGAAACCCTGGCCCTCGAAACCAAGGCCGAGGCCGACCTCGAAACCGCCCGCCGCAACGTGGCCCAGGCCACGCGCGCGGCGTTCTACGGCGTGCAGTCCGGCCAGGGCCAGGTGCAGGCCCTGGAAGCGGCCGAAGCCTCCAGCCAGAGCGCGCTGGACGCCAACAAGCTGGGCTACCAGGTGGGTGTGCGCATCAACATCGACGTGCTCAACGCCCAAAGCCAGCTCTACCAGACCAAGCGTGACCTGGCCCAGGCCCGCTACAACGTGCTTCTGGGCGGGCTCAAGCTGCGCCAGGCGGCAGGCACGCTGTCGCAGCAGGACATCGAAGCGGTCAACGCACTGCTGGCCAAGTAGTTGATCCTTGCACCCCGCGCCGGGGTGCATCCCGTGCCCGAATTGCTGAGGCCTAGTGCAGGCCGCCCTCGGGCTGCACCAGCGCCACAATCGCACGCGCCGTGGCCTGCGCAGCCCCTCGGTGCGTGGCGGCAAACCGGGTGGCCCGCTCGCTGGCCTGTTCATGGGCGCGGGCGTCCCCCGCCAGCGCTGCAGCCTGTGCCATTCCTTGTGCCAGGTCGGGCACCCGCTGTGCCGCCCCCGCCGCGCACGCCAGTTCGGCCGCCTCGGCAAAGTTGAAGGTGTGCGGGCCCAGCACCACCGGGCAACCGCAGGCGGCGGCCTCGATCAGGTTCTGGCCGCCCAGTGGGGCGAAACTCCCGCCCAGCAAAGCCACATCGGCCAGGCCGTAATACAACGCCATTTCGCCGATCGAGTCCCCCAGCCACACGTCAGCGGCCGCAGGTGCCGCCGCCCAGGTGCTGCGGCGCGACACCGACAGGCCGGCCCGCTGCAGCAGCTGGTGGACCTCGTCAAACCGCTGCGGGTGGCGCGGCACGATGAGCCATTGCACGGGGGGAAAATCGTCGCCAGATGCTTCACTATTGATAGCTGCCAAGGCATGATCCACTAGCGCTTGGGGCGATTTTTGCCGTATTTCCTGGATCTGCTCCAGCCACATGGCCTCCTCGCCCTCGCGGCTGCTGGCCAGCAAGACCACCGGGCGGCCGGTGCGCGCGCGCCACTCGCGGCCCCGCTCCAGCAGCTGTGCGTCGGGCACCACGTCAAACTTGAGGTTGCCCAGCACACCACGCACCGGCGCGCCCATGGCCGCGAGCCGCGTGGCGTCTTCCTGCGTCTGGGCCCAGACTGCCGTCAGGCCGCCATACGCAGGACGTGCCAGGGCTGACAGGCGCTGCGCCTTGCGCAGCGATATCTCGTTGAAGCGCGCATTGGCCAGCACCAGCGGAATGCGCCGCTGTCGGCAGCCCGCCACCAGGTTGGGCCACACCTCGGTTTCCATCAGGATGCCGATGGCCGGGCGGAACTTGCGCAAAAACCGACCCACGGCGCCCGGCGTGTCCCAGGGCTGCCACACCTGCACATCGCCCGGCAGCAGCAGCTTTTCGCCCTCGGCCCGCCCGGTGGCCGTGCCGTGGGTGAGCAGCAGGCGCATGCCCGGAAGCTGCTCACGCAACTGGGCCAGCAAGATGGCGGCGGCGCGGGTTTCGCCCAGCGACACGGCGTGGACCCAGACGAACTGGCCTATCGGATCAACGCTGTGGTGCGACACCATGCTGTCCATGGGCACCGGATACCGGCCAAAACGCTCGTCCACCGCATGGGCATAGCCAGGTTCGGCCACGGCGCGGCGGCGCAGCTTGCGGCGCAGCAAGGGCTGCGCGCACCAGATCACCAGCGAATACAGGGCGCGGGCAGCGTTCATGCGGGGGATCGTTCAGCGGATCAGCCGACCAGCTCCACCACCCCGCCCGTCCAGCCGCTGTCGCCCCGTGCCGCCCACACCAGGCTGGGGCTGTCACCGGGCGCGGCTGCCACGCAGTGGCCACCGGGTGCCCAGAAGGCACTGCGACCCGCGCTCACGTAGCCGCCAGAGGGTCCGCTGTAGTTGGCCACCAGCACTGCCATGTCGTGGTCGCGGGCATAGCCTTGCAGCAGAGCCGATTCGGCCCCATAGGCCTTCTCGGAAATCAGCACGCCCGCCGCGTAGAGCGCGGCGCCCGCATTGCTGGCGGCCATTGCGTGTTCGGGATGGGTGATGTCGGCACACACGGCCAGCGCCGTAGGTTCACCGGCCAGCAACAGCACCTGGGCGTCGTCGGTGCCAGCACTGGCGAACCGCTCCTCGCTCGGGTGCAGGTGGCGCTTGCGGTACAGCGCCACACTGCCGTCGGCCCCGAGCACCCAGGCGCCAATGGCGGGCAAGGCGCCCGCCACCACCGGCGCAGCCGGGGCGCCCACCACCAGGGTGATGCCATGTTGCTGGGCAGACTGCCTCAACGGAGCCAGAGCGGGATGGTCGGCCGACAGCACGTTGGCCGCCAGCAGGTTCGGTTCATACCCCGTGAGCGACAGCTCGGGAAACACCAGCACCAGCACACGTTCGTGCACCGCCGTCCGCACAAAGGCCAGGTGCGTTTGCACGTTGCGCGCCACATCACCCGGCGCCGAGGGCGACTGGGCAGCGGCAACACGCAAGGGGGTGGACAGTGACGGTTTCATGCGGGGCGGTTCAACAACAAATACAGAAAGAGGGGCGCGGCGGGTTCGACGATACGGCGTCAGTGGCTGGCGGCGCCCACGTGCGCATCGGGCTTGACCCGGTGCAGCAGGGCCAGCATGGCCGCTTCGATGCGGGCCAGGGCCTCGGTGGTGTGGCCCTCAAAGCGCAGCACCAGCACCGGCGTGGTGTTGCTGGCGCGGATCAGACCAAAACCGTCGGGCCAGTCCACGCGCAGGCCATCGATGGTGCTGATCTGCGAGGGCGCGGCAAAGGTCTCTGCAGCCAGGGCCTGCAGCTCGGCCGTGAGGCGGTGGGGTTCGCCCTCGGCGCAGGCCACGTTCAGCTCGGGGGTGGAGAAACTGGTGGGCAGCGCGTTGAGCACGGCGCTCGGGTCGGTGGACTTGCTCAGGATTTCCAGCAGGCGGCAGCCCGCGTAGGTGCCGTCGTCAAAACCATACCAGCGCTCCTTGAAGAAGATGTGGCCGCTCATCTCGCCGCCCAGCGGGGAGTGGGTCTCCTTCATGCGGGCCTTGATGAGCGAGTGGCCGGTCTTGAACATCACCGGCACGCCGCCAGCGGCCGCAATGGCAGGCGCCAGGCGCTGGGTGCACTTCACGTCGAAGATGATCTCGCCGCCGGGCACGCGCGAGAGCACGTCTTGCGCAAACAGCATCATCTGGCGGTCGGGAAAGATGTTGGTGCCGTCCTTGGTCACGATCCCTAAGCGGTCGCCGTCGCCGTCAAACGCCAGGCCCAGCTCGGCGTCGCTGGCCTTCAGGGCCTCGATCAAATCACGCAGGTTCTCGGGCTTGCTCGGGTCGGGGTGGTGGTTGGGGAAGTTGCCATCCACCTCGGAGAACAGCTCGATCACTTCGCAGCCCAGGGCGCGGAAGATGTCCGGTGCCGAGGCGCCCGCGATGCCGTTGCCGCAGTCCACCACGATCTTGATCGGGCGGGCCAGTTTCACATCGCCCACGATGCGTTCGCGGTACGCGGGCAGCACGTCCACATGGCGCACCGAGCCGCCGGGCAGCAGCTGCCAGGTTTCCTGCTCCATGGTGCGGCGAAGCTGCTGGATTTCTTCGCCATAGATGGCGCGGCCGTTCAGCACCATCTTGAAACCGTTGTAGTCCCTGGGGTTGTGGCTGCCGGTGACCTGGATGCCGCTGGCACACAGCGTGCTGGCTGCAAAGTACAGCAGCGGCGTGGTCACCAGGCCCACATCGATCACCTCAATGCCCGCCTCCACCAGCCCCTGGATCAGCGCACCCGAGATGGCCGGGCCCGACAGGCGCCCGTCGCGCCCCACCGCCACGGTGGTCTGCCCCTCGGCGCGGGCTGCCGTGCCAAAGGCCCGGCCCAGGCCGAGCGCAACTTCTTCGTTGAGCGTGGACGGCACAATGCCGCGGATATCGTAGGCTTTGAAAATGGCGGGTGTGGGCTGCACGCAGGGGCCTTTCGCGTAGGGAGTTGGGCTGTTTTCGGAAGTCCGCTGCATTGTAGGCGCGCCCTCCGGGGGTACTGGGCGCAAACCCTCGCGTTGGGCTGAGGCACATGTCCGAAAACGGCCAGTGAAAACACCCCCGGCT
>NZ_JAMXAX010000167.1 GCF_023913775.1 Acidovorax facilis
CGCGGTCCAGCGGTGGGTGGGGGCTTTACTACGCAGTGTCTCCGACGCTGGTGCACTCGGCGGTGATGGCGTTCGGATTCATTCCCCTGTTCTTTTCCGGCTTCCTGTTCACAGCAGGCCCTAAATGGCTCGGGGTGGAGCCTTTGCCAGTGGAGGCGATTCGCGCACCGCTGGTGGCGCAGGCGGTGGGGTGGCTGTTGTGGCTGGCGGGCGCGCACCTATGGGTTGGCGTGGCGCTGGTCGGATTGGCGGTGGCGACGGCGGGCCTCGTCTGGATGACTGCGCAGTTCTGGGGGCGTGTGCGGCGCAGCCAGGCCGAGGACCAGTTGCATGCTCGCACCATCGCTTGGGCTTGTACGTTGGGCTGTGTCAGCCTGGCCGGGCTGTGGCTGGGGCTGGCCGTGGGCACCCATGCGCTCGCACGTGCCTGGGTCTTCACCGGCCTGTGGGGGTTTGTGGTGGTGGTGTATGTCACGGTGGCGCACCGCATGATTCCATTTTTCACCTCCAGCGCCATGCCCATGGTGCAGGCCTGGCGGCCTTTCTGGGTGCTGTGGCTGATGCTGGCGGCCGCCGTGCTGCAGGTGCTGGCGGTGTGGCTGGACTGGCTCGGATTGCCTGCCAGCGCTGCGGGGCCGGCCTGGGGGTTGGTACACGGCACGCTGCAATTGGTGATCGGGGGCGTGCTGGTCTGGCTGGCCTGTGTCTGGGGGCTGGTACAAAGCCTCAAGAACAGGTTGCTGGCCATGCTGCATATCGGTTTCCTGTGGCTTGGCCTTGCCTTTCTGCTTGGAGGGCTTTCGCGGTGGCTGGCGTGGGGCTATGGCATGGGAACCCTGGGCCTGGGCGCGCTGCATGCCCTGACCATGGGCTGCCTGGCATCGCTGATGCTGGCCATGGTGACGCGGGTGTCGTGTGGGCACAGTGGCCGTGCGCTGGTTGCTGACCAAACGGCGTGGACATTGTTCTGGCTGCTGCAGGTGGCTACCGTGTTGCGCATTGCGGCAGAAGTGCCGGGCATTTTTGGCATAGCGTGGGTGTGGGTGCTGCCGGTGGCGGCTTTCCTGTGGGCCGCCACCATGGGCGTATGGGGTGTCCGGCTGGGCCGGTGGTACGGTTGCCTGCGGGCCGACGGCCGGCCGGGCTGAAGAAGCTTCTTTCAAGGACCTGTGATGGCTGTCATTCCCTGGCCTTTGCACCATGCCCCCCGGCAGGTGCCAACTGCTGCTCTCCCGCCAGACGATACCGCCGCCATGGCCGCCGCGCTGATCCACTCGCGCCAGACCATCCTGCCTAAACGCCTGGCTGCTCCCGGACCCAGCGCGGGGGAGCTGGCCCAGATTCTCAGCGCTGCGGCCCACGCGCCGGACCACGGCCAATTGACGCCGTGGCGTTTTGTGCTGGTGCCCGCCGCCGCGCGGCCGGCGTTGGCCGACGTGTTTGCGCAGGCTCTGTGCGAACGAGATCCTGCCGCCACGCCCGAGCAGGCCGAGCAGGCCCGCGAAAAGGCCTACCGTGCCCCGGTACTCATGCTGGTGGTGGTAGATAGCCAGTGCGGCGACCCCGCCATCGACCTGTCAGAGCGCTTGGTGTCCGCTGGCTGCGCGGTGCAGAACATGTTGCTCATGGCCACTGCACAGGGCTTCGGATCGGCCCTCACCAGCGGCAAGGCCCTCAAGTCCCCCGGATTGCGCGGCTTGTTCCAGCTGGACGCCTGGGAGCAGGCGCTGTGTTTTGTCAGCATTGGCACCGTGCAATCGCGCAAGGCAGCGCGTGCTCGACCTGTAGCAGACAGCTATGTGAGCACGCTAGACCCGCATAGGGGCGTGGTGCCAGGCTTCTGAGAAGACCGAGCCTCCCTCGCAGCATTTTTTAATTCATCGAAATTTTTTATGAACATTTCCAGCTTCGACGATCTACTTGAGGCGGCACGCATGCAGCCTGAACCCCAGCGGCTCCTGTTCGTGTTTGCTGCCGTTGAATTGCCCGACGATGCCACCCCCGCGCAGCGGGCCCGGTTTGAAGCCGGGCAGGGCGGCGCGCTGGTGCCACTGATGTGCGTGGACAAGACGCCACAGGAGCTGCCGTCGTTCGACGCGCTGGTCGGTGAGGCCAGCCAGTTCACGGCCCCTGGCCACGACTGGGCCATGGTGTTCGCAGCCGCCATGTCGGGCACCCTGAACAAGGCGCCCACCAGCGCCGATGCCGAGGCGCCTTTGCAGCGCATGGTGGATGCGATCAAGGGCGGTGCGCATGGTGCCTACATCCCCTTTGACCGCCAGGGCCAGCCCGTGCGCTTTGGGTGAGGCGAGGATGGCGTCCACTTCTGCACCTGCTCGCCACGTTCCTGGCTTCAGCGCACCTGCAGTCGGGTTCGAAGAGCCCTTCGCCATGCTGGAGGCCTGCCACGAGCGCGTGCAGCGCACGCTGGCACTGCTGGACCGCCTGCGTGAACATGTCCGCCAGCAAGGTGCCGATGAGAGCGCGCGCCAGGCCGCGCGCGATGTGTTGCGCTACTTTGATGTCGCTGCGCCATTGCACCATGAGGATGAGGAGCTCCATGTCTTCCCCCTGTTGCTGGCCCAGGCTGCACCGGAGATGAGGACTCTGGTGCAGCGGCTGCAACAGGACCATGTCGACATGGTGGCTGACTGGGCGGCGGCGCGAGTTCCGCTACAAGCGCTGGCGCAGGGGGAAATCGAAGGCTTCTCGGAATCGGCAGAGGCGCTTTTTGATCGATTTGCGGCGCGCTATGCGAGCCATATCCACCACGAGGAGCGCCAGGCCTACCCGGCGGCGCTGCATCTTTTGGAGCCCGCTTTGCTGGGCAGGATGGGACAAGAAATGGCACACCGGCGGGGCGCGCCTGAGCGCTGAAAAGCTCCGCCAGTGCGCTCTGCGCGCCCAGAAAGAGGAGGCCACAGTACCCGCTTTCCATGGCGGTTTGCTTTGCGGTGGACTTGGCTGTTGTCCCTGGAGCCGCCCGGCTGGCGCTGGATGGCGCTGGATGGCGGTTCGGTGCCGCGCAGGTGTTTACCATGGCGGGATGTCAATCTCTCATCTGTATCGGGAAGCACCTTGACCGACACAAAGAAACCCCATTTCGGGCAGTCCTTCAAGCCTGGTGCCATACCAGCCAGCCAGCCCAGTTTTAAATTCGGAATCAACTATGGAACGGGCTTGGTTGCGGGCGTTAGATCTGTGGAGTCGCCCCTCCCCGATGATGCGACGGCGTGCAACACCCGGGGCAATGAATGGCTGATGGCCAACCGGCCCGCAGACGCTATTCGCGCCTACGACCGAGCCATCGCTCTCAAGCCCGACTACGTTGACCCCTACTTCAATCGTGGCAACGCGCTGCTACGCCTGCAGCGCAATCAGGACGCGCTGGCCTCTTTCGATCAGGCCATTGCACTCTCGCCCGGGTTGGGGCTCGCACATTACAACCGGGGAACGGTCCTGCAAACCTTGGATCGGTTGCCGGAGGCCATGGAAAGCTACCGCAAGGTGCTGGCGATAGATCCTGCGAATGTGCAGGCGCGTTTCAATCTGGGTTGCATTCACCTGCAGATGAAGCAGTTTGATGAAACCCTGGAGTGCATGGACCAGGTGATCGAGCGCGCACCCGAGATACCGGAGCCGCACAACAACCGGGGCACGGCTTTGCTGAGGCTGGGCCGGTATGCAGAAGCCGTTGCTGCCTTCAGCCGGGCGCTGGAGCTCAACCCGCAGTCCGCCGAGGCGTACAACAACCGTGGCGAGGCGCAACTGCAACTGAGAAATCTGGAAAGCGCACTGACGGACGTGAGCCGCGCGATCGAGCTTCGGCCCCAGCAAGGGGAGTCCAGATTCCTCATGGGTCGGCTTTTGCGGGAGATGAAGCGGTACGACGAGGCTTTGCAACAGTTCTATCTGGCCCAGCGCCTGCCCGCTCCTTTGGCGATGCTGCAAAGCGAGATCGTTACCGCCAAGGTCCATGGCTGTATTTGGCAAAACCTGGATGAGGAGCTGCTTCAGCTCCAACAGGACATCCGGGCTAGGAAGCCTGTCCTTGAGCCATTCTCTGCCCTGTCCGTGTTCGACCAGCCTGCCCTCCACAAAGAGATTGCAAGCCGTCTTGTAGAACGCGATATGCCTGGCTCTGCAGCGTTGGGCGCGATTCCTGTTCGTGCGAGGGGCGAGAAGATTCGTATCGGTTACTACTCTGCAGATTTTCGCAATCACCCCTCGGCGTACTTGATTGCAGAGCTGATTGAAGTGCATGACCGCGAGCGATTTGAATTGTTCGCGTTTTCGGTCAGTCCCCAGGTGCACGACAGCATGCGCGAGCGACTGGTGGTGGCCTTTGACCATTTTCTGGATGTGCGTGAGCGTACCGATCTTGATATTGCGCAGCTTTCGCGAGAGCTTGGTATCGACATTGCTGTGGATCTGATGGGCTTTACGCAAGCGACGCGTTTGAGATGTTTTTCCTACCGGTGTGCACCCGTTCAGGTCAGCTACCTGGCGTACCCTGGCACCATCGGCGCCAGTTACATGGACTATGTGATCGCCGACAAGGTGGTGATTCCTCCCCATGCCCAGGCCGACTTCACTGAAAAAGTGGTCTATCTGCCGCACAGCTACCAGGTCAACGACTCCCAGCGGAAAGCAGCTGACCGGACATTTTCCCGCGACGAACTGGGTTTGCCCGCCACTGGTTTTGTGTTTTGCTGCTTCAACAACAACTTCAAGATCCTCCCGCCCACGTTTGACGGCTGGATGCGCATCCTCCATGCCGTTGAAGGCAGCGTCTTGTGGCTGCTGGAAGACAACCCGATTGCGGCGCGGAATCTGCGCCGAGAGGCGCAGGCCCGGGGGATTTCTGCAGACCGCCTTGTGTTTGCCAGCCGCGTGCCCATGGACCAGCATCTCGCCCGCCAGCGGATGGCCGACCTCTTCCTTGATACGCTGCCCTACAACGCGCACACCACCGCGAGCGATGCCTTGTGGGTAGGGCTGCCGGTTCTGACGTGTTCAGGACAATCGTTTGCGAGCCGAGTGGCGGCGAGCCTGTTGCATGCCGTGGGGTTGCCCGAGCTTGTCACCCAGACGCAGTCTGCATTTGAGGCCCGAGCCATAGAGCTTGCCCGCGATGTGGCGCAACTCAAGAGCATTCGGGACAAGCTGGAGGAACAGGGGCCCCAGTCGCCCTTGTTCAATGCCCGGCTCTTTGCGCGGCATATCGAGTCGGCATACACCACAATGGTCGAACGCGCGCACCAGGCGCTGCCTCCCGATGTGATTGAGGTGTGAAACTTCACGGCGCCCTTCGCGTGGGCGCGAGCCCCATGTCTTGTATTTTTCAGTTTTTTTGCCCCCTCCATGAATCTCACCTTGTTCGGAACCGGTTATGTGGGGCTCGTTACCGGCGTATGCCTTGCGGAGCTGGGCAATGATGTCCTGTGCATCGACACGGATGCCGAAAAAATTGCCACACTGCAGCGCGCAGAGGTTCCAATCTACGAGCCGGGGCTGCAAGAGTTGATCGTCGGCAATGTCCGCGCCGGCAGGCTAGCGTTTTCCACCGACATGGCGCGCGGTGTTGCCCACGGTGACGTGCAGTTCATCGCGGTGGGCACGCCCTCTGCGGACGATGGCAGTGCGGACCTGAGTCATGTATTCGAGGTGGCGGGAGCCATCGCGACCCACATGACCAGCTTCAAGGTGATCGTCAACAAATCTACCGTGCCTGTGGGCGCGGGCGAAGCGGTGCACAAGGCCGTCGCTACTGTGCTGGCCCAGCGCTGGCCCGGTGCCCAGCCAGCACCTGGCTTTGCGGTGGTCTCGAACCCGGAGTTCCTCAAAGAGGGCAGTGCGATCAACGACTTCATGCGGCCTGACCGGATCATCGTTGGGTTGGGTGAGTCGCCTGAAGAGCAGCGCGCTGGTGATCTCATGCGTGCGTTGTACCGCCCGTTCGGGCATGGCCATGATCGCGTTATCTGCATGGACCGCCGCAGCGCAGAGTTCACAAAGTACGCCGCCAACGCCATGCTCGCCACGCGCATCAGTTTCATGAATGAAATGGCCAATCTGGCAGATCGTTTGAGGGTGGATATCGAACCTGTGCGGGTGGGTATTGGCGCTGATCCGCGCATTGGTGACAGCTTTCTTTATCCCGGCGTTGGTTACGGTGGCAGTTGCTTTCCCAAGGACGTGACAGCGTTGCAGCGCATGGGCGATGACGTCGGGCTCCCGCTGCGGTTGTTGGCGGCGGTGGCGCAGGTCAATGATGGACAGAAGCGGCAGCTGGTGGACAGGCTGGTGCAGCGGCTCGGCCCGGATTTTTCGGGGCAACGGTTTGCGCTGTGGGGGCTGGCCTTCAAACCCAATACCGACGACATGCGCGAGGCTCCCAGCAGGGTGCTGGTGCGCGAACTGCTCGAGCGCGGTGCGGTGCTGCAGGTGTTCGACCCGGTGGCCATGCAGGAGGCTCGCCGATGCCTGCAAGACGATTTGCACGATCGGCCCGACCTGCTGGCGCGTATCCGTTATGCCCAAAGTCCTCTGGATGCGGCGCGCGATGCCGACGCATTGTTGATCGTGACCGAATGGCAGGTGTTTCGCAGTCCCGACTTTGATGCCCTGCGGGCAGTCCTGCGGCAGCCGCTGGTCGTGGATGGGCGCAACCTCTACGAGCCTCGGTCCATGCGTGCTTTGGGGTTCGACTATCTGACTGTGGGGCGGAACGCGGTGGATGCACCTGGGGCCACCACACCATGAAGAAGGCTAAGTCAATCCTGGTGACCGGGGGCGCGGGCTTCCTCGGCTCTCATTTGTGCGAGCGTTTGTTGCAAGATGGTCATGGGGTGCTGTGCGTGGATGACTTTTCCACGGGCTCCGAAAAGAACATTGCCCACCTCCAGGCTTCGCCGCGTTTTCGTTGGCTTCGGCACGATGTCACCCAGCCGCTGGCCGCTGAGGTGGACGAAATCTACAACCTCGCCTGCCCCGCATCGCCCGTGCACTACCAGGCCGACCCCGTGCGGACCCTGCGTACCAGCGTGATGGGGGCTCTGAACCTGCTGGAGCTGGCCCGCCAGTGCAGGGCCGTCATTCTTCAGGCTTCCACCAGCGAGGTGTATGGCGACCCCAGCGTGCACCCACAGCCGGAGTCCTACTGGGGCAACGTCAATCCCATTGGCGTGCGGGCCTGCTATGACGAGGGAAAGCGCTGTGCGGAGACCCTGTTTTTCGATTACCGGCGCCAGCATGGCGTGCGCACGAAGGTGGTGCGGCTGTTCAATACCTATGGCCCCCGCATGCGCCCGGACGATGGCAGGGTGGTCTCCAACTTCATCGTGCAGGCGTTGCGCGGCGCTGACCTGACCGTATACGGCTCAGGTGACCAGACACGCAGCTTCTGCTACGTGGACGACATGGTGGAAGCACTGGTGCGCATGATGGCAACGCCTGACGAAGTGGCGGGGCCTGTCAACTTGGGGAATCCTGGGGAATTCACCATCCTGGAACTCGCCCAGAAGGTCCTTGCTCACACGGGGGCCGCCGCCCGGATTACCTACCACCCACTGCCGGGAGATGACCCCTGGCAGCGGCAGCCCGACATCATGCTGGCGCACCAACTGCTGGGCGGCTGGGAGCCCCGTATGGATCTTGATGCTGGATTGCGCCAGACCATTGCTTACTTCAGGGGAGCTGGTGCCTCCTGAACCTGAAAGGCAAAGGGGTGCGGCTTTTCACGTTGTCTCCCTTTCCCATTTGGACTGGTCGCCAGGTCGAAAGTGTCGGTATGGTGGCTGCAGGGTGTACTGGTCATCGACTGATGCCGTCTCACTTTCACCATGCCTGTGAATTCTTTCTTTCGCGTTCTTGCAACGCTTGTTCTGGCCCTTGCCGCCGCAGTCGGCTGCGTGGCTCTGCACACGCCCTTGCCCTGGATGATCGGCCCGTTGCTGGCGACTTCCGTCGTGTCGATCGCTGGCGGCCCTACGCAGAGCTGGGGGCCACTGCGCAATGCCGGGCAGTGGACCATTGGCGCAGCGCTGGGCCTTTATTTCACACCCCAGGTGGCGGCGCTGATCAGCGGGCTGTGGTGGGCCATCGTGCTGGGCATCGTGTGGGCGCTTTTTCTCGGCTGGCTGTTTGGTGCCTGGCTGTACAGGCTGCATGCACCGCGCATGCACGGTGTGCCTGCACCCATGCTGCGCGCCACCAGTTACTTCGCCGGTGCAATTGGTGCTGCGTCCGAGATGACCTTGCTGTCCGAGCGCGAGAACGCACGCACCGACTTGGTTGCAGCGAGCCACAGCCTGCGCCTGCTGATCGTCACCGTGACGATTCCCTTTGCCTTGCAGTGGAGCGGTCTGCATGGCCTGGACATTCTGCCGCCCACCGTGCGGGCGGTGGACTGGCCCGGCCTGGTGCTGATGGCGCTGCTGACGGGTGCTGGTGCCCTGGTGATGGACCGGCTGGGCCGTGCCAACCCCTGGTTCATGGGCGCCATGCTCGTGTCCATGGTGCTCACGATGGCGGGCATCAGCCTCTCCGCCGTGCCGGCGGCCATGGTGAACGCAGCGCAACTGGTGATCGGTGTGAGTCTCGGAGTGCGCTTTCGGGCTGACTTCCTGCGCACGGCTCCCCGGTGGCTTGTATCCGTAGCCGCCGGTACGCTGGTGTTGATGGGTGCGTGCACGTTGTTCGCGGGCCTGCTGGCCTGGGCCACGGGGTTGCCCTGGGTCACCTTGCTGCTGGGTACTTCGCCGGGCGGGATCACGGAGATGGCGATTACCGCCAAGGTGCTGCAATTGGGCGTGCCCGTGGTCACAGCGTTTCAGGTATGCCGGTTGATGGCGGTGCTGATGCTGGTAGGCCCGCTGTACCGGCGCATCTATCCGGCAGCGGCGATCTGACCGAGGGGGCGCTCGCGTCACAATCTCCCTTTTATTGGCGCTGGTGGGTTGTCCTGGTGACGGCCGTTCCGCGTTTCTATCCGCTGCACACCCTGGATCATGAGCATTCACTACAACTTCGGAATACGCCCTCCCCAAGTGACAAAAGCCCAACTGGCTGCGTGGTTGGACCAGGCCATGCGAGCACACCAGGAGGGCGCCATTGCGCAGGCCAACCAGCTCTACAACACCATTTTGAAGAATGACCCCAAAAACGTTGGCGCCCTGCACATGCAAGGCGTTTTGGCGTACCAGGCGGGTCACTTGCAAGTAGCGGTGGACCTGATCGGCCAAGCCATCAAGCTGGCTCCGGACGATGCTGCCCCCCACGTCAATCGTGGGCTGGCTTTGAGCGCATTGAAGCGCCACGACGAAGCACTGGCGCATTTTGAGCGTGCCACCAGCCTGCGCCCAGATTTCGCAGAAGCCTATGTCAACCGGGGGATCACGCTCAAAGAGTTGTCGCGGCCCGAAGACGCCATCGCAAGCTACGACCAGGCCATCGCCCTTCAGCCCAGACTGGCTGCCGCCCATAACAACAAGGGCAATGCCCTGCGCCAGATGGAGCGGCTGGACGAGGCGCTGAAATGTTATGAACAGGCCTTTGCCCTGGACGGCCAGGATGTGGACGCGTGCCAGAACATGGGCATGCTGCACGCCGATGCCGGCCGTTCGGACGAGGCCCTGAAATGTTTCGATCAGGTTATTGCACTGAGGCCTCAGCACGCCGAAGCCCATAACGGCAAGGGGGCGATCCTGGCGCAAAAGGAGCAGTGGACGCAGGCCATTGTGCACTTCGAGGCCGCCATTCAGGGCGATGACAAACTGGTCCAAGCCCACAAGAACCTGGGGATCGCGCAGCGCAGCCTTTTCCAACTGTCGAATGCGGTACAGGCTTTTCAGAAGGCTGCCCAACTGAGCCCACTCGACGTGGATATCCTGGCGTTTCTAGCCCTTTCGTTGCTGGAGGCAGGGCGGTATGCAGAAGCACTTGCCGTCTACGACCAGGCGATTCGGTTGGCGCCTGAAAGGCCAGACCTGTACTACAACCGCGCCAATTTGCACATCCGGTTCAACCGGCATCAGGACGCCGTGGCCGACTACACGCAGGTGTATCGCCTCAAGCCAGATGCGAAGTATCTGCTGGGGTATCTTGCGAGCTGCAGGCTCAAGACCGGCGATTGGGGACACTTGGCAGACGACATGGCGCAGTGTGAGCGGAGCATCCGGGCCGGTGAGCTGGGTGTGAAACCCTTCATCGCGCTTTCGTTGTTCGACTCGCCCGAGTTGCACAAGCAGGCGGCACAAGCTTCCGTGCAGCAGGATTTTCCTGAATCCACCGTCCTGGGGCCCATCCTTGCGCGTGCTGGCGGAGGCAAGATCCGGGTCGGTTACTACTCTGCGGATTTCCACGGCCACGCCACTTCGTATCTGATAGCGCAGCTTTTCGAAGTCCATGACCGTGAACGCTTCGAGTGGTTTGCGTTTTCGTTTGGACCTCCCGCGACGGATGCCATGCGCGCGCGTCTGGTCGCAGGCTTCGACCATTTCATCGACGTGCGCGAGCGCAGCGAGATCGATATCGCCCGCTTGTCGCGGGAGCTGGGCATCGACATCGCCATTGACCTGATGGGTTTCACCACGGGCTGCCGCTTTGGCATTTTTGCCCACCGCTGCGCTCCCATCCAGGCCGGTTATCTGGGATACCCGGGGACGACCGGGGCAGACTATATGGACTACGTGATTGCCGACAAGGTGGTTGTGCCCCCCGACGCGCGGCGCCATTTCACCGAAAAACTTGTATACCTGCCGCACAGCTACCAGGTCAACGACTCGCAGCGCGCGATCAGTGACCGGATCTTTACCAGGGAAGAGGCGCGGCTGCCTGCCACGGGGAGCGTGTTCTGCTGTTTCAACAACAACCAGAAGATCCTCCCGCAGGTCTTCGACAGCTGGATGCGCATTCTGCAGAGGGTGCCTGACAGCGTTCTGTGGCTTCTGGCAGACAACCCTGTTGTGGAGGACAGTCTGCGGCGCGAGGCGCAGGCGCGCGGCGTGGCGGCCGAGAGACTGGTGTTTGCACAGCGCCTGCCGCTGAGCGAGCACCTTGCGCGCCATCGACTGGCCGACCTGTTTCTGGATACCTTGCCCTACAACGCTCACACCACGGCCAGCGATGCCTTGTGGGCGGGTCTGCCGGTGCTCACGCGACTGGGAGAATCGTTTGCTGCGCGTGTGGCGGCCAGCCTGCTACATGCTGTGGGCCTGCCGGAGCTTGTGACCCACAGCGCCGCCGAATATGAAGCTCTGGCGATCTCGCTCGCCCAGGACCCTGCACGCCTGAAGGCGCTGCGGGACAAACTCCAAGCGGAAAAAGCCCAGTCCCCCGTAAGCGGCCAGCCATGGCATCTTGAAACAATGGCGTACTCGTAGGAGCCTCGTGTCCACCTCAACTCTAGGTGGACACGTGAACACTACTCCTGAACAAAGCGGCGAAGGTCGTCGGCGCCGACGC
>NZ_JAMXAX010000168.1 GCF_023913775.1 Acidovorax facilis
CCTGGGTGGTGGTGCTGGTCAGCACCTGGCTGGCCACGGCCTGCAACGTGCCACTGTGGCAAGAGGTGGCCCAGTTGCCCGGCCAGGGCAGCCTGCGCGGCTGGGGGTTTGCGCTGGCATTTGCACTCATCGTCGCGGCGGGCAACGCTGCGCTGCTGAGCCTGCTGGCTTGGCGCTGGACGCTCAAGCCCGCCGTGCTGGTGCTGGTGCTGATGGCCGCGTTTGGCGCGTATTTCATGCTCGCCTACGGCATCGCCATCGACGCGAGCATGCTGGTCAACGTGATGCAGACCGACGTGAAGGAAGCAGGCGACCTGCTCAACCTGCGCATGCTGGGCACCGTGCTCATCCTGGCCGTGCCGCCCCTGTTGTGGCTGTACCGCCGCCCCGTGCAGCGCCTGACCGCGCTGCGCCATGTGGCGCACAACGGCCTGCTGCTGGCAGGCTCCATCGCCGTCATCGTGGTGTGCCTGCTGCTGGTGTTCCAGGACTTTGCATCGACCATGCGCAACCACACCAAGCTGCGCTACCTGATCAACCCGCTCAACAGCGTGTACGCGCTGGGCAACATTGCCACCAAGCCCCTGCGCATGGACACCAGCAAGCTGCTGCCCCTGGGGCGCGATGCACAGCTGGGCGCCAGCTATGCGGGCCAGGCCAAGCCCCCGCTGCTGGTGCTGGTGCTGGGCGAAACCGGCCGCAGCGGCAACTTCGGCATCAACGGCTATGAGCGCAACACCACACCGCTGCTCGCGGCCCGCACGGACCTCGTCAGCGCCCGCAACGCCTGGTCGTGCGGCACCAGCACCGCAGCATCGGTGCCCTGCATGTTCTCGCACCTGGGCCGCACGGGCTACGAAGCGCGCGCTGCCAACTTTGAAAGCCTCATCGACGTGCTGCACCACGCAGGCCTGGCCGTGCTGTGGGTAGACAACCAGTCTGGCTGCAAAGGCGTGTGCGACCGCATTGGCGAGACCCTCACCAGCGCGCCAAAAAGCCCGACGCCAGACCCCGCCCTGTGCCCCGGCGGCGAATGCCTGGACCGTGTGATGCTGCAAGACCTGGACACCCGCATCGCCGCCCTGCCCGCCGAACAGCGCCAGCGCGGCACCGTGGTCGTGCTGCACCAGATGGGCAGCCACGGCCCCGCGTACTACAAACGCTCGGTGCCCAACAACAAGAAGTTTGGCCCCGAATGCACATCCACCTCCCTGCAGGAGTGTGAGCGCCAGCAGGTCGTCAACGCGTATGACAACAGCGTCGTGGAGACGGACTTTTTCCTCGATTCAGTGCTCAAATGGCTCACAGCGCAGGATAGCAAATCGCAAACAGCTATGATTTATGTAGCAGACCATGGCGAATCACTGGGCGAGAACAACCTTTACCTGCACGGCCTGCCCTACTCCATTGCGCCCGACGTGCAAAAGCATGTGCCGTGGATCACTTGGCTCTCGCCCGCCATGCAGGCGCGCACCCAGGTCGCCACCGGCTGCCTGCAGCACGAGCTGGCCGAGCGGCGCATCACCCACGACAACTACTTTCACTCGGTGCTGGGGTTGATGGATGTGAAGACCGGGGCGTACAGCGCGGGGCTGGACATGTTTGCAGGTTGCCGACAGGCGGCGGGGGCGGCCAGAGCGGCGGGCTGACGCGGAGTCGGGCCTGCCCGGGCGCATGCCCCAACCGCAGCAATGAACTTCTGCGCGCCTCACGCAGCCCCTGGCAGCAGCAGAATCTTGCCGACGTTGACGCCAGATTCCATGCGACTGTGGGCCAGCGCGGCATCTGCCAACGGGTAGGTGCTGTCAATCACCGGCCGGATCGCACCGGCCGCCAGCGCAGGCAGCCACCGCTCGGCAAAGCGCTGCACCATGGCCTGCTTGACCTCGGGCGGGCGCGACTTCATCACCGTGCCAAAGATCCGCAGATGGCGGTACAGCACGGCGTCCATCGGCAACGTGGCGCCTTGCGCGCCACCCAGCAAGCCCACGGCCACCATGCGCCCGCCCACGGCCAACGACCGCACGTTGCGCTCCAGGTAGGGCGCACCAATGAAGTCGACCACCACGTCCACACCTTTGCTGTCCGTTGCCTGCGCCACCACGGCCGCAAAGTCCTCGCTGCGGTAATCAATGAACACATCCGCGCCAAAGCCCAGCACTGCATCGCGCTTGTCACCGCTTGCTGTGCAAAACACCCGTGCGCCCGCCGCTTTCGCCAGTTGCACCGCCGCCGAGCCCACGCCGCCTGCGGCTGCGTGGATCAGCACCGACTCGCCCGCCTGCAGGTTGGCCAGGTGGAACAGCGCCTCGTGTGCAGTCACAAACACCTCCGCCACCGCACCCGCAGCCACCAGGCCCAGGCCCTCCGGCACATGCATGGCCATGCGGTGGTCGATGCGCGACAGCTCGGCGTAGGCCCCGCCGCCCACAATGCCCATCACACGGTCGCCCACGGCAAAGCCGCGCACCAACGGGCCCACTGCAACCACGGCGCCCGCAATCTCCAGCCCCATGGTGTCCGCATCGCCAAAGTAGGCGCGGCCGTAAGCCCCTTTGCGGTGCAACAGATCAGCGCGGTTCACGCCGATGGAGGCGTTGCGCACCAACAGGTCGTGCGGGCGCACCTCGGGGGTCGGGACCTCCCGGGCCACCAGCACCTCAGGCCCACCGAAGTCGTCGAACACGATGGCCTGCATGGTGGGTGGTACGGCGGTCTGCACAGTGGCGGGATGTTGTTCACTCAAAGCGGTGGGCATGGATTGCAGTCCTCAAAAATGTCATTCAGGCCTGCAAGGTTACAGCGCCAACACACCATTCAAACGCAGCAATTTCGCTCTGTAGTGATGCAAAATTGCATCACTCCCACCCGATAAACACCACCATGAACTGGGACGACACCCGCATCTTTCTAGCGCTGACAAGAGCCCCCTCCTTGCGCGCCGCAGCGCGCAGCCTGGGCATCGACCAGGCCACCGTGGGGCGGCGGCTGAATGCACTGGAGGCCGAGTTGGGCGCCAAGTTGTTCCTGCGTGCCAAAGATGGATACCTGCTCACGCCGGCAGGCGAAACGGCCCTGGCAGCCGCCCGCCGCATGGAAAGCGCAGCCCTCGACCTGCGCACCAAAATCGAAGGCCAGGACGAAAACCCCGGCGGCATCGTGCGCGTCACCAGTACCGACTCCATCGCCATCGACCTGCTGCTGCCCGCCGTCGAGCGCCTGCAGCGGCACTGGCCCCACATCCGCGTGGACCTGGAGGTCTCCACCCAGTTGCTCAGCCTCAGCCGCAGGCAGGTGGACATAGCGTTTCGCAACGTCCGCCCGGAGACGCCCGACCTGGTCGTGCGCCGCGTGGTGTCATGGCCGGTGGGCCTGTTTGCCAGCGCGGGCTATATCGAGCACTTTGGCGAACCCGTGCCCGACGACGAGCTGCGGGGCCACCACCTGGTGGCCTATGGCCCCTACCTGGAGCACAGCCCGTTTCTGACCATGGCCGGTGTGCCCGCCCGCCAAGCCCGCATCGCCATGGCCGTGCGCTCCAGCCTGCTGGTGCGCAAGGCGGTGGCAGCGGGCATTGGCCTGGGTGAAATGCCGGTGTGGATGGGCGAGCGCGAAGGCCTGGTCCGCATCTGGCCCCAACGCCGCCGCGCCACCGATTACGAGGTCTGGCAAGTCATGCACCCCGACCTGCAGCGCACCGCACGCGTCCGCGCCACGGCAGAGTTTCTGTCGGAGGCATTTGGCGACGAATAGCGGAAAAAGGCGCCTTGCGGCCGAATGAATGCTGCCTGCCTTCGGGCCCACAGCGCATGAGCAAACAAGCAAGCAACCACCCCAACAAGCAGCAGCGGGCACACGCTGCTGCGCCATACTCCAACGCCAGCCCCCTCTGCCCTCTTCACCACGCCATGCCGCACACCATCCACCACCATGAACAAGACGCCAAAGGCGCCTTCTACGTAGAAAACGGCGGCCAGCGCCTTGCCGAAATGACCTACAGCCGCACCAACGCCACGATGATCATCGTGGACCACACCGAAGTGGCCCCGTCCCTCAGCGGGCAAGGTGTCGGGCGCGAGTTGCTGGGCGCGCTGGTGCAGTGGGCGCGAGCTACGGGCACCAAGGTGGTCCCGCTGTGCCCGTTTGCCAAGGCACAGTTTGACAAGGACGCTTCTATCCGGGATGTGCTGGTTTAAGCCGCCTGCAGAAGGCACGCAACTGCCGCGCAAACGCGATCCTAGGCTGGGCGGATGATGCTATTGATTGAATAGCTGGTAGCGCTTTATGGATAAGCGCTGGAGCCCAATTTGGCTTGATTTTTCTGCACGCGCTGGTGTTGAAGAACAGCGCGTGATCGTGCAGCGTTTGCTCCGAGTGCCTGCTCAGGGCCCTGAGCAGACGGTGGGCACCATTTCCCTAAACAGTCATCTATTCACAATCCGGCTTGCTCACAGTTCGAGCGATGCTGTTGGGGATCCTATACCGCAGGTTTCTCGGTCCAATTTACGTTAGGGGGCGATCAAGGCCTCCGCGCTCTATAACAGTATTCACCTGGGACTAATGCCACTCTCGAAGCCAATGACCAGCCCGCTAACTCGCGCGGCGGTCCTCACCGCATTCACCTTTGTCTCGCTAGGCGCCTTCCTTGACCTTGTTCAAGGGGGCCGCTTCGTTTTTTTCTACGGTGCTCAGTACACGCAAGCGGCGTTGGTGGCTTTTCTCTTCCTCCTCCCTGCCTGCGCCGGTCTGTTGCTCACCCAACCGCGTTTCACTGCCCATATGCAATGGCGCTATCCAACTCGTTGGGTGCGCTGGCTGTTCATCAACCCTCTCATCACTGTCATCACTGCAGGAGCCATAGTCGTTGCGCCTCGTGGCTGGCTCGCGGCAGGCACTTGGGCCTTCGGCACACCGCAAGCTCCTCTCGTCGCTAAGGTCATTTCGGTGGAACCGTTCAGAGCTCGCAAGGGGTGCGACCAGCATGCCACCCTCAGCCTCCTATCGGTTCAAGCAACTATCTGCCTCGCCGATCACTACGTCGGCGCCCCGCTCAGGACGGATCAGGAAGTTTTCGTTTCCGGGAAGGCCTCTTTTACTGGGTTTTTTATTGGCAACTTTGCAGCCAAATGAGTATCTTCCAGCGGCCGCCTAACGCATCCACCAAGAGGACCAGTCGCGCTTACATGGTGCGTTGAGTGTCCGCTCTTACTTGCCGCCACCGGCTGCTCCAGGCCGAGAACCGCCCACCGACCACACCTCTAGCACCGCCTGAATATGCTATTCATTCAGTAGCTTCCAGCGCTTTACAGACGAGCGCTAGAGACCACCAATTTGACTTATTTTTTGACTGCGGTGCTTTGGTCGCTGCGCCTTGCCGACCGTGCCCGCCTAGACCGTCGGCACCGTTCCCCCATCAATCACATGCTCCGAGCCCGATATCGCTCCCGCACGCGGTGACACCAAAAAAGTGATCAGGTCTGCCACCTCTTGCGGTCTGGCGGGGCGGCCCATCGGGATGCCGCCCAGCGACTGCATGATGATCTGCTTGCCGCCTTCGTAGTCCGTGCCCGTCTGGGTGGCCACGCGCTCGGCCAGGGCGACGGCGGCTTCGGTTTCGACCCAGCCGGGCGAGACGCTCAGAACGCGAACGCCTTGTGGCGTGACCTCTTTCGACAAGGCCTTGCTGTAGGTGGACAGGGCCGCCTTGGCAGCGGCGTAGGCGGTGGTGGACTCGGGCAGCGGCAGCACGCGCTGGATGGAGCTGACGTGGACGATGACGCCAGCGCCCTGGGCCAGCATGGCGGGCAACAGAGCGCGGTCCAGGCGCACGGCGGGCATCAGGTTCTGGTTCAGTTCGTTGAACCACTGCGCATCGTCCAGCGCCGCAAAACCCCCGCCTGGCGCGCTGGAACCGCCCACCACGTTAACCAGAATGTCCACGCCGCCCCAGTGCGTGAGCACCGCCTGCGCAACCTCTGCAGCGCCCTCTGCGGTGGAGACGTCGGCAGGCACATACAGCACGCCGCCAATCGGGTGCGCAGGGGCCGAACGCGCGGTAGCCATCACCTGCACACCGGCGTCCACCAAAGCCTGCACCACTGCAGCGCCCACGCCTTTGGTGCCGCCCGTGACGAGTGCGCGTTGGCCGCGCAGTTGAAGGTCGAAACTCATACCGTGATCTCCAGCAACGCAATCAGGCCACGCTCAAGGCGAAAGCGGTAGCGCAGATCGACCGGGCTACCAGGGAAGTTGCCCTCAACGCGGCTGGTGACGACCTAGTGGCCGTCGCTCTGCTGCAGCGCAAAGGGTTCGGTGGTGTACGTGTACTTTGTCGATGCCGCGGCCTTCCAGGCCTTGATGGCGTCGATGCCCGAATGGGTGCGGCCCTCGTCCTTGACGACGGCCTGTGCCGTGAAGCACCGGGCAATGGCCTCAGCGTCCTGTTGTTGGTCGGCCGCAAAGTAGGCGGCAATGGGGTCAGGGAGGCGCAAAGGGGTCATGGTGACGATCTCCTTGGTTTAGGGATGACCTGCTCAACTCCCTGCGGTCTGTGATAGCGCGGTCTCGGGCGGTCCACTGCGTTGCTTTTCTTGCCAATAGCGTGGCTATTGGCTGCAAAAAGACGCCTTGTGCCCCATCCCGATCCGCACTACCACCGCCTCGCGAGGGTTATGCAGGTCATCCCTGGTCGTTGGGTTGGTGGAGTCGTCAGGATGCGCCTGCAGCACCAATTAGTGAATGGCCTAGAATTTGAATAGGCTATGTAGAAAACAATACAGAATGCGCGGATCGGATTTTGCGGAACTGAAGGCCTTTGCCGCCGTGGTCGAGCGCGCAAGCTTTGCGCGCGCGGCGGATCACCTGGGGCTGTCGCCGTCGGGGCTGAGCCAGACGATTCGCCAGCTGGAAGCCCGCTTGGGCGCGCGATTGCTGAACCGCACCACGCGCAGCGTGGCGCCCACGGCCACCGGGGCGCAGCTGTATGCGCGCATGGCCCCGCTATTTCGGGACATGGCCGACGCAGTGGCCGAAGCCAGTGCGGCGGCCGGCCAGATGGGGGGCACGCTGCGCATCAACACACTGGGCATGGCCGCCACACAGGTCATCGCGCCACGGCTTGGGCGGTTTCACCAGGCCCACCCGGATGTGGTGCTGGACATCGTGGTGGACGACGGGCTGAGCAACATCGTTGCGGGCCGCTTTGATGCGGGCATCCGCGTGGGCGGGCTGCTGGAAAAAGACATGATCGCCGTGCGCCTGACACCGGACGTGAAGATGATTGCCGTGGCCTCGCCCGACTACCTGGCGCAGCGCGGCACGCCCAAGGCGCCCGCCGACCTGCACGGCCACGCGTGCATCAACTGGCGGCTTCAGATGGATGGCCGGACCTACCGCTGGGAGTTCGAGAAAAAAGGAAAACGGGTGGAGATTGCGGCAGAAGGACCGCTGGTGACCAACCACTCGGACATGGGCGTGGCTGCGGCCGTGCAGGGCCTGGGCATTGCCTATGCATTTGACCGTGAGCGGGTGGACAACCACATCGACCAGGGGCGGCTGGTGCCGGTGCTTGCCGACTGGTCGGTGGCAAAGCCCGGCCTGTTCCTGTACTACTCCAATCGGCGCCATCCATCACCGGCATTGACGGCTTTCATCGACTGCCTGCTGGACCGTGATCTGCCAGAACCCAAGCCTGGCTTGCAAAGCCCGTCAGTGAATGCGGCTGTGCAGAGGACTCCACGTCGGTGATGGGGTCTTGGGTAGCCGATATCAGCCATTCAAGCCAGAAGCGTCGCCCTCACCGTCCTTCCATCCACCCCTTCACCTCGCCCATCAGATGCCCCCGGAACACCTCCGCAATCGGTGACAGCTGCTTGCCCTTGGGCCAGACCAGGTGCCATTGCGACTGGATGGGGAAGCCCTGCACGTTGAGCACGGCCAGGCCCTCGTGGTGGGGGCCGAGGCTGTGGCGGGAAACGATGGAGACGCCCAGCTGGCCTTCCACCGATTCCTTGATGGCCTCGTTGCTGCCCAGCTCCAGTACGGCGCTGGGAACAAAGCCCAGCTGGCGCAGGTGCGCGTCGGTGGCCATACGGGTACCGGAGCCTTTTTCGCGCAGGATGAAGCGCTCGGCCTGCAATTGCGTGAGCTTGACGCGCATTTTTGCGGCGAGTGGGTGGCCTGCGGCGGCGATGACGACGAGCGGGTTGGGCATGAGGATGTGGTCTTCCAGCGGTAAATCGGCCGGCGGCATGGACATGACGTAGAGGTCGTCCAGGTTGCTGCGCAGCCGGTTGATGACATGGTCGCGGTTGAGCACCTCCAGCGAGATGTCGATCTGCGGGTGCAGCTTGCAGAAGCTGCCCAGCAGACGCGGCACAAAGTATTTGGCGGTGCTGACCACGGCGACCTTGAGGCGTCCGCTGGTGAGGCCCTTGGCGCCAGACACCCGCTGCTCAAACGCATCCCACTCGCCCGCAATGGGGCGCGCGGTGCGGGCCAGGGCATGCCCCGCTTCGGTGAGGTGCACGCGGCGCGAGATGACTTCGTACAGCGGCAGGCCCACAGCCTGGGTCACCTCGCGCAGCTGCATGGACGCGGTGGGCTGGGTGACGTGCATGACCCGGGCGGCGGCGCTGACGCTGCCGGTTTCGGCCAGCGCAAGAAAAAGGCGCAGCTGGCGAAAGGTGATGTTCATAGAGTTTTATCTATAAATAGCCGCATTCGAATCGATTTTACTTTGCACCCTGCACTGCATAACATTGCCGCCCAAGGAGTTGAATGATGCAAAGCTTGCTGGACCCTGCGATCCTGTTTTTTGCCCTGGGTGTGTTTGCGGGCCTGGTGCGGTCCAACCTGGAGATGCCTGCGGCGATCTCGAAGTTCTTGTCGATCTACCTGCTGATGGCACTGGGCCTCAAGGGCGGGTTTGCGCTGGCGGCGTCGGGCTTTACGTCCAACGTGGCCACCAGCCTGGGGCTGGCGGTGCTGCTGGCCATCGTGGTGCCGCTGGTGGGCTACGCGCTCTTGCGGCGGGTGCTGTCGGGCTTCAATGCGGCGGCGGTGGCAGCCACCTATGGATCGGTAAGCGCGGTGACGTTTGTGACGGCCACGCAGTACCTGGAGTCGCAACACATCTCCTACGGCGGCCACATGGCGGCGGCGATGGCGCTGATGGAGTCGCCCGCCATCATCCTCGCAGTGCTGCTGGCCAATGCGCTGCGGCAAAAGCAGCAGGCGGTAGCCATGGCCACCGCCGCCGCGCCCGTGGTGGCGGTGACAGGCGGGGGCGCAGCCACGCTGGGCGGTCATGGCCCGGGCAACGTCAGTGGGAAGGGCGGCCCCCACCTGTCGGTGGGCAAGATCCTGCACGAGTCGTTCACCGATGGCACGCAGTTGCTGCTGCTGGGCGCGATGCTGATTGGCCTGCTGACGGGCGATGCGGGCAAGGCGGCCATGCAGCCGTTTTCGGGTGATCTGTTCAAGGGCATGTTGTGCCTGTTCCTTCTGGACATGGGCCTATCGACCGCACGCAACCTGCCTGCGGTGCGCCAGCAGTCGCCCTGGCTGCTGGCCTATGCGGTGCTGGGCCCCATCACCCACGCCGCGCTGGCGCTGGGCCTGGCCTGGCTGGTGGCGGTGCCTGCAGGCGATGCGGTGCTGCTGATGGTGCTGGCGGCCAGTGCGTCCTACATCGCCGTGCCAGCGGTGGTGCGCTATGCCATCCCCGAGGCCGACCCGTCGCTGTATGTGAGCCTGTCGCTGGGGCTGACGTTTCCGCTCAACATCGTGCTGGGCATTCCGCTGTACACGCAGGTGGTGCAAAGCCTGTGGGCCGTGTGAGGGGGCGATGCATACAGCCCCCACGTGGCCCCTGGCGTGCGCTTGTAGAGTCTGGCTCAATAGCTATCATTTAAATAGCTATTGAGGCATACTGGACGGGCGGAAACGGCCATTTTTATTCAAACTTTCAACCCACTGCGCCACACAGCTGGTCAGAACAGGCTGCTTTGCCCCTGCAGCATCCCGGGGCGGAACTGGCCCAGGTCCAGCTCCACGCGTTCGCGGTTCAGGCCCAGCTTGCGGCAGGTGGTGGCAAAACGCTGGCGCACCAGGTCGGCCCACAGGCCGGTGCCTTTCATGCGGGTGGCGAAGTCGCTGTTGTAGGTTTTGCCCGCGCGGCGCTCGGCGTCGCTCAGGTGGTGCAGGTCTTGCACACGGGCCATCACGCGCGCGGCGCGCTGGGGGTAGTGCACCTGCAGCCATTCGCGGAAGAGCGTATCCAGCTCCCACGGCAGGCGCAGCACGGTGTAGAAGGCGCTGCGCGCGCCCGCGTCGCGCGCAGCCTCCAGCACCTGTTCCATGTCTTCGGTGATGAAGGGGATCTGTGGCGCCACGCTCACGCCCACGGGCACACCCGCCTCGGCCAGCGCGCGGATGGTGCGCAGGCGCCGGTGGGGCGCGGCGGCACGGGGTTCCATGCGGCGGGCCAGTGTGGCATCGAGCGTGGTGATGGTGACGTACACCGCCGCCAGGCGTTGCGCTGCGAGCGGAGCCAGCAAATCCAGGTCACGCTCCACACCGCTGGATTTGGTGATGAGCGAAAACGGGTGGCGCGCGTCGCGCATCACTTCGATGAGGCTGCGGGTGAGCTTCAAGTCCCGCTCCACAGGTTGATAGCAGTCGGTGGCCGAGCCTATATTGATCAAACGGGGCACGTAGCGCGACGCGCACAGCTCGCTACGCAGCACTTCGGCAATGTTGTGTTTGGCCACGATCTGCGTTTCAAAGTCGAGCCCCGGTGAGAAGTTAAGGTAGCTGTGGGTAGGCCGCGCGTAGCAGTAAATGCATCCGTGTTCGCAGCCCCGGTAGGGGTTCACCGAGAGTTCAAAAAAGATGTCTGGCGAGTCGTTGGCGCAGATGGCGCTGCGCGCGGTTTCGAGATGCACGCGGGTGGCGGCGGGGGCGGCGGGTGTACCGTCGTCCGCATCGTTACCCCCCGGCAGTTGGCCCCAGCCGTCGTCGGCCGCCTCGCGCACATCCCGCGCAAACCGGTGTGCCATGGCCGTGGCCGCGCCCCGGCCACGGATGGCCTGCAGCGGGATGCGGACCTCTTCAGGCGGCGCGGGGATGTCGGACTTGTCCGTGAAGGTGCGAGACATAACTGTATAAATATAAGGGGTATCTATTTAGCTCCAGTGACGTGAGAATAGCTGGATGGAAACCCAGATGCTAACGCCAACTCCTGGACAGGACTACCCCCGCACCTGGAACGAATTTCTTGGCTGGTTTGCCACCGAAGAGGCCTGCCAGGCGTTCCTGGAGAAGCTTCGCTGGCCCCAAGGCTTCGTCTGCCCGCGTTGCGGCAACGCTGGTGATGTGTACCGCGCCAGCCGCACCCGCCTGATGTGCCGCTC
>NZ_JAMXAX010000169.1 GCF_023913775.1 Acidovorax facilis
AACGACGTCTTCGGCTACGAGCAGTTTCGCGGCCCGCAGCAGGCCATCGTTGAGCATGTGATTGCGGGTGGCGATGCGCTGGTGCTCATGCCCACGGGCGGCGGGAAGTCGCTGTGTTACCAGGTGCCGGCCATCGTGCGCCAGCAGCAGGGGCGCGGGGTGACCATCGTGATCTCGCCGCTGATCGCGCTGATGCACGACCAGGTGGGCGCGCTGCACGAGGCGGGGGTGGACGCGGCGTTCTTGAATTCGACCCTCAGCTATGAAGAGACGCAGGACGTGGAACTGCGCCTGCAAACGGGCGACATCACGCTGCTGTACGCCGCGCCCGAGCGGCTGAATACGCCGCGTTTTCTGGGCCTGCTGGACAGCCTGTACGACGGCGGGCACCTCTCGCTGTTTGCCATTGACGAAGCGCATTGCGTGAGCCAGTGGGGCCACGACTTTCGCCCCGAGTACCGGGCGCTCACCCTGCTGCACGAGCGTTACCCGCGGGTGCCGCGCATTGCACTCACGGCCACGGCGGATGACCTTACGCGGGCCGACATCATTGAGCGGCTGCAGCTCGAAGACGCGCGGCTGTTCATCAGCAGCTTTGACCGGCCCAACATCCGCTACCGCATTGAGGAAAAGAAGGACGTTACCACGCAGCTGCTGCGCTTCATCGAGCGCGAACATGCGGGCGAGGCGGGCGTGGTGTATTGCCAGTCGCGCAAGCGCGTGGAAGAGCTGGCCAACACGCTGAGCGACGCGGGCATCACGGCCCTGCCCTACCACGCGGGTCTGGACACGAAAGTGCGTCAGAAGAACCAGGATCGCTTCCTGCGCGAGGAAGGCATCGTGATGGTGGCCACCATCGCGTTCGGCATGGGCATCGACAAGCCGGATGTGCGTTTTGTGGCCCATGTGGACATGCCCAAGAACATCGAAGGCTACTACCAGGAAACGGGCCGCGCGGGCCGCGACGGACTGAACGCCGATGCCTGGATGGCGTATGGCCTGAACGACGTGGTCAACCAGCGCCGCATGATCGACGAAAGCCCGGCCGGCGAGGAGTTCAAGCAGGCGCTGCGCGGCAAGCTGGATGCACTGCTGGCCCTGGCCGAGGCCACCGACTGCCGCCGCGTGCGGCTGCTGGCGTACTTTGGGGAGCAGTCCACACCCTGCGGCAACTGCGACAACTGCCTGAACCCACCGGCGGTGTGGGACGCCACGGATGCGGCACGCAAGCTGCTCTCCACCATCTACCGCGTGAACCAGGCCAGCGGCATCAGCTTTGGCACGGGGCACATCATGGACATCCTGCGCGGCAAGAAGACCGAGAAGGTCGCGCAGTTCGGGCACGAAAAAATCTCCACCTTCGGCATTGGTGCAGACCTGACCGAGCCCCAGCTGCGCGGCGTGCTGCGCCAGCTGATCGCCACCGGCGCGTTAGGCCTGCAGAAGGTGATGCTGGACAGCGGCCACAGCTTTGACACGCTGTGCCTCACCGAGGGTTCGCGCGCGGTGCTCAAGGGCGAGGTGCCGGTGCAGTTGCGCGAGTCGGTGTCGTCCGCACCGGCCAAACGCACGCGCACCCGCAAGGGCACGGGCAGCGCGCCGCCCGCCGCGGCCGCCAATCTTGGCCCCGATGCGCAGGTGCGTTTCATCAACCTCAAGGCCTGGCGGGCCGAGGTGGCACGCGAGCACAACCTGCCTGCGTATGTGATCTTTCACGACGCCACGCTGGCCGCGATTGCCGAGCGCAATCCCGGCACGCTCGACGACCTGCAGGGCATCAGCGGGATGGGGGCGAAAAAGCTGGAGGCGTACGGGGCGGACGTCCTGCGCGTGGTGCGCGCGGGGTAGCCCCGCTGCCGCGCTTTGCTGCCCCGCGATGCGATGCGTGCGGGCCTACGTGAACAGATCCTTCGCGCTCAGGCGCCCGACGCCGCCCGCGCCCGCAGGGCCCGGATGCCTTCTGAAAAACGCCGCAGCGTGGGCGTGCTGTCGCCCGGTGGCACCATCAACTCGATGAGCTGAAAGCGACCGCGCTCGGCAAAAGCGGCATCGAGCGCCGCCTTGAACTGCGCCCGCGTGTGCACCCAGTGGCCGCGCCCGCCCAGCGCATCGGCAGCCTGGGCCAGGTGCCAGTCGCCCAGGGCGGCGCAGCGCGATTCGGTCTGGAAGGCGCGGATCATTTCCCAGGTCTGGTTGTTGAGCACGATGGCGATGGGGTCCAGCCCCAGGCGCGGGCAGTTGCCCAGCTCCCAGCCCGTCATCTGGAAGGCGCCATCGCCCACCAGGATCAGGCTGCGCTGGCCCGTGGCCACCTGCGCACCGATGCCGGCCGGCACGCCGAAGCCCATGGACGCGTAGTAGCCCGGCGCCACCAGCGGGGTGGGCAGCAGCTCCATCGCAGCAAACAGGCAGTCGCCAATGTCCGCGACGATGTTCATGGGGCCGTGCGCGCGGATGCGGTCGTTGAGCGCGCGGGAGAGGTCGGCCGCACACACGGGCGCATCGTCGGCCACCAGGCCCTCGGGGCAAGTGGGCGGGGGCGGCAGGGCGCGCGGCGGCTTGGCGCCTGCGGCCGGGGCGCGGGCCAGCAGCGCCTCCACCAGCGCGGCCAGGGGGATGTTCGGGTACAAGTGGTGGCCCACGCGCGCCTCGCGGTGCGCGGCGATGAGCGCGCGGCGGAAGTCCATGCGCTGGGCGCTCACGCCAAAGTTGCTGTCCGACAGGATGGCGCCCAGCATCACGGGCAGGTCGGAGTCGTCCAGCAGCGCACTGGTCTCGGGCGCGCCCGCCACGCCCAGGTAGGTGCCGTGGAAGGGCACGCCGGCATGCCCCGCGTCCTCGGCCAGCAGGCCCCGGCCCATGAAGGTGGTGAGCACGGGCAGCTGAAGGCGCCGCGCCAGCTCGGCCACGCGGGCCTCCAGGCCAAAGCGGCGCACCTCCACGTCCACCACCAGCACGGGGCGCTGGGCAGCCTGGATGCGGGCCATCCATTCGTCGGCGCATTCGGCCACGGCGGCTGCGTTGAACGGGCTGGGGGGCAGCACCGGCACCTCGGCCATGGGGTGCAGCGTCATGTCGCGCGGCACCTCGATGAGCACGGGCTGCGAGTATTCGCGGCAGCTGCGCAGCACGCGGGCCAGCTCGGCGGGCGCGGTGGCGGGGTCGGACAGGCGCACCTGGTCGCAGGTGATCTCGCGGAAGATCCGCCACTGCGAATCGACATGGCGCACCTGGTGGTGCAGCACCAGGCCCGAGTGCGCCTCGACCTCGCCGGGGCAGCCGGCCAGCACCACCAGCGGCGAGCGCTCGGCATAGGCCCCCGCCACGGCGTTGACCACGTTGAGCGCGCCCGCGCCGTAGGTGACAGCCACCACGCCCAGCCCGCAGTGCATGCGCGCGGCGGCATCGGCGGCAAAGCCCAGCGAGGGCTCGTGGCTGAGCGTGACCAGGGGCAGGATGCCGCTCTCCTCGATCTGCTTGAACAGGGGGAGAATGAAGTCACCGGGGATGCCGAAGATCTCGCGCGCGCCGTGGTGCTTGAGCGCGTGCAGCAGTTGAAGGCCGAGGGGGGTCATGGACGTGTTCCTTGCAGGGGGTGCCGTTGTGCGGCGGTGGCGGATGATCCACGCGGCGTGTCCGAGGCGGCTCTGATGCGCATCAAACCCAGCGGCTCCTGGCGCAAGTTCGCAGATTCGTTCTGTTTTCGACTTAAAAGCGCAATAAATTTGCGCCAAGCACCGGACAAATCCGCCCCCCACCCGCTCAGGCCCGGCGCAGCGTGAAGGAGGGGAACCACGCGGCCATTTGCTGCTGGTGCGCCGTGGTCAGCGCCCAGGCCGGTGCGCCGGGGGCGCGGCATTCCTGCAGCGCCCAGCGGCGCACGCCGCGCGCGGCCAGGGCCTGGGCCAGGTCCAGCAACTCATCCACACCAAACAGGCCCGCGTGCCAGGTGGTGCGGCATTCGTGGTCGGTGCCATAGGCCAGCAGCACCTCCAGCCCGTCCCAGGCGCGCGCGCCGCTGCCGGGTGTGGCGGTGATGGCGCTGTAGCGCTGCGGCAGGGCCTTAATGTCCAGACCCACCCAATCCAATTGCGGCAGCAGTGCCGCCAGCCGCTCGGGGTACATGCCGCCGGTGTGCAGGGCGGTCTGCAGGCCCAGGCTGTGCACTGCGTTCAGCGCCGCGCCCAGGCCCGCCTGCAGCGTGGGCTCGCCGCCCGAGAAGACCACGCCGTCCAGCAGGCCGCGCCGGCTTTCCAGAAAGGCCAGCGCCTGCGCCCACGGCAGCGAGGGCGGTTGGATGGCATCGAGCAGTTCGGGGTTGTGGCAATAGCCGCAGCGCCAGGGGCAACCCTGGCAATACAAAACGGCCGCGAGGCGGCCGGGGAAATCGATGGTGGTGAGCGGTGTCATGCCGCCCAGCCGCAGCGCGGACGCGGGTGCCCGTGCCTCAGCAGGCGTTGCTGCTGCAGCCACGGCCCTGCTCGGCGAAGAAGCGGCGCTCGGCATGTTCGCCCTGCTTGCCGGTATTGAAACTGGCCACAGGGCGGTGATAGCCCATCACGCGGGTCCAGACCTCGCAGGGCTGGCGCTCGTCGTCGGTGAGTTGCACGGCGGCCAGAGCGGCCTGTTCGGGGGTAGAAAAATGGCTCACGAAAACTCCTTCAGGGTTGAGAAATTTGCTACTTTTTTGATAGCTTCATGCGCTTGATGGACAAGCGATTGATGCCAATCAATCTTGCTATTCGGCGTCAGGCGGCCAGGCGCCGCCGCTTGGCATCCAGCCGCTCTTCGTCGCAGCGCGGGCAGAACGGGTGCTCGCCCGCCAGGTAGCCGTGTGTGGGGCAAATGGAGAACGTGGGCGTGACGGTGATGTAGGGCAGGCGGAAGTTCGTCAGCGCGCGCCGCACCAGCTCGCGGCAGGCCGCGCCGCTGGAAACGCGCTCGCCCATGTATAGATGCAGCACGGTGCCGCCGGTGTACTTGCCCTGCAGTGCCTCCTGCCGTATCAGCGCCTCGAACGGGTCGTCGGTGAAGCCCACGGGCAGTTGGGACGAGTTGGTGTAGTAGGGCTGCTCGGCCGTGCCCGCCTGCAGGATGGCGGGCCAGCGCTTCTTGTCTTCCTTGGCGAAGCGGTAGGTCGTGCCTTCGGCGGGTGTGGCCTCCAGGTTGTAGAGGTGGCCGGTTTCTTCCTGGAAGGCGGTCATGCGCTCGCGCACGTGGTCGAGCAGGCGCAAGGCAAACGCATGGCCCCACTCGCTGGTGATGTCGTGCTGGTCCGCCGTGAAGTTGCGCACCATCTCGTTGATGCCGTTCACGCCCAGCGTGGAAAAGTGGTTGCGCAAAGTGCCCAGGTAGCGCTTGGTGTAGGGGAACAGACCCTGGTCCATCAGCCGCTGAATCAGCTTGCGCTTGGTCTCCAGGCTTTGTTTGCCCAGCTCCATCAGGCGGTCGAGCGCGGCTAGCAGGCCCGCTTCATCACCCGCATGCAGGTAGCCCAGCCGCGCGCAGTTGATCGTCACCACGCCCAGGCTGCCGGTCTGCTCGGCGCTGCCGAACAGGCCGTTGCCACGCTTGAGCAATTCACGCAAATCCAGCTGCAGGCGGCAGCACATGGAGCGCACCATGTTGGGCTCCAGCTCGGAATTGATGAAGTTCTGGAAGTACGGCAGGCCGTACTTGGCCGTCATGTCAAACAGCAGCTGCGCGTTCTCGCTCTCCCAGGGGAAATCCTTGGTGATGTTGTACGTGGGGATGGGGAAGGTGAACACCCGGCCCTTGGCGTCACCAGTCGTCATCACGTCGATGTAGGCGCGGTTGATGAGGTCCATCTCGGCCTGCAGGTCGCCGTACGCAAAGGGCATCTCCTGCCCGGCGATCACGGGCACCTGCTCGCGCAGGTCCTCGGGGCAGGTCCAGTCGAAGGTGAGGTTGGTGAACGGCGTCTGCGTGCCCCAGCGCGAGGGCACGTTGAGGTTGTAGACCAGCTCCTGAATGCACTGGCGCACCTGCGCGTAGTCCATGCCGTCCTTGCGCACGAAGGGTGCCATGTAGGTGTCGAACGACGAGAACGCCTGCGCGCCCGCCCACTCGTTTTGCAACGTGCCCAGGAAGTTCACGATCTGCCCCACGGCGGAACTCATGTGCTTGGGCGGCCCCGCCTCGACCTTGCCTGGCACGCCGTTGAGCCCCTCGTGCAGCAGCGTGCGTAGCGACCAGCCCGCGCAGTAGCCGCTGAGCATGTCGAGGTCGTGGATGTGGAGGTCGCCGCTCCTGTGCGCCTCGCCGATCTCGGGCGTGTAGACGTGCGACAGCCAGTAGTTGGCCGTGACCTTGCCCGCCACGTTCAGGATCAGCCCGCCCAGCGAGTAGCCCTGGTTGGCGTTGGCGTTCACGCGCCAGTCGGCGCGCGTGAGGTATTCGTTGATGGAGCTTTCCACATCCACCAGCGTCTGCTTGTCGGCGCGCAGTGTGGCGTGCTGCTCGCGGTAGACGATGTAGGCACGCGCCGTGGCCAGGTGGTTGGCGGCGATCAGCGTCTGCTCGGCCACGTCCTGGATCTGCTCGATGGTGGGGGCCTCGCCCTGGAAGCGGTGGATGAGCACCTTGGTGACCTGGGAGGTGAGCAACGCCGCTTCGTCGGCGCCGTATTCACCCGAGGCCTGCCCGGCGCTGGCCAGCGCGGCGCGGATGCGTTCGGCATCAAACGGAACGCGCTGGCCGCTGCGCAAAACGACTTCGCGGGGCAAGGTGGCAAGGGTGGACGCCATGGGTTCGACCAATCTGTGGAACGGGTTAAAAACACTACCTATGGTGTCCACGATACCCACCAAACACTATAGGTAGTTTGATTCAACACAATCGAGGCGGTAAGCAGGGGTAAAAAAATGCCGGCACAGAGGCCGGCGGAAAGGAAGGTGCCGTCAGGCCCTACCGATGGATCAGAGGTGCATGCGCAGGCATGCAGTGGGGCGCAGGAGGGTGCTGCTCAATGGCAGGCGGTGGCTTCTTCCTCCTCGATGCGCGGATAGAAGTCATGGTCTTCGCGCTGCATGCGCTCGAACACACGGCGCAGCACCACGTTGGCCTCGTTGCGAAAGCCCTGGGCATCGCGGCGCACGCCCTCGGCGGTGTTCCAGCGGCGTGCAAACGCGTCGTAGGCGCTGGCGATCGATGCCATCTCGCTTTGGTACTGGCGGCCCAGGCGCGCCAGTTCGGCGTTGCCGCCGCGCTGCAGTGCGGGGTACAGCACCTGGTCTTCCACGGCCAGGTGCAGCTTGATGGTGCCGCTCATGGCCACGATGCCCTGCGCGATGGCGCTGGCATTGGCCTCTACGCCCGCCTGGGCCAGGGCGCGCAAGGTGGCGATGCTGCGCAGAATGTCAGTGTGCTGGTGTTTGAATTTGTCGAGGTTCATGGTCAGTCCTTGTGCGCAAACGGTGTGTGAGCGCGGTGGCCGCTTGTGGCAGCCGCCGCGCACGGTGCATTTCAGCGACGGGCCTGTGCCAGGTAGGGGCCCGCTTGCGCCGGGGCGCGCGAGCCGAACAGCCCGCTCACCACCTGCCAGGCCATGGCCAGCGCGCCGACGATGAAGACCACGTCGCCAAAGGTGCGCACCCAGCGCAGGGTCTGCATGAAGGGCTGCTGCATGAAGGCTTCGCCCCGGGCGTACCACAGGCCTTCGCTCACGCTGGCGTGGAACTGGAACAGTCCGATGGGCAGCAGGCTGGTGGCAATCATCAGCACCAGGCCCGCGTTGAGCCACCAGAAGCCCGTCTTCATGAGCCGCTCGCTGAACACCAGCTGCGGCCGGATGTAGCGCAGCACCAGCAGCGTGAACCCGAGCGCCAGGAAGCCATACACCCCGAACAGCGCAGCGTGGGCATGCACCGGCGTGGTGTTGAGTCCCTGCAGGTAATACAGCGCAATCGGCGGGTTGATCATGAAGCCGAAGACGCCCGCGCCCAGCATGTTCCAGAAGGCCACGGCCACGAAGCACATGAGGGGCCACTTGAGGTTGGCCATCCACTTCGCGCGGTGCTGCAGGCGCCAGTGTTCCCAGGCCTCATGGCCCAGCACCACCAGGGGCACCACTTCCAGCGCGCTGAACGATGCGCCCACGGCCATCACCGGCGTGGTGGTGCCGCTGAAGTACAGGTGGTGGAAAGTGCCGGGCACGCCGCCCAGCATGAAGAGCGAGGCCGAGGCCAGGCTGGCGGCCGTGGCCATGCGTGGCGACACGAGGCCGAGCGTCGAGAAGATGAAGGCCAGCGCCGTGGTGGCGAACACTTCAAAGAAGCCCTCGACCCACAGGTGCACCACCCACCAGCGCCAGTACTCCATCACCGAGAGGTGGGTGCGTTCGCCGTAGAAGAAGCCCGCGCCGTAGAACAGGCCGATGGCCACCACCGACGCCGTCAGCAGCGCCAGCAGGTTCTTGTCGCCGCCGGGGGTGCGCAGCGCTGGCACGATGCCGCGCAGCATGAGCACCAGCCAGAAGGCGATGCCGGTGAACTTGCCGATCTGCCACAGGCGGCCCAGGTCCACGTATTCATAGCCCTGGTGGCCCAGCCAGAAGTTCCACTCGGGCGGCATGATCTGCGCGATGGCCAGGTAGTTACCGACGAACGAGCCCACGACTACCACGACCAGCGCCCAGAACAGGATGTCCACACCGAGCTTCTGCCAGGCCGGGTCCTTGCCGCCGTTGATGAGCGGCGCGAGGAACAGGCCGGCTGCCAGGAAGCCCGTGGCGATCCAGAACAGCGCGCTCTGGATGTGCCAGGTGCGCACCAGCGAATAGGGGAACCACTGCGACACGTTGATGCCGTAGAACTGCTGGCCTTCCACCGTGTAGTGGGCCGTGAAGCCGCCCAGCAGCACCTGAAAGCTGAACAGCGCAACGATGAGGAACAGGTATTTGCCCAGCCCGCGCTGCGAGGGCGTGAGCGGCACGCGCGACAGCGGGTCGTGCTGGGGTGGTGTCGGCTCTACCTCGTCGTGTTTGCGCAGGAAGGCCCAGCCCCACACGAGGAAGCCCACGCCCGCCATCATCACGACCACGCTCATCACCGACCAGACCATGTTCTCGGCCGTGGGCTTGTTGCCGATCAGCGGCTCGTGGGGCCAGTTGTTGGTGTACGTCGCCGTGGTGCCGGGGCGCTCGGTGGCGGCGGCCCAGGCCGTCCAGAAGAAGAAACCCGTCATCTGCGCGCGGCGTTCGGCGCTGGGCAGGGTGTTCTCCTTCATCGCGAAGTGCTCGCGGGTCTTGTGCAGTGCGGGGGCATCGCTGAAGAGCTGGCCGTAATACAGCGCCGTCATGGCAATGGCGTCGGCACGCGTAGTGGATACCGTGGCCACGCCCGTCTCGGGGTTGTAGGTGTTGGTGCGGTACTCGGTCTTCATGCGGTCGCGCAGCACGGCCTGGGCTGCCGCATCCAGCTCGGCAAAGGGCTTGCCATGCGCGCGCTCGGCGGCCACGTCGAGCCAGTTGAGCAGCTCGCGGTGCAGCCAGTCGGCCGTCCAGTCAGGTGCCTGGTACGCGCCGTGGCCCCAGATGGAACCCAGCTGCATGCCGCCCACCGACTGCCAGGCGGTCTGTCCGTCGAGGATGCTGTCATGGGTGAAAAGCACTTCACCCCCTGCCGTGGCGATCTTCGCGGGGATGGGCGGCGCGGTGCGGTAGACCTCGGCGCCGTAGTAGCCCAGCAGGCTGAAGGTGACGATGAGCACGCCAATCAGCGTGAACCAGAGCTTGCGGTAGTTACCCATGGCGGGCCTCCTGCTTCAACAGAACAACAACGAAGGGGCTGCGCCAGCGTGCGCTGGCGGCGTGTGGTCGGGGTCTTGTGGTCATGGCTTTTTTGAACGAGTGAATCGGTGTCCCTGCCCACATCGCAAGCGCCGGGCCAGGGTTGCAGGCCCATCAAATCAACCACTTACACCGTTCATGGTTTTTTTGACCCGTCCCGAATGGGGTTTAATTCACCCATTAAAGGTAAATTTCACCATGGACCATAGCCCCCTGCTGGCCGACCTGGCCACCGACCTGCCCCAGGCCGTGCGCCTGCAGCGGCTGGCCGACCACCTGCGCACCCGCTTCCACTGCGGCGCCGTGGCCCTGCTGCAGCTGGAAGAAGACCACCTGCGCCCCGTGGCCGTGGAGGGTCTGGTGCGCGAGGCGCTGGGCCGGCGCTTTGTGGTCAGCCAGCACCCCCGGCTCGCGGCCATCCTGGCGCGGCGCGAGGTGACCTGCTTCGACCACGACAGCACCCTGCCCGACCCCTACGACGGCCTGCTCGACACCCTGGTGGGCGAGCCCCTGCCCGTTCACGACTGCATGGGCGTGAGCCTGTGGGTGGACGGCAAGGCCTGGGGCGTGCTGACGCTGGACGCGCTGCAGACCGGCACCTTCGGCGAGGCCGCACGCGCCGCGCTGGCCGACTGCAAGGTGCTGGTGGAGGCGGCCGTGCGCATCTCGCGGCTGGAGCGCGAGGTGCAGGCGCTGCGCAGCGCCCCCCACACCCGCAGCGCCGACGACGAGCGCACCACCCGCGCGGGCGATGGCGACATGGAGATCGTTGGCCAGAGCGAGCCCCTGCTGCGCCTGCTGCACGAGCTGGAGGTGGTGGCGGGCTCGGACCTGCCCGTGTTGCTGCTGGGTGAGACCGGCGTGGGCAAGGAGCTGTTTGCGCGCCTGCTGCACCGCCAGTCCACGCGCGCTACCCGCCCGCTGGTGCACGTGAACTGCGCGGCGCTGCCGGAGTCGCTGGCCGAGAGCGAGCTGTTTGGCCATGTGCGCGGCGCGTTCTCGGGCGCGGTGGCCGACCGGCCGGGGCGCTTCGAGGCGGCCGAGGGCGGCACGCTGTTCCTCGACGAGGTGGGCGAGTTGCCACTGGCCGTGCAGGCCAAGCTGCTGCGCACGCTGCAGAACGGCGAGATCCAGCGCCTGGGCGCCGACCGACCGCGCCGCGTGGACGTGCGCGTGATCGCCGCCACCAACCGCAACCTGCGCGACCAGGTGCGCGATGGCGCGTTCCGCGCCGACCTGTACCACCGGCTGTCGGTGTACCCCGTGCCCATCCCGCCGCTGCGCGAACGGGGCAACGATGTGCTGCTGCTGGCAGGCCGCTTTCTGGAACTGAACCGCGCACGCCTGGGCCTGCGCAGCCTGCGCTTGTCTGCCAGCGCACAGGACGCACTGCGCCGCTACCCGTGGCCGGGCAACATCCGCGAGCTGGAGCATGTGGTCAGCCGCGCCGCCCTCAAGGCCCTGAGCCGGGGCGTGAACCGCGCCGACATCGTGACGCTGGAGCCCGCGCTGCTCGACCTGGACGCCGACGCCGCCAGCG
>NZ_JAMXAX010000016.1 GCF_023913775.1 Acidovorax facilis
CCGCCCAGCCTGACCGACAAGGCCACGGCAGACGCTCGCATGCTGCTGGTGAACATGGTCCTCGACCTGGAGCCCCTGCACGGCATCAAGCGCGCTTGCAACCTGGTGGCACTGCAGCTCGCCAGCGGCCAGGCCAGCGCCGATCTGCAGGCCACTGCACGCAAGGCCAACCAGCGCGCCCGCGCCGACCAGGTCAGCGCACGCACCCTGGAACGCTACCTTGGCATCTACCGGGCCGAGGGCTGGTGGGGCCTGCTGCCCGCTCCCACACCAGAGCCTGCGCTGCAGGATGTGGAGCAAGACGTGGCCGCTGTGCTGGGCCTGTACCACAGCCGCGACGCACGGTTTCGCAAGCTCACGGGCGCAGCCAAGGAGGTTACGCGCCAGCTCGGTCGGGACTTCGACACCTGGAAGGCTCTTTACGCCCGGGCACGCCGCGCCCTGGACAAGTTCGGCAAGAGCCACGAGGCCAACACCGCACTGATCAAAGCCCGTTTCGCACCCGGCGCGCAACGCGACGCCCAGTTGCCCTTCAAGTTCCGCGACACCATGGTCCTCAAGGCCAACGACGTTGCGCTGATTGACGGCCACACGTTTAAAGCCAAGGTTCGCCACCCAGATCACGGGGCGCCGTTCGCCCCCGAGCTGACGGTGACCCTGGATGCGAAGACCCGGATGGTCACGGGATGGTCAGTCAACCTCTCGGAGAACGTCCGTGCCGTGGGCGATGCCTTGCGGCATGCAGTAGGCCAATGGGGCGTACCCGCCATCCTCTATGGCGACAACGGTGCCGGTGAAACCGCCAAGCAGATGGATTGCCCGATTGACGGGTTCTGCGCTCGGCTGGGCATCGACCACCGCACCGGCATCGCGGGCAAGCCGCAAGGCCACGGGGGCATTGAGCGCCTGTGGCAGACGGTGGGTATCAACTGCGCCCGCAACTTCGCCACCTACCAGGGCAAGGACGTGGACGGCGGCACCTTCCGCAAGGTGGCGGCCGAGCTGCAGAAAGAGCAGCGCGCCGTGCGCCGGGCCCAGCAGACGGGTGAGGTGGTGGTGCTCAGCAACAAGGTGCCCACCTGGCAGCAGTTCATCGACGCGGTCGAGAAGGCTGTGCATGAGTACAACCATGAGCACCGCCATCGCAAGCTGTCCAAGCGTGCGGATGGCAAGCACATGACCCCCGCCGAGGCCTGGGCCGCTGACTACAAGGTCGAAGAGCAGGTACTGCTCACCCAGCTTGAGCTGCGCATGATGTTCATGCCCGCCGTGCTGCGCACCGCCAAGCGCGGCCAGGTGACCTTCTTCAACCAGACCTACGCCGCACCCGAGCTGATGCGCCGGGATGTGGATGGCCACGAGGTCAGCGTGCGCTACGACATCCATGACCCGAGCTTTGTGCTGGTCTACACGCTGAGCGGCGAGTACGTCTGCGAGGCCAAGTTCGAAGCCAGCCGCCGCGACTTCTTCCCCACGCCCGTGATTGACATGGCGCGCGAGAAGCGCGTGAAGGCCGCAGTGAAGCGCCGTGAGCAGCAGATCGACCTCGCATTGCGCGAGCTGCAGCCCACGGTGCAACCCGCCCAGTTTTCCCTGCCGGAGCCTGACGCCCCTTTTCTGGTGGTGCAGCCCAACGTGGAGGCGCTTTCTCCCTCCCCTCTCCCTTCTTCCTCCACGGACGAAGTGGCGCAAGCCGCTTCGGGCAGGCCTTTCTTTGACGCCCCCAGCGACCGCTACGAGTGGCTCATGGCTCATCGCAGCGAATGGACCGAACAGGACACCGCCTGGCTGCACCAGTACGTGCGCAGCGAGGACTACGAGGGCCTGGCCGACTTCTACGTGTCGCGGGGTTTGGGATGGGAAAGCGACGCGGGGATGGAACCCGGTTTTAAGAGTGCCCTGTGACGGCGGCAACCGTCACAGAGCGTGCCTGAGTTGATTTGAGAAACGAACGTGCAAGCAAGGAGAACTGTACTGTGAAAAAAGGCTTTGTCAAAACCGAAAACTTTAAACGCCTGGCCGAAGCGCAGAAGCTTGTGGAGCGCCGTGGTGCACGCGAGGCCGGTCTGGTGCTGGTCAAGGGCCACTACGGCATCGGCAAGTCTGAGCTGACCGAGCGCTGGGCTGCCGACAGCGGCTGGGTGTTCGTGCGCGCCAAAGTGACCTGGACGAAACGCGCCTTGCTTGATGAGCTGGCCGACAAGATGGGCCTATCCAAGGTGGGGCGCAATCAGGAGGTGCAAGCCCGCATCATCGGCAAGCTGGCGGTGGACATGGTGCCCATGATCATCGACGAGGCCGACTTCCTGGTCGGCTCCAGCGCCAGCCTGCTGGAAGTGGTCCGCGACATCACGGACCTGACCGGCACCATGTGCTTCCTGGTCGGCATGGAGCAATTCCCCATGAAGGTGGCACGCCATGGCCACATCGCCAGCCGTGTTGCCAAGGTGGTGGAGCTGCTGCCCTTGTCTCTCGCGGACGTAAAAGCAACTGTGGCCGCCAAGTGCGAAGTTCCCCTCGCCGATGAGGTACTGCACGAACTATTGGGCCAGGCCAACGGCCGCATGCGCCTGGTGCTCAACGCCATCGCCAACATTGAACAGTGGGCGCAGGCCAATAGCTGGACCAAGGTGGAGCTGGAGCACATCAAGGGCCGCCCCTTGTGCACTGAATTCAGCGGTGTGCAACTGGGTCGGCGTCGGAGTGCGGCCGAATGAAACCCGCCTTCTGGTTCATCCCGGTGGTTCTGCTTGCGCTGGGGCGTCAGTTCGCGCGCCAGGACCGCGCCTTCACGGTGGCTGAGCTGCTGTCCTGGGCGCCTGAGCTTGGCGCGCCCAAGACCGTGCGAAGCGCGTGCCAAACGCTCCAGCGCAACGGCCTGCTGGAGCGCGCGCCCGATGCACTGCCCACAGGCCTGCGCAAGCCCACCAATCCACAGACATGGCGGCTGACAGCGGATGGCCGCACTGCATGCCGAAGCGCCGTGCAAGAAGCTGGTCGCCTGACCCGTATCGCCTCGCTCAAGGCCACCAAAAAGCGGCAGATCGGCAGCACCCTTTACGGCCGCCTGTGGAACTTGCTGCGCAACCGCCAGCAACTGACCGCCGAGGAAGCCGTGGCGACATTGGCTGATGCGGGTGATGACACCACCAGCCTACAAGGCAGCGTCTCGCGCTATCTGCTCGGCTGGCAGACCTCTTTGCCAGAGCACATCCAGGTCAGCGCCCGGCGCGTCAATGGTTTTAAGCGCTACGTGCTGGTCAAGGACTTTGGTCCAACACCACCACCCGCCAAACCCGAGCAGCGGGAGGCGGCAGCGCAATGACGCTTTCCTACCAGCAAGAGCCATGGTTCGCACTTCTTCTATCTCGCACCGAGGGCACGCAACGCTCCCTGATAGCCAAGCAACTGGGCATCAGCCCAGCCACGCTGAGCCAGGTGCTCAACGGCAGCGGCTTGTATGGCACGGGGCAGGCCAGTACGGAGCGGATCGCCGACAAGGTGACGCACACCTTCGGCCGCTACACCTGCCCGCACCTGACCGAAGAAGCCGCAGGCGAGCCGCAGGTGGTGACCGCCGAGCAGTGCCGGGGCTATGCCCACAGTGCGCCGCCCACGGGCAGCCCGCGCGCCATGCAGCACTGGCAGGCATGCCGCCAGTGCCCTCACAAGGCAGCGAGTGCACCGCCTGTGCCTCGCGCCATCAATCCACGCAACAAAGTGATCCCCATCCAGCAGGAGGCCCTGTGAACGTTTTAAAGACCCTCATCCTTGGCGGCCCGCTGGGCCTGGCCCACGCAGTGCGTGAAGCCAGGGTGGCCCGTCGCCTGCGCCGCGTCGCCACGTTGATGGATCGCGAGCGCGCACTGCACCGCGAGCACATGGCCCAGCTCCGCGCGGAGCTGGATGCGCTCCAGTCCCGTCAGATCAGCAGCACCGCCCGTGCCGCCAGCTTCTGGAAGGGCCTGTCATGAGCACTAGTCCGAACTACCAGCGCCCGCCGCTGCGCTGGATCACCCGCCGCGCCCGCTGCCTGCAGAACGGCTTTGGCATTGACCGCCGCGAGGCCTTGCGCTTTGCCGTCATCGACTACGCCTGGTTCCAGGGCATGCGTGGTCTCACTCTGGTTCAGGGAGGGCACAGCCATGGATAAGGGCCTCACTGTCGATTGCGCGGCTCTGTGGGCTTTCATTCGCAAGGATGGTGGCTGGTGGAGCGTGCTGCGCCTGACCCGCCACTGGACTCCGACCTACAGCCTGGGCGAGGTGGAGGAGATCCTCGCCACGCTGCACAAAGGTGACTTCTTGGAGTGCCAGACGCTGCATCGCGCAGGCACTGTCTATGCGGTCACCTCCAAATGCCTTCCGCTGCCGGGGGCCTCCACGAGCGCCCCCGCAGCTCACCCAGCGCCCGCCATGGCGCCCACGCGCCCCGATGCGATGCGCGGTGCTTTTGTCCCACCACCAATGCCCACCTCCCGGCCAGGCGCACTGGATCACACCCACTGCCCCAGCCTGATGCAGGGCAAACGCAACGCCTATAGGAGCACCGCAACATGAATCAAGCCCAAGAAAAGCCATTCCCTGCGTCCCACGAAGAGGCCGTGGTGCAAGTGGCGACGTTGGCCGACGAACTCCTGACGCAATGCGAACTGCACCACCACAACGTTGGTTTGAGTGCGCTGCTCACGGCTTTCAGCGACCTTGCAGCCCGCAATCCTTGCTGCATTCAGGGCAGCGCCAACCAGGCCATGAGTGTTGCCATGAAGCTTGCTCGCCGTGCCTCCGAAGTCGCCCCGCATGGCGCCCCCATTCACTGATCACTGACCCGAGAAAGAAGAAGACCATGACAGAAAAGACTATCCCCAACGGCTACTGGGAAGACGCCAATGGCGCCTTGATTCCCATCTCCAAAATCAAGGACATCGACAAGGACCGGCATCGCACCGTCTCAGACCTGTGCCAAGCAGCCATCAAGCAGCACGCCGAGCTGGCCCAGTTCAAAGCCGCAGCCATGGCCGAAGTGTCCGATTTCATCCAGCGCAGCCTGGCCCAGTACGAAGTGCAACACGGTGGCAAAAAGGGCAACGTCACGCTGATCTCCTTTGACGGCCGCTACAAGGTGGTACGCCAGATCCAAGAGAGCCTGGTGTTCGATGAACGCCTCATGGCAGCAAAGGCGCTGATTGATGAGTGCATCCAGGTGTGGAGCAAGGGCAGCAACGCCCACATCAAGCTCTTGGTCAACGATGCGTTCCAGGTGGACCAAGCCGGAAAGATCAACACCGGCCGCGTCCTGGGCCTGCGCCGCGCCAAGATCGACGACGAGAAGTGGCTGCGCGCCATGGCCGCCATCGGGGACAGCATTCAGGTTGCAGGCAGCAAGCCCTACATCCGCTTCTATGAGCGTGATGCTAACGGCGTCTATCAGACCATCAACCTGGACATGGCGGCTGTATGAACCAACGAAGCAAGCCCACCCCCGAGCAGATCGAGCTGGAGATCGTCCGCCTCAAAGCAGTCCACCCCCAGGTGCCAACTCACTCGTTCTTCGGAGACGACAACCGCGCCGCCATCGACGCCCAGATCCGGGTGCTCGAAGAGGGTATGTCTCTGGATGAGGTGCATGAAGCCTTCGGCGAACTCACCGAGGAAGGCGACTTCAGCCAGAACACGCTGGACTGCGCACTCACGGCACACGACTGGCTCAACGGCGACCTGGCCGCTGATGAGGCATCCCCCGCATTTGGATGGGAGGGCATCGCGCGATGAGCACGTCTCCACGCGTCGTCTGTGTCTGCTGCCAGGTCACTGAGGTGGCCTGGTACGCGCTGACGTGCGATGGCTGTCGTCCCACGCTCGAAGCGGCCGGGCTCATTGAGCCGGGCGCCTCAGATGCCTCGGCCGATCAGCGCATCCAGATCGGCCCTACCGATATTTAAAGGAGTTTTCATGCAGCACATCGAAATGCTCTCCGCAGGCCTCGGCCTGCTCGGCGCCTTCCTGCTCGCCACCAAGAGCCGCTACGCGGGCCTGGCCTTCGTGGCCTGGTTTGTGAGCAACCTGGGCTGGCTCATTTTTGGCGCCCACAACGACCACTGGTTCTTCTTCGTACAACAGATCGGCTTCACCGTCACGTCGGTGCTGGGCATCTGGAACTGGCTGGTGAACCCGGCGCTGCGCCAAGCTCAAGCAGAGGATGAAGGCGCCCGCGAGCGAAGGGCCTTTGAGGCCATCACGCTCAACTTGGATCAGAGCTTTGTGGGCACCGCACACACAAAGGTTTTGGTTACCTATATGACCCTTGAGCGCATCTACGCCGCTGGCGAGGAAGAAGGCCGCGCTCTGGAGCGTGAACGGGCGGGAGGTGTCTCGCCATGAACCGCGACGACGCCCTGAAGAAGATCAAGAAGTGCCTTGCCCTCGGCCGCAGCGCCAGCGAGCACGAAGCCGCAGCAGCCATGCGCCAAGCGCAAAAGCTCATGGAGCAATTTGGCCTGCGCGAGCAGGACGTGTCCCTGTCCGATGTGGCCGAAGTCAAGGTGAAGGCCTGCAGCACCGCAGCCAATGCGTGGGAGCTGCGTCTGGTGAACATGATTGCTGACGCCTTCGGCTGCGAATCGTTCGGGCAACTGGCTGGCAAATACAACGACGCGGGCAACTTCATTCGCACTCGTTACTGGGTGTTCGTCGGCCTGCACGCCGCGCCCACCGTTGCGGGCTATGCCTGCGAGGTGTTGTCTCGGCAGTGCGCCAAGGCCCGCCTGGTGCACATCAGCAAGCAGCCCAAGAACTGCAAGCCCATCACCAAGACGGCGCGGGGCGATGCATTTGCCATGGGCTGGGTGATAGCAGCCGAGCAGCTCGTGGAGCGCTTCGCCCAGCCCGAGGCCGACAAGGCGCTGTTGCTGGCCTACATCGAGCAGCAGCATGGCGAGCTGACCAAGGGCAAGGCCCGCGACACCACCAAGGCCCGCAAGACGGACATGGGCCACTTCGCCGCAGGCCATCGCTCGGGCCAGAGCGCGCAGCTCAATCGAGGTGTTGGCGGAATGACTGCGCAGGGGCTGCTGTCGTGAGCTGCATCGTCATGGGGCTACTCGCCTTCGTTCCAGGCGCTTGCGTACTTTGCCGTGTCAACTGCGGCAGCAGCAGCTTCTCTTGCCTCCAGCCGTGGATGCTCTCTGCACGCGGCATCGAGCGCCTCGTTCGGTGTGTCGCGACCACCGAGAACAACGGTCGCTCCGCCATCGCGTGTGATGACGGGTTGATAAGTGCCATTCGTTGTCGGAATAGCGTCAAGGATGTACCGGCTCATAGTTTTCCTTTCTTCGGATTGCGGGGCGTTCGACATGCAGGAAAGCATCCAGTTCCTCGCTCCGGATCGCGCAAGCCCGGCCCCCTGAAGCTGTCTCTCCTCAGAACGTTGAGCACGGAACGAGAAGCTTGCCAAAGATTCTTCGAAAATTTTTTGGAAGGCCTTCTGATGCCCTTCTACCGCCTCAAGACCGGCATCGTCCACATCAAGGGCACGCGCCTTCCGGCGCCCTGCTGCGTCCGATTCTCCTGGCCGAGTAGCGGCAAGGAACAGGGCTGCATGGCCCCGAGTGCCTACCTCTGTGACGGAGCCAACAGCGCCAACCGCAGCGGCACCTGCGACGCGCCGCTGTGCGAGGTCCATGCCCGTGAGGTCGGCAAAAACCGGCACCTTTGCCCAACGTGCCTTCAGTCCCACCGCGACGCCGACCCGCAGCGCGGTCTATTCGCCTCTCTCGTTTGAAGCCATGGCAACCACCACACGCCGATTCACGGCCCACACCAATGCAGGCAACGCCGATGCCCAGCGCAGGCGCGAACTGGGCCATATCCACCAGGGCTCTGACTTCCTCGGCTGGAGCAAAGACGACTATCGGTTTCACCTGCGCAACCTCACCGGCAAGAGCAGCTCGGCCGAACTGGATGCAGCAGGCCGCCGCAAGGTGCTCGACCACATGGCAACCCTGGGCTACGCGCCCAAGGCCAGCACCTTCAAGCCCTTCGACCAGGCCGCCAAGATCAAATGGCTGTGGAAGAAGATCGGCGAGCACGGTGGCCTGCGTGATTCCAGCCCGGCCGCGCTGCTCACCTTCATTGGACACACCACGGGCAGCGGCTACTCCGAAGTGAAGTTCGTCCCCACCCTAGAAGCATCCAAGGTGATCGAAGCCCTCAAGGCCATGCTGGATCGTGCAAAGCGGGCGCAGGCCAAGGGAGGGGGCGCTGCATGAGTGCTCAGAATCATTCCCACGGCTGCTGCGCCGACAAGCACTGCACGGACAAGACCTGCATGGAGCTGCCCAACGGCAAGACCTGCGGCCACTGCGTGCATGAGCGTCGGTGCTGCACGATCTTCGGGCACACGCCGTCCGATACCTATTGCGACTGGTTCCCCCGTCGGTTTGCAGAAAAGCCCGTGCAAATGGAAGGAGACGGCAATGGCTGATTCTTTCGTCGCACTGCGCTGTGCACTCGCCGATCTGCCGAAGATCGAACGCTGGTTTGTGGTGGGCGCGCCATGGGGCAAGGGGGACTTCATCGTCGCGGGGCACCCTGATCCGCATCTGGGCCGCTACATCGCAGACACAGAGGACTTCGACGGTGAGGGCGAGCACGTCTTGGAGCATGCCGCGTTCATCGCGGCCGCCAATCCAGCAACGGTCGCACGCCTGCTCCAAGAGCGTGATGCACTGCTCGCTGCACAGATCGCCAATGCCGAGCACGCTAACCGCTACGCCTGGCTGCGCGAGCGCGACCTAAGCACCATCCTCCAAGGTGGCGTCTTCGCAGGCAAGACACCCGAGAACGTGGTGCTCAACGGCTCCGACCTGGATGCCGCCATCGACGCGGAACGCGCCAGCACCCGGCTTTAAGCCCATGCCACCCAGTCCAGCCATCCCCACGGATCTCCTGCCGCCCCTGCTGCAGGACTTCGAGCGCCTGATCGGCCTGGAGCCCACCATGGCCCTGGTCAGGCACTCTGGCGGGCTGCGCATTTACATCCCCACGCCCGAGCGCGTTTCGGCTGACCATATATTCGCGCACGTCATTGGTCTGGAGAACCTTTTAAAGCTCGCCGAGGTGTACGGTGGCGAGGATCATTTCCAGCTTCCCAAGGCAGAACGCGCCTTGATCCAGGTGCGAAACCAGCGCATTGCGCAGGCATACGCCACCCACAAAACGGCTCGCGAGCTGGCTTCTGAATACCACCTCACCGAGCGCCAGGTAGTCCGTATCGTGGCTGCCATGGGAGCCACGGCGCCGGTGGATCGGCGGCAGGCACTATTGTTTTAAAGCTGAGCAAGGTTGCTTTAAAGACTTCCAACCTCATCAAGGTTGGATGATGTGGACAAATTTCAGGTCAGCTCCTGTAACCTTTTGATTTGATTGATTTTTTCAAGGTCGGAAGTTAGAAATGCTTCCAACGTCAAAACTTCCAACCTCGCGCTGAGCAATCCTGCGCAGAATCAGGCGCCTTTAACAAGGCCCTTGTAGGGGCTCCACCAATGAAAACGGGGCGGCAAGGCCCCGAAATCACTATCCGCCACCCCAGGCCCGGCACAGCCCGAGAATCGCCCATTTCGGCCGTTTTGGCCCTATGGAGCGCCCATTCCGCGCCAAAGCGGGCGGCAACGCCTGAATGCCTCAAACTCCCCGCAAACCCGCGCCAGTATTAGCGAGGCCCAAAGTTATCCACAGCCATGGTCCGTGCCAATTCGATCACCTCCCCACTCGTTGCGGCGGTGCCACCCTCTGCCCCACCCCATCGCTTCCGCCCCCGCCACAGGGCCGCCCACGGCAGGCGGCACCCAGGCGGTGGTATCAGAGAATCAGCGCCAGGCTGACTTCCAGATGTTCCGACGGCAGGCGCTTGAAACCCGAGCGCGCGTAGCGTTGCAGGCGCCCCACGGCAAACGCCGTGAGCACGCTGGCCGCGACCTGGGCATCCACAGTGGGTGTGGCAGAGCCCGCCACCGCAGGGCGCAGGCACTGGCGCAGGGTGGATTCGATGCGGTCAAAAAACTGGTTCATGCGCTGCTGCAGGCGCTCGTGCTCAAACACCAGGGCATCGCCCACCATCACGCGCACCATGCCGGGGTTGCGCTCGCCAAACTGCAGCAGCAACGCCACGATGCGCGCAGCCTGGCGCGTGCCCACTTCCGCAGACTGGTCCGGATCGGGTACATCGCGGCCGGTAATCTGCTGGACCAGAGTGAACACGGTCTGCTCGATGAAGTCGATCAACCCTTCGAACATCTGCGCCTTGCTGGCGAAGTGGCGGTACAACGCGGCCTCGCTGACAGAAAGACGCGCCGCCAACGCGGCGGTGGTGATGCGCTCTGCCCCAGGCTGCTCGAGCATGGCCGCCAGCGCTTGCAGGATCTGTACGCGCCGCTCACCCGGCTTGGGCCGTTTGCGCGCAGCCGGAGTTTCGCCCCCGTCGTCGGTACTGGCTGGCTCGGGGAGGGGCGAAAGTTCAGACATGCAGGAACAAGGGCTGGGGTAAGGCCATGCGGCCAAGGGCACCCTGCGCCGGGTTCACATGCCAGGTGGGCATGCACCGGCCTGCGGCAGGGCGTAAATCATGTGTGGAAATGATTCTCGCACAGGCCCTGGGGCGGCCCCATGGGCACGGGCGAGAGCAGCTGCCGCTACGCCGATTTACAGCGGAAACACCACAGTCACCAGCAGGCCGTGCCCCAGCGGGCCGGTGCCCAGCGTGAGGGCGGCGCGGTGCACGCGCGCAATTTCGTCGGCAATGGCCAGCCCAAGCCCCGTGCCCTCGCCCACCGTACCGGGCACCCGGTAAAAACGCTGCATGACGCGCCCTCGCTCGGCATCGGGCACGCCAGGCCCATCGTCTTCCACCTCGATGAACACACGTGGCGGCCCTGCGCGCCCTTGGCGCATGCCACAGCGTATGGTCACAATGCCGCCCGCCGGGGTGTACTTGATGGCGTTGTCCACCAGATTGGACAACAACTCGCGCAGCAGCCAGCCATGGCCGGTGACATGCACGGGCTGGACTTCCAGCCCCAGGTCCAGCCCCTTGCCGGTGGCTGGGTCGAGAAAGGTCTCCAGCAGGGTTTCGCACAGGTCCTTGAGGTCTACGCGCTGGGGCGGCTGCGCGTCCAGGCTGCGCGCATCGGCGCGCGACAGTGCCAGCAGTTGGTGGGCAAGCTGCGAAGTGCGGCGCGTGGCATTGCGCAGCTTCTCGATCTGATCAACTCCTAAAACAATAGCACCTTTCGCCTGCCCATCATGCGCTAGCGGCAATTTTCCCTCAAAATTTGACAAAGACACCCGGGGTGGTGCCGCCGCCTTGGCCATCATGGCCCAGGCTTCGACCTGTGCCTGCAGGCCCGCCAGCGGGGTGCGCAGCTGGTGCGCCACATCGGCCACAAAGCGGCGCTGCCCTTCCGCCTGCGCATTGACCAGTGCAAACAGGCGGTTGAGCGAGTGCACGAGCGGGCGCACCTCGGCGGGCGACGAGGCTTCGTCGATAGGGCTCAGGTCACGCGGCGAACGGTGCTCCACCGCTTCGGCCAAGTCCACCAGCGGTTTGAAGGCCCGGCCTACAGCCCAGTGGATGGCCAGCGCGGCGGCAGCCACCAGCACCAGGTTGGGCAGCAGCACCCGCAGCAGGAGCTGCTGCGCCCATTGCTGGCGCGGGTCAGACCCGTCGGCCAACGCCACCACCAGTTCGCCGGCCCCGGTGCGACCACGCTGCACCGCCACCCTGTAGGTCACGCCGCCAAACTCAACGCTGTGGAACTCGGGCGCATGGGTGGTGGGCACGGCACTGTGCACCCAGTCGTCGCCCAGCAACAGGCGTCCTGAGATGTCGCGCACGCTGTAACCCGCAAACCCGGTGTTCTGGCGCAGAAAGTCTTCGACCGGAGGCGCCAGCAGCAGCAAGGGCGGCTCATGGTCACGGATCGACGGGGCCAGCACCGAATCTGCCAGTGCGGGCAACAGCCGCAGCAGGCGCTGGTCGTGCCGCCCGGCGGCCTCGTCGGCCGAGCGGTAGTCGAGCCACACGCCCACCAGAGCCAGCGCGCACAAAGGCAGCACCAGCAAGATCAGCAGCCGATTGCGCAGGTCGGAGGTCATGGCACGCAGGCCGGGCCGTGGGGAAGGGATGGCTCGGTCCGGCGGCGTCATCATGATCCTTACCGACGGCTTCAGCCAGGCCGGTTCCGCTCAGGCGGCCTGGAGTTCAAGCCGATAGCCGAACCCGCGGATCGAACGCAGCGCCACGCCATGCGGCTCCAGTTTGCCGCGCAGCCGGGAGACGTAGACCTCCACCGCGTTGGGCGTGATCTCTTTGTCCCAGCCCGTCAGAGCCTGCAGAAGCTTGTCCTTGCTGGCAGGCTTGGGGGCATTGATGAGCAGGTACTCCAGCACAGTCCATTCACGCGGACCGAGTTCAATGACCTGCTCCCCGTCCCCGGTACGGATGCTGGCGCGGCGGCCAGCCGTGTCCAGCTCCAGCGGACCAAAGCTCAGCACCGCCGTGGTGGCAGCTTGCGAGCGGCGCAGCAGGGCGCGCAGGCGTGCCAGCAATTCAGGCAGCTCGAAGGGCTTGACCATGTAGTCGTCGGCCCCCAAGTCCAGCCCCTGCACGCGGTCATGCAGTGCATCGCGCGCGGTGAGGATCAGCACCGGCAGGGCGGGGCTTGCCATATCAGGGCGGCGCAGGCGGCGGGTGAGTTCCAGCCCATCCATGGCCGGCAGGCCGATATCGATGATGGCCGCGTCGAACGACTCGGTGCGCAGCACCTCTTCGGCGCGCTCACCGCTTCCGACCCAATCCACGGCGTATCCCGCGTCGGTCAGCCCCAGCTTGATGCCGCTGGCAACCATCACATCGTCTTCGACCAGCAATAGTCGCATATCAACCCACTTGTTCGCTGTGCATCGCAGCATGCGCAATAGGCTGGCGCAGCCTCAGCCAGCGGCCACCGCGCAAGGGCCCCCAATACCTTGTGCTGGCGCTGGCGACGTCACCCACCCCGCGAAGCGAGAGAAGGGAGAAGGCGCGAAGCGACTCAGAGGGATGGACCATTTCAATGGCTACGAATCATGGTCCCGTAAGCCTGGTCGGTCAGGATTTCGAGCAGCATGGCGTGCGGCACACGCCCATCGATGATGTGCACTGCGTTCACGCCGGCCTTGGCGGCATCCAGCGCCCCCGCAATCTTGGGCAGCATGCCGCCAGAGATGGTGCCGTCGGCAAACAGCGCATCGATCTCGCGGGCCGTCAGGTCGGTGAGCAGATTGCCCGCCTTGTCCAGCACACCGGGCGTGTTGGTCAGCAGCATGAGCTTTTCCGCTTGCAGCACCGTGGCCAGCTTGCTGGCGACCACGTCGGCGTTGATGTTGTAGCTCTCGTTGTTCTCACCAAAGCCGATGGGGCTGATGACGGGGATGAAGGCGTCGTCCTGCAGCGCCTTGACCACACTCGGATCGATGGAGACGATGTCTCCCACCTGCCCCACATCGTGCTCGATGGACGGGTTCTTGTTGTCCACCATCTTGAGCTTCTGCGCACGGATCATGCCGCCGTCGCGCCCCGTCAGGCCCACGGCCTTGCCGCCGGCCTGGTTGATCAGGCCCACGATGTCCTGCTGCACCTCGCCGGCCAGCACCCACTCGACCACTTCCATGGTCTCAGCATCGGTCACACGCATGCCCTGGATGAACTCGCCCTTCTTGCCCAAGCGGTTCAGCGCCGTCTCAATCTGAGGCCCGCCGCCGTGCACGACCACGGGGTTCATGCCCACGAGCTTGAGCAGCACCACGTCCTCGGCAAAGTCGGCCTGCAGCGCGGGGTCGGTCATGGCGTTGCCGCCATATTTGATGACCATGGTCTTGCCATGGAACTTGCGGATGTAAGGCAGCGCCTGGGCCAGGATTTCAGCCTTGTCGCGCGGGGCAATCGAAAGAAGGTCGGTCATGGAGGCGGGCCATCCAGAGAAAACGGTGAGGCGCAAATTGTGCCGCATTCGCGCGGCGCGCTGGGTTTGCCAGCGCACCCGCCGTCAGTGGCGCAACCAGTTGGGTACCTTGAAACGCACAATGGCCAGGTAGGCCATCACATAACTGATGACGAACAGGCCGCAAAACGCCATCAGCAGTGGGGTATTGCTCCAGAACAGTACCGCAGGCACCACCGTCAGCAAGGTGAAGCCCCACAGGTAGGGGGATGTGCGGTTATTGCGCATCAACACCCTGCGCGATTCATCGTCATGGAAGACACCCCGAACAATGCGACGGTAAATCAATTGGTGAAAGTGCAGCGCATCGGCCACGCCGGGGGAAACACCCCGCACAGTCTTGCGGTAGATCGAGAAGATCGTTTCCCAGACGGGGTAGATCAACAAAAGCATGGGGAACCAGGGCGACACATCGGCGTTGCGCTGCACCAGGGAAATGCTGGCCAGGGCAATCACGCCGCCCCACACGTAGGCACCGCCATCCCCCGCGAACAGCATGCCGCGCGGGTAGTTCCAGACCAGAAACCCGCCCGTCGCCGCCGCCGTGGACACCAACAGCGCAGCCAGCGCACGGTCCCCCACCTGCAGGGCCACATGGGCCAGCGCCAGGCAAACGATCAGAGCCACCATGCCCGCCAGGCCGTTGTAGCCATCAATGATGTTGAATGCATGGGGAAGTCCCGCAACCGCCAGAACAACCACCGCAACGCCCAGCCACGGTGCAGCGGCCAGCAAAGAATCCAGCCAAGGCCACCCCATGCGCGGCAAGGTCAGATCCAGCAGGATCACCGCCAGAGCGCCGGATGCGCCGGTCAGGCTCAACCGGTAACGCACGGACAGGCGCTGGGTCATGTCCTCCGCAATACCGCCCAGCGCGGCGGGCAGCAAGGCCACCAGCCAGCCCCCCACCCAAGCTCCGAGCTTCAGCGAACCAGGATCGCCCCAATGGGTAGATTGAAGAACACCAAGGCCCCAACTGCACCCAATGCCCAGCAGCAGTGCGGCGCCTCCCAAGCGGGGAACATCCCCCAAATGAAAGCGTTGGGGCATGCCATTGCCATACACGGAAGCGTGGCTGTGCATCCACCGCACGATGAACCCTGCCGCCAACGCTGCAACGATGAATGCCACCACAGATAACCAGATCATGAGCGGCCGATGGTACCCGCACTCGGTCCCAGCGCCTGTAAGAAAGCGCTATCCACGCAGCCCCACCCCAGCGGACTAGGGCTGTTGGCATGCTGCAAGGACGCCATGTGGGCAGAACCTGGCAAGACGCCACCACGAGGGGCCGAGCCTGAATCAGGCCGCCCCCCCGACAACCCCGAGGGGGCCGTGGAGAGGTTCATGCGGTCAGAACCCGGGGCCACTACCGAAGCAAGCCACGGTAAAAACGCATCACCTTTTCCACGTACTGCTGCGTTTCGGGATACGGAGGGATGCGCCGGCCATACTTGATCACGGCACCTTCCCCGGCGTTGTACGCCGCCAGCGCCAGTTCCTTGTCGCCATCGAACATGCGCAGCAGATCGGCCAGGTAGCGGGTGCCAATCTGCGCATTCACCTTGGGCTCCATCGCGGCATGCTCTCCGTCTGACGAAGGGCGCGCTGCAACCCCATAACGCTCAGCCGTTGCCGGCATGACCTGCATCAGCCCCAACGCACCTTTGCGCGAAACGGCTTTCACATTGAAGGCCGACTCTGCTGCCGCGACGGCAATCACAAATGCGGGGTCCAGCGACTGCGCCACCGCCGCCGCTTCCAGGTGCTGCTTGACGTCGTCATAGCCCGGAAACTGCAGTGCAGAGGGGCCGCGATCCTTGCCCTTCACCACCGAGGCGGGAGGCACACGGCTGAGCCAAATCACACCCCGCGTAGCCGCCGAAGGAGGCACATTGCCGATGTGGGTTACGCCCTCCCCATCCACAAACTCCCACACCTGGTTCGCCCAGGAGGACGGCAACCATCCCCCAAGCAGAAAAGCCAAGAGCACGACCCCACGCATGACCGTCCCAAGCGATGGGTGGCCGCGCTCGTCAGACTCCTTCCAAAACAGACTCATTGTTGTCATTTGACCTCGCGCCCTTCGCGAAAGAAACTTTTCAGTCCGGAACCGACCCGTTGAACCCAGCAGGCCGCTGCTGCCTCGGACTCAGGCTCCGGCCATGCCTCCCCCCGCCTTGAACGGATCAGCCGGGCGGGCATACCTGCAGCCACCATGCCCGCCGGGACATCCTGTCGCACCAGCGCCCCAGCTGCCACGACCGCGCCACGGCCAATCGTCACACCCTCTAGAACAATCGCGCCAGCACCGATCCAAGCGCCGTCTTCCACAACGATTTTTGCGCGGGTGATGCGGTTGCGCGCAATCACCACATCCCCCCCATCGATGGCATGGCCGGCAGACAGCAGCTTGGCATGGGGGCCAATCAGGACATCCTCACCAATCTCCAGGCCACCTTCACCCGACAGGTAGCCTCCCACATTGACGATGGTGCGGGCTCCGATGAGGATACCCACGCAGGGATCTGCCACCACATCGCCCAGCACCAGCCGTGTCTGGGCATAGATACTGACTCCGTCGGCCAGGCACAAGACATCGGAGCGCTGGCCGAAACGCATGACCGAGACTGACGGGTCAATCCGACATTCGGCGCCCATGCGATCCACACCTGCGTGTGACGTCGTGAAAGCAGGAATTCCCAGCAGCATGTCCGTCATGTTCACCGGCTGTGATGCGAGCCCATGAGCCTGCGCAAACGGCTGCGCCATGCGCGTTCATTCAGCTCCGCCGTCCTGGCCTGCAACGCTATTTGCGTGGTCGCAAGCTCAGCCCCCACCATGGCCTTTTCGGTTCGCAGCGAGCCCACCTCTGCGTGCAATTCGCCAATCTCTTGCTGGAGTTTTGTAATCTCTTGCTGGAGTTTCGCAATGATGTCCTTGGCTTCCGCAAAAGCCTTCTGGTGCTCCAGCAACGAAGCTCGTTCGCGTTGGTGCAACACCGTCAGTGCTTGCAACTCGTCGCGCAAGCTGTCAGCCATGCCGCGAGCCTCTTTGAGTTCCCACGCTGGGGCATCCGCAGAAGGCGTGACCACCACCATCCACTGGTAGACGTCAAAGTCCTGCCACCCAGCCAGCAACGCCTGGCGCTGGTCGCCCGACAGGGCGCTCCAGTAGCCGGCGAATTCGCTGCATTCAACGGGTACCCTGTTGGCTTCCCAGACCCGGGGAGCCCATCCACAGTCCAGCAACACCTTCTCCATGCTGCGTTTGGTAAAAAACCGGACATGGGTCCTGTCCAGTTGGCCCTTGTCGGAATAGTCAAAGATGCCGCTTCGCATCGAAGCCAGCACCCCGGCATAGGCGATGTTCGGAACGGAAATCAGTAGACAGCCCATGGGAGCGACAAACTCACTCAACCGCTGCAGCACACCTTCGGGCTTTCTGAGGTGTTCCAGCACATCACAAGCCATCACCGTATCAAACTGCCGACCCTTGATCGCATCCAGCCAGTCGGTGTTGTCCAGATTTCCAGGGATGACCTCCACGTCCAGTGTCTTGAGTACTTCCAGCGCCTCGGGGTCGTTTTCCACCACCGTGACGCGATAGCCCCGAGCCAGGAGAACACGGGTCATGGCGCCAGGGCCGGGCCCAAGCTCCAGCACCGAACCGCCACCTGGTGGTACGCGGCGCAACAAGCGGGCGGCCCACTCCTCGCCATCCGGGTCAAAAGCGTAGTCGTATCGCTCAATGTTATTCATGGATTTCCCTCCGCCTTTGGCGCCGGTTCGGGCTGCCACATCTGATCCCACAATCCCCACTGCCACCATGCCCAAGGCCTCGCCAGAACATCCTGCTCCAGCCGCTGGATGACTTTATCAATCGCCTGCCTGGGGTTTTCCGGCAATGGCTCGACGACAACCTCCAGATGGTCAGGGCGTCGGGAATAAGTCACAGCATGCAGCAACGGAACGCCCGTGGATTGCGCCAGACGCTCAATACCTGTGGGCAGACTCAGATTTCCGCCCAGAAAGGGGTTACCACGCAAACGGCCAAACTCAGGTCGCCATGCATCAGCCAGAATCACCCACGCTTGCCCCGCCCGCAGGCTTTCATGCACCGGGCGCAGCCCTTCACTCGTGGTGTGCCATTTTCCACCGGTAACCTCGGTATAGCATTGAATTTTTCGCAGCAAAAAGCGGCGCTGCGCAGCCTCAAGCTCCGGGTTGTCCAAGACCGGCATGGTCAGAACATTGGTGGCGATACCCTCCCTCGCCAAAGCAACCGGGGCAGTCAGAAGCCGGTCATAGTGATTGAGAACCAGTATGAAGCCCTTGCCTTGGCGAGCCAGGCCTTTGGCAAACTCGGCACCTTGCAGATCAATGGTCGGCCCTCCGGAACGGCCCAGGCGGCTGAAGGCCATGGCATCCACCATCTCCTGCGCTAACATGGCCAAGTGGGCTCGAGCCCATAGCGCATGCTGCTCCCCCGTGGCTTCCGGGAAGACCCGGGCAAACAAGCTTTCGAGCCAGCGCAGCAGGTGCTCGCGCTCCGCAGCTGATTCCCGCCCTATCCGCCCGGCCAGCCGCCAGGGCAGGGTCGTAGGCAGCCGGGCAATGAGAGGGAAAAGCAGGTCCAGAGACCAGGCTCGCGTCATTCCGCCAGCACCCATTCGTGTTCCAGCCAGGCAACACCAAACTCCCGGTGCTTCTGGTTCAGCACGGTAAAAGGCTGGATAAGTTCCGCCATGTCCAGCACCTGGATACCTGAATCATCCAGGACATACACGCTCCAGAGGTACTCACCAGACAGTAGCGGCAAGCGGGGGAACCTGGCACGAATGCGGTGGCTGCCAGTGCCCTGCAGCGGCTTACCCTCGGCGCGAAACTGCGTGCTCGTGCCAAAAACGTTGTCCTTGTCCGGGCGAACAATTGCAAACAACACATGAAACGGCGCGTCCCCATAGGACTCGATCTCGATCTCTACCGACAGATCCTGAAACGAATCCACCTGCGCAGGGTTGATGCCGTCCCCCGTTTCGATCGTCAGGCCTGCGATTTTTACCAGCGGTGCTCCCGACGAAGACGCCGCTGCGGGCTGCGCCGCTTCATCCTTTTTTGCGGCCTCATGGGCCTCGACGCGCAGGTGGGCATACCTGCGTCGCTCATGGGATTCGTAGGCGGTCACCACGTCCTCGGTAGCTCCGATCGCTTGCACGCGACCACCGTGTATCCATGCCGCCCGCTGACAGAGGCTTCGTACCTGATACAGGTTGTGGGAACAGAAAAGCACCGTGGCGCCTCGCTCACGAAGCTCCAGAATGCGATTGAGGCTCTTCTTCTGGAAATGCAGGTCGCCCACGGAGAGCGCCTCGTCCACGATCAACACATCCGGATCGATGGCCGTCGCAGCGGCAAAAGCGAGCCGCATGAACATGCCCGATGAGTAGGTCTTCACCGGCCGCTCCAGCGTCTCCTTGGTCAACTCCGAGAACGCAGTGGCACGGACAATGAAGTCCTCCATGGCGGCGCCCTCCAGCCCATGCAACGCGGCCATGAAGCGGATGTTGTCGTAGCCGGACTCCTCCGGGTGAAACCCCGCACCAAGCTCCAGCAACGCGGCAACGCGGCCTTCTTGAAACACCTGCCCACGGGTGGGACGGATGGTGCCTGCCGCGATTTTCAGCAAGGTGCTTTTGCCCGCACCGTTCTCACCAATGAGGCCAAACGTTTCGCCGGCCTGCACCTCAAAATCCACCCCGGTCAAAGCGACATGTATACGGTGGCGCTGCTTACGCGTCACCCACTCCCAAAGCCGGTCCTGAGGACGGCTGTAGACCATATAGGTCTTTTCAATGCCTTCAAAGCGGATCGTCATGGCTTTACAAGGCCTCGCCCAGTGCAGACTTCATGGAGCGGAAGAACCACCACCCCCCTCCACCCAGCAACAACACCCATACGGCCAAGGCCACGGGGGTTCCCGGCGGTACCGGCATATGCAATACAGTGCTCTGCACCATCAGGACCAGGCACGCTACGGGGTTGAAAAGGAACCAGTTGTGGAATTTCTCCGGCACCTGGGACAGGGGGTATACGACAGGTGTCAGGTAGAACCAGAGCTGTAGTGCGAAGGCCACCATGGAGCCCACATCACGCCACAGAAAATGGGCCATGCTCAGCAACAACGTAAGACCAAAGGTCAGCGCAATCTGGGCCAGCACCAGAACCGGCAGCCAAGCCAATGACGCGTAAGGCCCCACACCCTGCACCACCGACAAGACAATCAACAGCGCATAGCCAATACCCAGAACGAGCAGGCTGCCGCCAACGGACACTGCGGGCAGTATCTCCGCAGGCATAGGCTGCTTGCGCAGAAAGTCCTCATACGCCGCCAGAGACCCAACCCCCCGGCCAATGGCATCGGTAAAGGGCAGCCAGACTGCAAGCCCTGCCAGAAGGTGCAGCAGATAGCCATTGTTCACGTCCAGCCCGGGCACCCGCACCGCCAGCACCAGGCCAAAAAGAACATAGAAGATGGCCAGCGTGGCAACGGGCTGAACAAAAGCCCAGGCAAAACCCAATACCGAACCGGCATAGCGGGTCTTGAACTCGCGCACCATCCAGTAACGCCAAAGCACCCACAACTGGCGCGCATTGCGCGGCGCTGCCGATGAGACCCCAGTGGAATGGGAAACAGGGCGCGTCATGCTACCGTCCGCAGCCATTCGACCGATTTGGCCACCCCATCCTCGAAAGCCATCGTCGGCTTCCAGAACAGCTCGTTCTGGGCACGCTGAATGTCCAACACATTGACCGGTGGGTCAAAAGGACGCGCGGGGAATACACGCCGTTCTACGGCATGCCCCAACAACTGCTCCAGTGTGTGCACAATATCGTTGACGCTGTGCCCTGCACCACCGCCAATGTTGAATATCCGGGTCTCCCCCTCATGGCGTGCCGCTGCTGCGAACGCATATCCCACATCCGCAGCGTAAACAAAATCGCGCACCACGGACCCATCACCCCACACATCCAGCGGTTGCGCATTGAGCGCACGGTGTGCGAAAACGGCAATCACACCTTGGACTCCATGGGGTTGCTGCCACTCACCGTAGGGATTGCTCAAGCGCAGAATCCGGCATGGCAGGCCATGCTGTGCTTCTTCGATGCGCAAGTGGTGCTCAATCGCCAGTTTGGTGGCGCCGTAGGCCCCCATGGGCATGGTGGGATGGGCCTCACACAAAGGCACATACTGCGGCCGCCCGTACACCGCCCCGCCGGATGACGCAAACAGCAACCTGGGGCGCACAGCCTTTTTTCGCAATTCCTGAAGAAGGCGCAAGGTTCCCACTAGATTGGTCTGGACATCCTGGATAGGGTCCTCACTGGCCGTGGCCGGCACCGTGGAGGAAGCGAGGTGAACAATCACATCTGCCCCCCCCACCACATCCCACCAGGAGGGCAGGTCAAAACAATCTGCCTGCACCTCTCCTGCCAGCCAGGGAGCACTACCCGCAGCCGACAATGACCGGTCTACCGACCACACCTCTGCGCCTTCCGACGCCATGGCACGCCCAATATGGCGCCCCAGAAACCCGGCACCTCCCAAAATTGCGCAACGCATCAGGAAGCCTCCACTTGCTGCTGGGTGCGCGCGTGCAGCAGGGCGGCTTCAAAGTCCTTCGCAACCATGTCCCAAGTCTGCGCCCGCGCAAACTTTTCGGCCCGTGCGCTCAAAGCATGGCGCCGTTCATCGTTCTGCAACAAGTCACAGACTGCATCCGCCAACCCCTCGGGCGAAGACTCTGCCAGAGTGGCCACGTCTTCATTGAGCAGCCATTCCACGTTGGGGCCCCGATTCGAAACCACAGCACAACCCGAAGCCATCAACTCCAGGGGCAATAGCGATGCATTCGTGAGCGACAGAACCAGCGCCACATCGCACTGGCTGTAGAGATCCGGCAGATCATCGAGCGCCACGGTTCCACACCCCAAGTGTGGAAACGGAATGTGATAGCCAGCCGTGTCCCAGCCTGCCAGTACGAACTGGACGTCGGGCATCCGCTCCCACACTGCATTCAGCACCAGAAGTCCTATCTCAAACGCCCTGCGGGGCGTGGGGGGACGCGCGTAGAAGAAAACCCGGCGAATCTCCGGCTCCCTGCGCGGCAAGCGCCGGTAACGCTCTAGTTCCACTCCAAAACCTACCGCGTGGGTGGTCATGCCATATTCATTCGCCAACTTGCTGGCCAGCCAGCCACCCGCCGTGATGCCGAAAAATCCAAAGCTGTAAGTATTCTGTGCTAAGACCGACTCCGACCCGACGGGGTAAAAATGCGGCTCGTAGTCCTGCACAAAGTAGAGCTTGTGCCTCGCGCCCGTAAAGGCGCGTACGGTGTAGGCAGTGTCCCATCCCGTAGCAATGGAAAATTCGCACGGCGGCAGATCTTCAAGACCCAACAACACCTGCGCCTGCAGCGGAAAGAAGTGCTTCCGAATGGCCTCGCGGGCCTCCTGCGCATCGTGGTGCATGACGGGCTTGCCGATCACGATACTGGAGGCATAGCCCATCTGCTCCAGATGCCAGATGGTGCGGAAGATGTTCAGATGGCCACCGGACCCGACATTGAAGTCTGGAATGAACCACAGCAGGGTGCCCGGCTTGGCCTCACCCGACTGGGCAGGCAAGACATAAGGCAGGGCAAAGTCGTAGTGTCGAAAGACATCCACATACCTCCCGGGGCCTTGGCGCAGGCGACGCACCACCGCACGCAGGGCGGCAAAAACGCCTTCCTTGCGCGCCATTTCTTTTACACGCCAGATCTTCTTGGACAGATTCAACGCCATGGTCAGACAGCTCCCGCACGCTGCAATTGCTCATCGCGCGACACCGAGCGCAGCAGCCAAGCGGGCAAACGGTCGTGGCGCGTGCCCAGGTATTGCCCCGAAACCCTCGCCATTTCAATGAAGCCCATGTAAATCGCATTTTTACAAAGGCGCCAGCCCTGCAGCCCCCCGCCACGTAACCAGCCAAGATCCCGCTTTGCCAAGTACAGACCGGACTTCAAAGCCTGCACCAAGCTGTCCTGAATGCGATAGCCAAAATAGAGATTGAATGAGCGTGCTTCGTCAAAATTGCGCTGCAACGTCTCCCACACACCGAAATCGTGCGAATGGTAGACCACCGCATCTGGCACAAAGGCCTTCGCGTGCCCCGCCTCAATGGCGCGCAGCGCCCATGTCTGGTCCTCTGCAAATGCCACTTCTGGCAAAGGCAGTTGCTCCCACACCGATCGGCGGATGCATGAATTGTTGCTGGAGAAAAAGTGCAGCCACTGGCGGTAACCAGGATCTCTGGCAAATCGGGCGGGGTCTTCAAGGCGAACCACAGACAGCTTGTCACCAAAGCCGGCAAAATGCTGATTCAGCTCACAGTGCGTAACATGCCGCGCTTGGGGATGCGCTCGATGAGGACCAAAAGCCCCCGCGACGCCTGGCTCAGCATCGCAACCCTGCACCATGTTGTACAGCCATTTGGAGCCCGCAGGTCGCGCGTCTTGCGTGATAAATACCAGAAACTGCCCCCTTGCCATGGAAGCCAGTAGATTGCGTGTACGCCCGTGGCCGAACTCTGCCGCAGGAATGGTCTCTACACGAACACCACGCTGCCGAGCGCACTCCACAGAATCGTCGGATGATCCGGAGTCCATCACAATGACCTCGAATGGCCAAGGTGCTTGCTGCGAGAGCACAGCATCCAGCACTTCACCCAGCAAGTGCCCTCCGTTCTTGACGGGGATCAACACGGAGGCGCGTATTTCAGTCATTGGCAGAATTGGCGGGAGCTCAATAGGAAGATAGCGCCATGCGCCTTGTCGTCAGATTGCACATTTCTGGCAGAGCGCCATGGCAATCTGCAAAACCGACCATTGTACTGCGCCACCCAAAAGTGGCGCCCCTCCCGGGCTCCCAACTACGTCAGCGGTTATTTGGCTGGAGGCTGCTTCAAGAATAGCGATCTGATCGCAGCGTTATCCAGTTCAACGCCGTACTTCGCAAACAAATCGCTTCGAACCTTCTTGGCACCCTCTTGGCGACAAAAGGAGACGGCACGGGCGGGCACAGACACAGCAACCTCTTCCCACGCCAACTGACGCCCCTCACGCTTTTCATTCACCTTGAAAAGATAGGCGAAATCGCCTTCGCGAAGTGGGCCTACCATCTCCCCTTGTTTTGCCGTAGCCAAAACACGCAGCACACTAGCATCTTCATCAAAAAGGGTAATCCAACCTAAATCACCTTGAGTGTCCAGCCTGTACACAGCCTCTGCTTGCTTGACCAAGTCATCAAATGACTTCTTCCCCGAAGCAACAATCTCCGCCTCTTTCATCAGCCATGCTGCGGCAGGTTCACCCTCCAGGATCTCGGACGCAGGAAGAATCACTCGACTCAGCCGAGCCATCGGCGGCACCCGGAATGCCTGAGGGTTGTCGCTGAAATACTGACGCGATGCCTTCTCGTCGGCAGGAGGCGCACAGACAGGAAGCAGCTTGGTATGGACAGCGTGTGCATAGACATCATCAAAACGCTGCTCCTCCCTTCCCTCTTGGCGCGGCTCACCGATTCGTGCGCCCTCCAGGGATAGCACCCGTACCGTGGCCATTTCCCGCAATACAGTTTGTACGCCCCAAACGTTGCGACTGGACGCCCGAAGATCTATCCGCTTTTCCACATAGGCCGAAAAGTCATCTTGACTGATCGTTTCACCATTGGATAGGCGAACCAGCGTCTCCGACGCACCTGCCAGCGATGCAGTAGCGGCTGCAACACACATTACAAGGGCTCGAAGCCAGCCCGGATTGCACAAAGAAGGGGTCATAGTAATTACTACAAAAAACAAACTCACAGGCGTTCGACAGCGCGATCCCAAAGCGGGCCGTAGATCACATCCACGACGGAATCGACTGAATTGAGCACCACCAAGTCGCGCCCGCCATCACCATCCACATCGATGAGCTGCAAACCCGTAGAGAATCCGCTGGTCTTTATCCAGCGCGTTTCCAACACTTTCGCGTCAGCATCAAGACGCTGCAGATACATCTTTCCGTCGTCAGCCCACACGACCAGATCGTCAGACAGTGGAGCGACAGCAACACTGCCCGTCAGAGGTGACTGTATGTATTGGAGTTCCCCGGTTTGCATGTTGATACGGGCATTGCGTGCACCAGTCTCCAAAGCCACATACAACCACTGACCCGAAGGTGAAGGCCGCGCATGGCGAGCGATAGCACCAAAAGTGGCAAGCACGCGGGGTGTTGCCAGGAGATCTGTATCGGAGACTGCCACAACCTTGCGATCATCAAGACAGGCGACGGCAAATCCACCACTTGCCGTGCCAGGAATTTTGGTCACGCGAACAGGATGCCACGGAGCCTCACACCATCGCACCGCTTTTGACACGGCTGCCTGCCGATTGTCTTCGTGCCAATCGATCCACGCCACATTCTTTCCGCTGTACGGTGTTGCCAACATCTTGTATTGGCCCTGCGACGCGCTGACCAAGACGACATCACGCGGGGCAAAACCTACAACAGCCTGATGTATTCGCACCAGGCGCTCGCCCTCTACTCTGAAGATGTCGAGACTCCCCGTAGCCTCAACAGCTGCAGCCACCAGGGTGTCCGACAACCACACTGCAGAATCCGGATGGTAGGCCACAGGTTGGCGATCCAACTGACGAGAGGTTCTTCCGCTGAGTTGGTGCAGAACCACCCGCCCCTCTTCATGCTCGACCAGCACGAAGCGGCACTCTCCCTTGGCAAAACAGCGCACCTCACCACCCCAGACCATGTGAGCATCAATGGCCGTTCGATCAGAAGCACCTTGAGTGACTGGCGCCTTAGCGGGAGGAGCCCCCCCTCCTTCAACAGATACGGGCTGCATCTGGCAACCCGCCAGCCCCCAAAAACCCAGCACAGCAAGAAGCCGGAAAGAAACAGAGCAAGACAATTTCATAAAGACCCCAGACATGCAAAAAAAATGGCGCCGAACGGCGCCATTTTTTTATGCAGCCCCAATGTGGCCGCTTGTTTTTTCTTTTTATGCACGGTGTAAACTGCCGTGCATATCAAGAAAAATTAGTTGTGCGTACCAAGGATGGACTGGATAGCACCGAAAGCAGGCATGTTGATCACGCTGTACGTGAACACAGAACCGCCCAGGAAGAACAGCGATTGACCAGAAGTACCTGGGTAGTCAGCTGGCTCAGCAGACATGGGAGCCCATTCAATGAAGCCATCGCCAAAGTTTGCAGGACGGCCTGGGATCGTTTCTGGATTAAAGAACGACAGTTCAGCTTCAGCCAGAGCGAAGTTCACAGACTTACGGTTTTGAGCCGCATCGTACATGTTAACCGTGTGGGTGCCACGCTGGTCACCAGTCGACCACACCACAATGCGGGTCTCCAGACCTGCATTAGCCGTGTTATCGATAGCGTAACGCATGCTGAAGGAAGGATTAGGCGTCTGAGGTGGAATGAGGGCCGAGGCAGTAGCACCAACAGCACGAGCACCACCAACGGACAGCAGGCTATTTGGGCCCAGGATGGTCAGGTCAGAACCAGAAACCAGGTTCAGAGGACCGTCGATCACTGGAACATAAGCCACGTCTTGGGTACCGGTGGTGACCTGGAAGGCGCTAGCACCGATTTGACCGTTAGCAGCTGCACCAGCCGTTGCGGCAGCCACATTACATGCAGTTGCTGCAGAGGTGTTGGCGGTGTTTGCACCAACAGCGAACACCAGGTAACCACGCACGCCACTCAGACCGTTACCGGATTGCTGCGACCAAACGAAAGGCTCGAAGTCCTTGTTGGTCATAGGGAAGCAACCGTCGGTGACGTGGTTGGAGTTCGCATCAAAGAACGTCCAAAACACAGGCACAGTGTTGCCGGTTTGATTGACGATACCCACTGCAGTGGTATCGGCGTCGCCGTTGTGGACCACGTTAGGAACCACGAAACCATTGCTGTACGTACCCACGGTGTACGCCTGCGCCACACCAGCACTCAGCGCAGCGGCTGCAACGGCTGCCATTGCAAATTTTTTCATCTTCTCAGTCCTTAGATAATTGAAGGAAGCTTTCCCACCCTGTGCGGGATCTGCAACCCATCCGTACTCCGTTTGGGTTGATGCAATCCTATACTGATACCTTCGATTTTTTCAACCTATTTCAGTCAGAAAACCACCGCACGGTAGTTTGTTGCACCCAAACAACGAACCATCACTGCGATGTTGGAAACATGACACTAGGCCGCTGCACATGGTGCCATGCACCATCAACGCGGCGCCATTCATCTTCCAGCACAGCCTCCTTTCGTTTTACACGTAACAATGGCAGGGAGTAGCGCATCCAGACGGTAACGATGGCGCTGCCCCCGTCAATGCTGCGCACACCACGCACCTCCACCGCATCAAATGCAATGCCCCCACGCTTGAGGTAGCCTTCCAACGTACCGCTCGGGTCCTTGGACAACGCCTCATAGGCCCAGGCTCCTACGCGGTCATTTTTCTGAATGAGCGCCCAGTACGCTTTCGACCGGGCCAGAAGTGCTGCCTGGTCATCTTCAGCCGACACCACTGCACCACCAGTGGCGGCACAGCCCACCAGCACCGCCAAAACCGCAGGCGCAGCCAGGGTTGCGACAAGATGACGACGGGTAACAGGTTTTGTCATGTTAAGAATCTCCTGATTGACTATCTATATGTGGGATGCGCGACGTTGGCCAGAGCCGTAGGAGCCAGGCGCAGTCAGCGCGAGGGTTGCAACGGGGCATCTGGCGGGCGGAAACTCATTGGCTGTGCCTGCAAGGACAAGGAGCGCATACGTTCCCGCATCTCCGCACTGGCCGAACGCAGCTGATCATCGTCCTCCAGAGCGCGGGGCGTCATTAGCACCAGCAGCTCCGTGCGTCTACGCTGGTTTGACGTATTTGAGAATAGGGCCCCCAACACCGGGACGTCTGCAAGCCCCGGCAAACCGGCACGGCTGTTGGTGTCATTTTCACGAATCAACCCACCCAGAACGATGGACTCGCCGGAACGCACTGCGACACGCGTTTGTATTTGCCGGGTCTGAAAGGACCGCTGACTCGTCACAACGTCCCTCTCACCCACATCGGTGACTTGCTGAGAGATATCCATGGAGATCAACCCCCCCGCATTGACGGATGGCGTAACGGAGAGCATCACACCAGTATCTTTGTAAGTAATGGACTGAGTGATAAAGCTACTGCCAGTAGCGGCCGAAGTTGAACTCAGAATGGGCTGTTGGTCTCCGACTTGAATGGTCGCGGTGTGGTTGTTCAGAACCAGGAGCGACGGACTAGATAACAACCGCACTTGATTTTTTGAGGCAACGGCGTTCAGCGCGGCGCGAACCACGTTCGCCTTGGTGATGGTGTACGAAAAGCCAGGGACTTTAGGGCCTATCCCGCTGATTTCGCTGTTGAGATCCAACAGTGCCCCACCTTGGCGGTCCCTGCTAAGACCGTTCTGCAGGAACCACTCCACACCATATTCAAGGTTGCCCGTGAGGCTCACCTCCACGATGCTGGCCTCAATCAACACCTGCATCGGAGCCCTGTCCAGTTCGCGCAATGCCTGCTCGATGCGGCGGTATTCGGTGCGCGGAGCGCGAATCAGCAGAGCGTTGCGCTTCTCGTCTGCAACCACACGCACATTGCCGCCCAATTGACTCGTCGACGTAAGGGATGTGTTGTTCGAAGAAGTTCTGTTTCCGCCAGCACCCAGCGCGGCGTTCATAGGACTACTGCCTGTGCCGGAGCTGCTGCTATTGCCATAGAGGCCGCTGGAACTGCCCGTATTGCCAGTGCTGCCCGTACCCAGACCGGAGCCCCCCGCCCCCCGAGAGAACTGCGTGGGCGCCGAGCCCGCCGCGACGCCACCCGAGCCGGCTTGCCCGGACTGCCCACCAAAAAGGCCATTGAGCATTTCCGCCAGCTGCAATGCCGAGCCGTTTTGCACCGGATACACAAACAGGCTGGCCTCCAGCGTATCGGTAGGACGGTCCAGGCGACGGATCCAGGTTTCCACTTGGGCCAACAAATGACTGCGCGGCGTGACCACTACCAGGGCATTCAGGCGCTCAACGGGAAAGACGCGAATCAAGCCACCCAAAGGGGTCGCCATCTGGGCGCCGGCACCGCTGGCACCACCACTTGCAGCCGCACCACCTGCAGCAGCACCCGACGTGCTAGGCGCGCCCCCCGCAGGTGCGGCACCAGCACCCCCATAGGGATCGGAGGATTTGTCAGAACCCAGCATCGCCTGCAGGGCATCCCGTACCACGTTGACGTTGGCGTTTTCCAACACGAACACACCCAGCGACATGCCAGAGAGAAAGTCCACGTCAAACGCTTCCACCATTTCCAGCCAACCACCCAACTGGGCCTTGCTGCCCTGCAGCACCAGCAGGTTGCGCAAGGAATCCACGTAGACGATGGCCTCACGGGGTGCGATAGGCGCCAGAATCTTGGCCATCTCGGCCGCTGCAATGTGGTTCAAGGGAACGATAACCGTCCCGGCACCCGACAGATCCTTGAATTTGGACGCCCCCACCACCGGGCGCGCGCCCACGGTAACGGTACGCTTGGTCACGTGGTAGACCCCCGCGTTGTCGCGGACGATGGCCAAGTCGTGGGGCAACAGCACCGCATCCAGCACATCCAGAACCTGACTGCGCAGCAGCGGCTGGCGCGTATGCAGGCTCACCACCGTTTCGCCACCAGCGTCGATGGTGTAGTTGAGCTTGAGCAGGTCTCCTAGCAACGCTGTAGCCAAGTTGCTGACAGTGACATTCTCGAAATTGAGTGCCACCTTGTCGCCCTTGGCAAGCACGGGATCGATCGCAGGAGCCTTGTCGCGCTTGAAAAACTGGTCGTTGCCAGGATAAAGCTTGGTGCTGGAAGAAGCATTCTTTTGCGCCTGCTCCTTGGGCGCTGACGCTGCCGGTGCAGGGCTTGGCGCCACTGGCGCAGCCGCAGCTGCAACAGGCTGCGATGGCCCCGGTGCTCCGCCAACTGCGACCTTGGAGTCCGCAACTCCGGACGCCGCAGGACCTCCCTGCGTGCTGGCACAGCCTGCCGCCAGCAATGCGAGCAAGAGGATGGATGGCCGAATATTCATAGAGATAGCTCCAATATTGGGGTACGCCGCTAGGGCTTATTGATTTGTTGCAGGCCTGCGCAGGCGGTCACCGATCGGTCCGGCTTTCACGGCCGCCGCACTTCCCGCTTCCAGCGGGCGCTCTACACGTTGGTCATCAGCTGACACAAAGAGAGCCTTGCGGCCATCAAAGGACTCAACTCGCCAGGGTTTGGTTTCCCCGGTGATCTTGAGGGTGCTGCCATCGGGGCGCTGCAAGATGGCCACACGCTCCTTGCCAGACTCAAATACTGCAGTGAGGCGCGCCTGCAGCAACTCCGTGACCAAACTGGTCTTTTTTTCTTCCACCGCCACCGGGCGCCGCGATGCCCACAACAAGGGGCGCTCCACTGCCTGCTTTGCCCGGACCTTGATCACCGGGGGCATGGGCTCAACCTTTGGAAGATCGGGCCGGCGCGCTTGCGGCGGGTTCCAGCGCTCTTTTTCGGTATGCCACCAGTAAGCGCTCGCAGCCACAGCTACGGCACCCAGGACGGGGCCGACGTACCAAAGTTTGATCATGGCTTGGCCTTTTCTGGTGCCAAGGGGGCCTCCAGCTGCAAAGACAGGCGTGCATTTTGCGGACCCGCGCCAGAACTTGCCCCCTCACGCGTGATGTTGGCGGTGCGCACCCAGAAAGGAGGGCGGTGCGTCTGAAGACTTTCCATAAAGCTCACCAACTTGACCCATTCACCATTCACGGTTGCCGTCAAGCGTATGCGCGCCAGCTTGCCATCCACCCCAGGCTCCAGTGCGACCTGGGACGAAACCAGCGTGCCGCCAGAAGCCATGATCATCTGGCGAAGCTTCTGCTGGATATCGTTTTGAGAAGTTTCGCCAGCAGGGTGCACCAGCGGGGCCACTGTACTGCTTGCAGCGCTGAGCAGGGTTTCGATTTCAGCGCCGGCGTTCACTACCCCTTCCAGGCGTTCGCTGCGGGGCTCCAGTTGTTGCAGGGCGTTGTTGTAACGCGCCCAGAGAGTGCTGTAAATCAGAGCGGCACAAGCCAAGGCGCCAACAAACAGCACCAGCAGCAAAACCACCGAATGACGGCGCCATACATTCATTTTCATGGTTTTGCTCCCTCGCCCCGCCAGCGCATTTCAAACGTGAAGCGCTCTTTATTCAGCGTGCCGTCGCGCACATTTGCCCCGGTGGCGCGCACATCCACCAAGCCAGGCTGGCGCCCTAGATGCCCAATAAGTTCGGTAGCGTTAGCCGTCAAGCCCGTGATCCGGATTTCGCTACCGTTGACTTCGATGCGATCGAGCCAGGTGTCGGCAGGAATAGCGGCGGAAAGCGCATCCACGACACTGGCGAGAGGCAGGTCCGTACTGATGTTCTTGCGAAGCTCTTCCGCCAGTTCTGCCTGGCGACGCAGTTCATCCATCTTCTGGCGCAAGGGAGCCGCCTTGGGCTCCAGCATGTTGACGTGCTCCACAGCGCGGACCACGGCCTGGCGCTTCAAGACCAGCGGCATGAGTGCCGGCAATGACAATGCTGCGAGCAGGACAAGCACCAGCCCCACCCCCAACCAATCCATCCAACGCTGGCGGTTGTACTGCTTTTGCCACGCCGCAGTACGGACGGGAAGCGCGCGCCCCTGGCGCATCAGATACACAGGCGCATTTTCGGCAAACCCGTGCTGCGCCATTTGCTCGGCCAGGGTGTTGCGTCGGCACATGCCCCACTCCACCATCCAACCACCTTGGGCTTGAGGTTCTGCCCACCATGCCGCCACAATCTGTTCCGGCGGCATGGGAGAGACCCGCCACAGGGCTTCTTCGACGCCGCCTGCCAACGAGCGCCGCGGCATATCCGGCAACTGCACGGTGCCCCAAAGACAGCCGGACTCCGGTACCAGCAGGCTGGAAGCCTTTCGGTTGTTGGCGCGCTTGCGGGCACGGGTTCCAGTGATGGTCCAACGCCCTCCGTCGGACGCAATGGCTGCACTCGCGACTGCAGGCCAGGCGCCATGCTCCATGAGAACGCGCTTGAGATCACCGAAACCCCATGCCATTCGGTCCAGTGTTTTTTGCGCACGAAGAGATAGCTGCCCCCAACCTGTCATGGCTTGAATTCCTGTTCCGGCTTGTTTAAGCGGCGTGTCGGCTCCAAAGAGAGCGTTGTCCAGGGCGTCAGACCACCGGGACGCTCGCTGAGATCGATCCATGCCTCACGCTGCCACCAGCGATCACCTTCAGCCCGCACAAAAGCATTGAGGCGCACTGTCAGACCGCCTCCAGCGCGGGCAGGCGAGAAAAATTCGGCTGCAGCTCCTGTCAAAAGCACGCCAGCCCGCGTTTCCGGTGGGGAGTTGTGAATGCGCGCCCCCAAACCTGGCTGTCCCGTGAGGACGTCGATCAGGGCGGGGGGGGCTGAATCGATTTCGATGCGTTGCTGCCCATTGATACCCAAGTGGGGCGCGATTATCTCATAGAGCTCAGACGTCATTCCCAGGACTGATCTCAGTTCCGAAAGGTCATCCAGCGCGCCATTTCGAGGCAGGGAGGGCCAGCCAGCAGCGCGGTATTGGGCAGCCTCAGCCCCGCCCACCCCACCTGGCGTGTCGTCAGGGTCGATGAAGTCCCGCACACGTGAGGTCAAGATGGCAGCCTCCCCCGAGGAGAGCCCTCCAGCTCTTTGAAAGAGCGCCTGCAGCAGGGCTTCGCTGGCGACATTAACGTCTACCAGACCTCCAGAAGGCGTGACCTCCACCCAGATGTCATTCGACCCCATTGGCAAACGTTGAATGCGGTACCAACTGTCTGCGGTCTTTTCGGACATCATTCGCTGCGCTGTCAGTTGGATCGCGGCGTCCAGCACGGACTCTGCGCGCAAGCGTTCCAAATCCAGCGCTGCGCGCTGCGTTTGCTGGCGAATCCCCCGTGAACTCGCCATCACCACCAATGACAAGGATGCAACCAGCCACAGCACCAGAATCAGCGCTGCGCCCCGGCTGCCGTGTTTCGACCGCTTCATCACCTTGCCCTCGCGAGAGGGAACACCAGAGGAGGCCAGTCTCCGCGCGCATCGGCAATTTCCACCCGGATACGTGCGGGGTACTGCGCTTTGGCAGAGTCCCATTGCTGAGTCCACTGACCCGTCAGCCCGTCCTGGTAATGCCACTGAAGCGTTCGCACATCCGACAGAAGTGTTTCGCGCAAAGCCTTGCCCCAGTCCAGCGCCATCAGTGCTCCGTCATAAGGAACGGCTTCTACCGACAGATCGACGCGCCCATCGGCATGGCGCAGGGGGCTCATGCGAAATACGTAGAGTCCCCCAGCATCCCCCCGCTCTGGCAATGGCGCCACCCAGATCGCACCCGCAGCATTTCCGCTAAAGAAATTCACAAAGATGTTTTCGTCGCGCCGACTCAACAAGCGCAGGGTGTCAAACTTGCGCCCAAGCCATTGGCTGACCACCAACATGCGTTCAGAGCGCTCAATGACGCGCTGGTTGCGCTCTTCCGAACGCCCGATGACTCCCACGCCCGCAAACACCAGAGCGACCACTGCGGACGTCACGGCCAATGCGACCAGCAACTCCAACAAGGTAAAACCACGGGAAGTTTTTCGAAAAGAGTGGGTCATGGTGCAGACCTGTAGGGCTTCCATGTGGTCCATGTGACAGCCGTCACCCCATCTTTACTGACCTCTACGGTCACCCTTGCCGCACGCACAGGTGGCCCGGCCACCGGGCGACCACTCTCGTCCATCATTTGGACCGGTTCGGGCGCCACCTGAATCCGCCAATTCCAATCGCCTGCCCGCCCGGAATCCTGTCGCATCAAATCCTCTGCAAAGGTTCCAGCAGCCACTGCCGACCTGGCCACGAGAGAGGCCTCCACCCGAGCCTCCACATCCACCACATTTTTGGAGCCTTGCCCCACGCTGCGGTAAAGACTTGCCAGCGCAATGGAAGCAATTGCCATGGCGACCAAGGCCTCCAGCAAACTGAACCCCCGTTGATTCCGTGGCGCTCGCCTGAATGACTTGAAAATAGGATCAATCAGGGGCAACAGACAGCACGTCACGGTCATGACTGGGCCGCGACCATGGATTGCTCCACCGTCCCAAGGAGCCAGTTCACGCGAAAGCTGACGCCCTGCCCACCTCTTAGCACTGCAAGCCGCCCGCCACGTGCGCCGCCGTCGGAATTGAACACAAAAATAGGTTCTCCCACGGCAGTTGCAGTTTTGCCAGTCCGCGAATTGCGTTCAATCGCTTCCCACTGGACCACCAGTGATGCTGGCACCTCCAGGGCCAGGCGCCCGTCAACCACCAGCCTGCGAATGTCTGGCTGGTAGGTCACGGCCACCGAACGGCCTTCCTGGACGCTGAGCGCACGTGCTTTGTTCAGTTGGCTGGAAACATCCCGTACCGTCTGGTTGTAGCGTGAACGCTCCATGTACGCCTGCCCGCCCGCCCCCACCACGGAGACAGTAATGGCAGCCAGCACCAGCACGACCAGCATCTCCAACAACGTGAAGCCACGGATGCGGAGGTCTGGCGCCAACCAAGGGCGGCTCATGCGAAACAAGTCACCAGACGGCACTGGGGAGTGGAAAGCGCAACAGAGCGTCAGTTAAAAACGTCCGCGTTCTCACCGTCACCGCCCGGCTTGGCGTCAGACCCCAGAGAGAACACGTCGGGCCCGCCATTGCGTCCCGGGTTTTTGTACAAATAGGCGGCACCCCAAGGATCAGAAGGCAGGCCCTTCTTCAGGTAGGGGCCATTCCATCCCTGGGCCGTTGCGGGCCGCTCTGCCAAGGCACGCAGCCCTTCAGCATCATTGGGATAACGGCCGACGTCCAGCTTGAAAAGGTCCAGGCTCTGCTCAATTTCCGAGATCTGAATGCGGGCCGTCTTGGACTTGGCACCGCCTAGTTGATCAAGCACCTTCGGGCCCACCAGCCCGGCAAGCAACGTCAGAATCACCAGAACCACCAGCAATTCAATCAGCGTGAAGCCCGAGGAACGCTGCGCTCGCGCCATTGCTTTGTGTTCAAAATTCACTACATTCATTTCAAAATCTCTCAAATAATCCAGAATCAAATTGTGTCGTTGATCGACAAAACGCCACCCAGAATCGCAATAATAATGAAGGCAACCAATGCCCCCAAAACAATAATAATCAAGGGTTCCATGGCTGCCAAAACACGCCCCATGGTACGCCGACCTTCATCCTCATAACGATCCGCCAAACCCAGCAGAGTAATATCAAGCTGCCCTGTTTCCTCTGCAACCCGAATAAGCTGCGGGGTGCTGGATTTCCCGAAGTAAGGAGAGACAAACCCTGTGGAAAGTCGTTTGCCTGTTTTTACAATGCCCACCAGAGGTTCAATATCCTTGCGCAATGCGGTATTGGTCAGTGCGTCCACAGCAATGCGCAACGCATCCACCATGGGTACACCCCGCTGCAGCAAGATGCCGAAGGTGCGGAAATAAATAGCAAACTGCAGATTCCGCAACACCTTGCCGAACAGGGGGAGGTCCAACAGCACACTGTCAACGCGCAACCGCCCCGCAGGCGTCGCGCCCCAGCGGGAGCCCAGGAACAAGACCACCGTCAAGCCTAACAGGATTGCCATCCAGTGCGAGCGGATCAGATCACTGAGATCGACCACCAAGCGCGTGGAGTAAGGCAGTTTGTCGCCCATGGAATCAAAAATTTCCCGAAACTGGGGAACCACAAATGCCAGGAGCATCACGACGGACAGCACCGCAACAATCAGCAAGATGACGGGGTACGTCATGGAGGAAATGACGTAGTTGCGAAGCTTGTCTTCTGCCTCCAGTTGCACTGTGAGTTCTTTCAGAACCACATGCAGCGAACCAGAAGTTTCCCCCGCCCGAATCAGAACCAGATATTGGCGCCCAAGATCCCGCTCAAACGGCAGCAGCGACTGGTACAGAGACTTACCGCCACGCACCCCTTCCTCGACCTTGGCAATGAAGGCTTTCAGCCGCTCCGTGTTGGCCGTCTCCTTGAGCATGACCAGCGCCTTGTCCAGCGGCATGTTGGCCTGCTTGAGGTGGGCCATCTCGCGGCTGAACAAAAGGATCTCGCCACGTTTGAGCTTGCCCCCCCGGCTTTGCGGCTCATCTTGGGCAACTGCTGCCGACTCGTCTGCAATACGAACCGGCGTCACGCCCTGCCCAATGAGTCGCAGTCGCGCGGTCTCCACGTTCAGCGCGCGGATCGTCCCCTGGCAGGCCTTGCCATCGGACGTGATTCCATCGTATTGAAATTCAATCATTTTGACGCGCAACGCGCAGGACTTCTTCCGCAGTCGTCAGACCTTTGAAGACCTTGGTGGCGCCATCCTGCAACAAGTTCCCCCCGGCATAGGCGCCATCTCCGCCCCCCAACGAAGAACCTCTTTCGAGCACCACTTTTTTTACGTCTTCTGACATTACCAGCAATTCATGAACAGCCAACCGCCCTCGGTAGCCGGTCCCCCGGCATGCAGAACAACCGACGGACCGATAGATGACCTGGCCCTCCTCCATGGCCATGCCCAGGGAGGCTGCGGCCGCCTGCGCCTGGTCCGGCAGCAACGGCGCTTTGCATTCCTCACACAGCTTGCGCACCAGGCGCTGCGCCAGCACGCCAATGACGGACGCCGTGATCAGATAGGGCTCCACACCCATGTTGATGAGCCGCACGATGGCCCCGAGCGCGCTGTTGGTGTGCAGGGTGGACATGACCAAGTGGCCCGTCAATGCCGCCTGCACCGCAATTTCTGCGGTTTCGCCATCGCGCATTTCCCCGATCATGATCACATCAGGATCCTGACGGAGAAAGGATCGCAACACCTTCGCAAAGGTCAGCCCGATCTGGGGCTGGACCTGCACCTGGTTGAGCCATTGCAGCCGGTACTCCACCGGATCTTCCACCGTCAGAATCTTGAGGTTCTCGCCCTCCAGTTCCTGCATGGAGGCATACAGCGTGGTGGACTTCCCGGAGCCTGTGGGACCTGTCACCAGAAAGATCCCATGTGGCACGCTGAGCAGCTGACGCATGGTTTTCAAAGTGGGTGGCGTGAAGTGCAGGCTCTCCAACGAGAGCAGGTCGAAGTTCTTTTCCAGCAAGCGCATGACGACCGATTCGCCAAACATGGTGGGAATGGTGGACACGCGAGAGTCCATTTCCTTGCCATGCACGCGCAGCTTGGTGCGCCCGTCCTGCGGCATCCGGCGTTCCGCAATGTCCAGTTGCGAAAGGATCTTGATGCGGGACACCACAGCGGGGGCATCCTTGTTATCAATCTCGTCAATGGGGTACAGCTCGCCGTCCACCCGTATCCGGACCACCGATTTTTCTTCGTAGGTTTCGATGTGAATGTCGGAGGCCTGGGCCGCCACGGCCTGGGAGAGGATATGGCTCACGCGCTGGATGATGGGGGCCTCCGAGGCCATGTCCCTCAGGTGCTCGATGAATTCAGAAGCCTCGAACTGGTCCGCAACGGCTTCTCCTTCCGGCTCCGACTCCTGGACGTACCAGGCATTGAGCTGACCGGATATTTCAGACTCCAGGCCAAAAAAGACCCTGGGCACATCCCCAAAGACCAGGCGCAATGCATCGCGCAATGCCGCGCTCTTCGGATCTACCGACGCGAAATCCGGCGTGGACTCAGCGTCCTCTGCATTTCCCAAAGGAAGCAGGTTGTTGGCCAGCAAAAAGCTGGTGTTCAACCGCGACGTTTCCGGCTTTTCCTTGGGGAAGGCGTCTTGACGCACCAAAGGCAATCCGGCCTGCCGGGACAGTGCGGAGTAGACATCCACCTCAGACACCAGTCCCAGACTGATAAGCAGGCGCCCCAGACGACCGCCCATGGAACGCTGGACCTCTAGCGCCCTCTCCAGGTCATTGCGCGACAACTTCTGGTCCGCAAGGAGCATCTCACCGAGCCTGGGCGCAGCGATATCGACGCTTTCCACTTCACCAATTTCAGCCGAGAGCTTCATTACCAACGCCTTTGAACATTCTTCCAACCACCCAATACCCGGGCCCGACTTGTCTCACTCGGGCGGAGTGAATCACTTGAACCACAGCAAACAGCGGCTTAATCGATCCAATTCGGGGCCCACATAATATTCGCGATATCCAAAAATTCTCGCCCTCAGAGGCCCACCTCTCCACGCAAGGTATTCTGACACGTAGCCTTCATCCAGCCCCAAGGCGCGCAATCGCAGCTGCAGCGCCTGCGCCTGCAGATAGGTAGCCCCACCCAGCACCCGGACACGCCGGACGATCCCCTGGCCATTCGTCAACAGCCGGAGCAAACGCGTCTTCAGGCTACGATCCTTGGCTCCCACCTGGTTGGCGCCATGCTGGCGATACAGGATCAGCGGGGTTGGCACAAAACGCCTATGGCCGCTTCCACTCACCAGGCCACACCACCAGTCGTGCATGATGGTTTCCTGCGGGAGGGGCAAGGCCATTCGCAACAGGGTGCGGTTCACCATCATCGTGCATCCCGTCACCTGGTTCACGCTGAGCAGCGAAAGTGGCGAGCACTGCAGAGGGTCCATACGTTGGTATGTGGCGAAGGACTCCGAAATCACGCCCAAGTGCTCATCCACCACCGTCAGGTCGGAGTGCACCAGACAAGGCAATTCCGCACCACCCTCTTGCTCCATTCGCACCATTTCTTGGAGACACAGCTCGATTTTCGGAGGGAGCCAGACATCGTCCTGGTCCGAGAAAGCAACCCAAGCAGCCACACCATCATGCAGGCTGGCCACCATGAGATTCTCAAAGTTTCGGACCAGCCCTTGCCCATGGTGGGGATTGGGTACAAGTACCAAACGCTCTCCAAAGCGCACCCGGTAGCTCTCCAGGATTGCAGGCGTGTCATCCGAAGACCCGTCATCGCTGACGAGGAGGCGGAAATTCTGGTGGGTCTGGGCCAACAGCGAATCGAGCTGGGCACGAAGATACTTCGCCCCGTTGTACGTGGCCAGCAGCACATCCACCAGCGGTGACTGCGAGGGGGCAGCCCCGCCCGCCCCTCCGCGTGAGGCCAATCCGTGAGTCGGCTCAGTCACACGGTCCCCGTGCTGGGTGTTGCAGCGCTGTGGGACCGGCATTCTGAATGCATCAGCGCCTCGTAGGCATCTGCGATGCCATCCCAGGTGTAGTGCTCCGCCACGATGTCGCGGGCACGCTGGCTTCGCTGCGGCAGCATGGCGTCCGACTGGTCAACCACTAGGTCCAGGCTGCGAGCGAGTTGCTCGGGGGTTGCAAAGTAGTCGGCCGCATCGCGTGCCACTTCGCGGTTGAACGGGTTGTCATGCGCAATGACCCAGTTTCCGCAGGCCAGTGCCTCGAGCAGCGAAGGGTTCGTCCCCCCCACCGAGTGCCCGTGCAGGTAGCAGGCCGCATGTACACGCAAGCTTGCGAGCTGCCCGGTGTCGTAGATGCCCCCCACGAAACGCACGCGGTCGCTGGCATGTTGCCTCAGCAGTTGCTGGTAGGCCGTAGCACCGGACACATCCCCCACGATGACCAACGGCCAGTCACCTTCGTGCATCTCATAGCCTTGAACGATTTCAAGGATATGGTTTTCTGGCTCCGGGCGCGCCACGACCAGCATGTAGCGGCGGGGCTTCAGCCCCCAGGCAGAAAGCACGGAAGGGTCCACGTCCCGGTCCTGCACCAGTTCGGCGCCGTAGGCAATGAAGCTCGACGGAGCCCCCTTGGGATAAGTCTCGCGGAACCGCTGTGCAATGGCCTCGGCATCGGCGATGAGGCGCGTGGCCACCCGGCTGGCCACCCACTCCATGCAGCGCAGGTAGATGCGTGCAGCCCTCCCCCATTTGCTGCGGGCCCACTCCAGTCCGTCCACATTGATCCAGACCGGAACCCCAAAAACCCGGGGCCACCAGCAGGCCCACGCAGCGCCATACCCCAGCATGTAGACCAGGTCGTACCCCCGCCGGGCGTCCCACAGGCAGGCACAGTCGTAGGCCAGGACCGATGCAGCCCCCCACCGGGGCCGACGTTTGTGGCGCACGCGAACACCTTGGTAGAAGATGTCTTCGACGGACGACTCGCTGGTCTCTGCATACACAGTGACCTCGTGGCCCCGCTCCACCAGGCGTATCGAGAGTTGTTCGGCAAAGGTTTCGAACCCCCCATAGCTCGCGGGGATGCCCCTGGCTCCCAACAGGGCGATCCGCAGCTTGGCAGGGCGGTCCGGAGATCCGCCCGTTGCACGCCCCTGCGCCGTCGTCAAAGGTCTGCCTCAGCGAACCAGCGCCCCGCCTGATCCTTCGCCGAAAGCTGAATAGCGGCATCCACCGCTGGCCAGGCGATGGCAAGCTCTGGATCGTCCCAGCGAATGCAGCGCTCATGCTCCGGGCTGTAGTAGTCGGTGGTCTTGTAAAGGAAGTCAGCCGATTCGGACAACACCAGAAAACCGTGAGCAAGCCCCGGCGGCACCCAAAGCTGCCGGTGGTTGTCTTCGGTCAACAGGGCCCCCACCCACTGGCCAAAGGTGGGTGACCCCTTGCGAATATCCACTGCCACATCAAACACAGCGCCACGCACCACGCGCACGAGCTTGCCCTGCGCCCTGGGGGGCAACTGGTAGTGCAGGCCCCGCAACACACCCTGGCTGCTGCGGCTGTGGTTGTCCTGCACAAAGTCGCACTGGACCCCCGTGGCCTCCCGGAAGGCCTGCTGGTTGAAGCTCTCGTAGAAAAAACCACGGCTATCGCCGAACACCTTGGGCTCAAGGAGGACAACGTCTGGGATGGATTGCCGGATGGAGTGCATGGGGGATCAATAGACTTTGTCGTTCAGCAAACGCTGGAGGTACTGGCCGTAGCCGTTCTTGGCAAGAGGTTGTGCCAGGCGCTGCAACTGGGCACTGTCGATCCAGCCGGCGCGCCAAGCAATTTCCTCGGGGCAGGCAATCTTGAGGCCCTGGCGATGCTCCAGCGTCGCAATGAACTGGCTGGCCTCCAGCAGGCTTTCGTGGGTGCCAGTATCCAGCCAGGCATAGCCGCGGCCCATGATCTCGACATTGAGCTGCCCCTGCTCCAGGTACAGCCGGTTCAGGTCGGTGATTTCCAGTTCGCCGCGTGGCGATGGCTTCAAGCTCCGGGCCATCTGCGCAACCTGGTTGTCGTAGAAGTAGAGGCCTGTGACGGCATAGCTGCTCTTGGGCTGAGCAGGTTTTTCCTCCAACGACAACACCTTGCCCTGGGCATCGAACTCGGCCACACCGTAGCGCTCCGGGTCGTGCACATGGTAGGCAAACACGCTGGCACCCGCAGAGCGCTGTTGAGCGTTGCCCAGCAGTTCATGGAAATCGTGCCCGTAGAAGATGTTGTCTCCCAGCACCAGGGCGCTCGGAGCCCCATCCAAGAAAGACTCCCCGATCACAAACGCCTGCGCCAGGCCGTCCGGGCTGGGCTGCACCGCGTATTGCAGGTTCAAGCCCCATTGGCTTCCATCCCCCAGCAGTTGGGCAAAACGCGGCGTGTCCTGCGGGGTGCTGATAACCAGAATGTCCCGGATGCCCGCCAGCATCAGCGTGCTGAGCGGGTAATAGATCATGGGCTTGTCGTAAACGGGCAGCAGTTGTTTGCTGATGGCCAGCGTGGCCGGGTGCAGCCGGGTGCCGGAGCCTCCTGCGAGGATGATGCCTTTGCGTTGCGTCATGGTCTGGGGTCCGTTCAGAGAATTTCCGTGAGCATGCGCGCCACGCCCTGTTGCCAATGGGGCATCTGCAAACCGAAGGTGGACTGCAGCTTGTGGGTGCTCAGGCGCGAGTTGTGGGGGCGCACGGCCGGTGTGGGAAATGCGCTTGTGGGCACAGGCGCGACTTCTTTTGCTATTATTTTTGTAGCTATTTGCGCTTTCTGGGCTTGCGCCAGCACGTATTTTGCATACTGATTCCAGTTGGTCTCGCCCGCAGCCACGCAGTGGTACAGGCCTGCATCCTGCGGGCGCTGCTGCAGGTGGCGCAGCGCGTGGGCGGTCACATCGGCCAGCAGGTCGGCACCGGTGGGCGCACCCCATTGGTCATCAATCACCGTCAGCCGCTCACGCTCTTGCGCCAGCCGCAGCATGGTCTTGGCGAAGTTGCCGCCGCGTGCTGCGTAGACCCAGCTGGTGCGCAGGATCAGGTGTTTGGCGCCCGCCTCTGCAATGAGCTGCTCGCCTTCGAGCTTGGTGCGGCCGTAAACGCTCAGCGGGGCGGGTGTATCGGTCTCCACCCAGGGGCGGCTGCCGCTGCCATCGAAAACATAGTCCGTGCTGTAGTGCACGAGCCAAGCACCCAACTTCGCGGCCTCCTGCGCAAGGGCTCCGGGCGTGGTGGCATTGAGGGTGCGGGCAAACTCGGCTTCGCTCTCGGCCTTGTCCACGGCCGTATGGGCGGCGGCATTGACGATGACATCGGGGCGCAGGGCGCGCACCGTATCAGCCACGCCGGCGGGGTTGGAAAAGTCACCGCAGTGCTCGGTGCTATCGAAGTCCAACGCCGTGACGGAGCCCAGCACCGACAGGCTGCGCCGCAGCTCCCAGCCGACCTGGCCACCCTTGCCAAACAGCAGGATGTTCATGCAGTGGCGCCCGTCACAGCCGCAGCGGAGGCCTCCTGCGCATACTGGGTCTGCACCCAGTCGCGGTAGGCGCCGGTCTGCACGTTGGCCACCCAGTCGGCATGGTCCAGGTACCACTGCACGGTCTTGCGGATGCCGGTGTCGAAGGTCTCGGCGGGCTTCCAGCCCAGCTCGCGCTCGATCTTGCGGGCGTCGATGGCGTAGCGACGGTCGTGGCCTGGACGGTCTTTCACATAGGTGATCTGGGTGCGGTAGCTTTGGCCGTCAGCACGGGGGCGCAGCTCGTCGAGCAAGCTGCAGACCATGTTCACGATCTCGATGTTGGGCTTCTCGTTCCAGCCACCCACGTTGTAGGTCTCACCGGGCGCGCCAGCCTCCAGCACGCGGCGGATGGCGCTGCAGTGGTCCTTTACGTAGAGCCAGTCGCGCACCTGCATGCCGTCGCCATACACGGGCAGGCTCTTGCCAGCCAACGCGTTGACGATCATCAGCGGGATCAGCTTTTCGGGGAAGTGGTAGGGCCCGTAGTTGTTGCTGCAGTTGGTGGTGAGCACCGGCAGGCCGTAGGTGTGGTGCCAAGCGCGCACCAGGTGGTCGCTGGCGGCCTTGCTGGCGCTGTAAGGGCTGTTGGGCTCAAAGCCACGCGTCTCGGCGAAGGCCGGGTCGGTGGGGGCCAGCGATCCGTAGACCTCGTCGGTGGACACATGCAGGAAGCGGAAGGCGGCACGTTCGCCCTCGGGCAGCGCGCTCCAGTAAGCACGCACGGCCTCCAGCAGGCGGAACGAGCCCACGATGTTGGTCTGGATGAAATCCTCGGGACCATGGATGGAGCGATCCACATGCGATTCAGCCGCGAAGTTGACCACGGCGCGGGGCTTGTGCTCAGCCAGCAGGCGGGTCACCAGCGCGGTGTCGCCGATATCGCCCTGCACAAAGATGTGGCGCGCGTCACCCTGCACGCTGTCCAGGTTGTGCAGGTTGCCCGCGTAGGTGAGCTTGTCGAGGTTGACCACGGGCTCGCTGGAGGCAGCAAGCCAGTCAAGAACGAAGTTGGCGCCGATGAAACCCGCGCCGCCAGTAACCAGAATCATAGGGAGGGCCGTGTGAAATGCCTGCTCGGCAGAACCCACGATTATCCCACCCCGCCCGGCCCCCGGGTAACAGAGTTCAACGCGGGTATTTCTGCCCGGGCCGGCAGGTCATCAGAAGTGGATGCCTCGCATCATCTGCTGCAGCGCCACGGCCTCGGCCGACAGCTGCGGCTTGGCGTCCTTGCTGCCCTTGGCGGCGGTGGAGTCTGGGAACATGCGAAAGCTCGTGTTCATGGTGATCTGCGCCACGCGTGGCACCAGCGCGTGCAGCAGCTGGCCGGTGATGCCCAGCCGCGTGGCGATGCGCACCGGCTTGAAGATGCAGGCCTGGGCGATCATGTCCGCCGCCTCCTCGGGGCTCAGCGTGGGCACGTTGTTGTAGATCTTGGTGGGCGCAATCATGGGCGTGCGCACCAGGGGCATGTTGATGGTGGTGAAGGTGATGCCCTGGTCGGCAAACTCGCTGGAGGCACAGCGCGTCCACGCGTCCAGTGCCGCCTTGCTGGCCACATAGGCCGAAAAGCGGGGCGCATTGGTCAGCACGCCGATGGAGCTGATGTTGACCACATGGCCCTTGCGCTTAGCCACCATGCCGGGCAGAAAGCCCATGGTCACGCGCAGGCAGCCGAAGTAGTTCAGCTGCATGGTGCGTTCGTAGTCGTGGAAGCGGTCGTAGCTCGACTCGATGGCGCGGCGGATGGAGCGACCCGCGTTGTTGATGAGGAAGTCCACACCGCCGTGGTTGTCGATGAGCAACTGCACAAAACGGTCGCAGTCGGTCATGTCGGCAATGTCTGCCGAGTAAGCGATGAATTGGTAGCCCTTGGCCTTGGCTTCGGCACAGGCCTCGTCGAGCTTGTCCTGATCACGCCCGCAGATGATGGTGGTGGCGCCTGCCTCGGCAAACTTGTGCGCTGCCGCCAGCCCAATGCCGGAAGATCCACCGGTGATCAGCACCACCTTGCCCGCCACCGTGCCCTTGAGCGTGCGGTCGATGAACAGCTCGGGGTCCAGATTGCGCTCCCAGTAGTCCCACAGCCGCCAGGCGTAGTCCTTGAGATTGGGGCAGGTGACGCCGGAGCCCTTGAGCGCGGCCAACGTTTCGCGGCAATCAAAGCGCGTGGGGTAATTCACGAAGGTGAGCATGTCCTCGGGCAGGCCGAGGTCCTTCATCACCGCGTTGCGCACGCGGCGCACGGGCGCCAGCGCCATCAGGCTCTTCTTCACGCTCTTGGGGATGAAGCCCAGCAACGCGGCGTTGACGAACAGGTTCATGCGCGGCGCATGGGCTGCGCGGCTGAAGATGTCGAGCACATCGCCCACGCGGTAGCCCACTGGGTCCACCAGGTGGTAGCACTTCTTGGTGATGTCCTTCTGGTGGCTGATGACGTTGAGGGCATTGACCACGAAGTCCACCGGCACGATGTTCACGCGCCCCCCTTCCAAGCCAACGGTGGGCATCCAGGGCGGCAGCAACTGGCGCAGGCGCTGGATGAGCTTGAAGAAGTAGTAGGGGCCGTCGATCTTGTCCATCTCGCCGGTCTGGCTGTCGCCCACCACCATGGCCGGGCGGTACACCGTCCAGGGCACCTTGCAGTCTTGGCGCACGATCTTTTCGCTCTCGTGTTTGGTCTGGAAGTACGGGTGGTCCAGGCCCTCGGCTTCCTCGAACATGTCTTCGCGGAACACGCCTTCGTACAGACCTGCGGCCGCGATGGAGGAGACATGGTGGAAGTGCCCGGCATCAATCGCCTTGGCCAGGTCCACCGTGTTGCGCGTTCCCTCGATGTTCACGGCCACCTGGGTTTCTTCGTCAGCAGAGAGGTCGTACACCGCAGCCAAGTGGTAGAAATGGTCGATCTGCCCTTTGAGCTTCTTCACGTCGTCTGCCGCCACACCCAGCTTCTTCGCGGTGAGATCGCCAAACACAGGGACCGCACGCGTGGGCCCGACACCCCAGAAGCTGCGCAGGTCGGCCACCTTGTCCGCACTTTCCTTGCGGATCAGGAAATGCACCACCGCCCCCTTGCGCTCCAGCAGCTTCTTGACCAGCCGCTTGCCAATGAACCCCGTTGCCCCCGTCACGAAATACTGCATGGATAACTCCTCTGAGATAGCTTCATTCTTGCCCAAGGCCTGCGCGCACCGATTCAGCAGAAACCCGCGCCGATGCTAGGCGGCCAGCGAACGCCCCCGCTAGATGGCACGCTCTACATTTTTAGGAGCGCGCGCCTACACCTGTTGCGCCGTGCGGCGTACAGTGCGGCCATGCGTCGAAGGCAACCCGCCCCGGCAAACCCAACCAACCGCACAACGGAGGCCCCATGGTCAAGAAACTGCAGAAACTCAGCGCCGACAAAAAAAAGAGCAACGCCCAACTGTCCAGCACCGTCAAGGACTCCGCACAGCAGATCTGGCTGGCAGGCCTGGGTGCCTTCTCCAAGGCACAGGAAGAAGGCGGCAAGGTGTTTGAAGCCCTGGTCAAGGAAGGCTTGACCATTCAGCGCAAGACCCAGGCCGTGGCCGAAGAAAAGATCACCGAAGCCACCAGCCGCGTGACCACCATGGCCAGCGACATCGGCTCCAAGGCCCAGGGCCAGTGGGACAAACTCGAAAACATCTTTGAAGACCGCGTGGCCAAGGCCCTCGCCAAGCTGGGCGTGCCCTCGGCCCGCGACCTGGAAGCCCTGAGCGCCCGTGTGGACGCCCTGGCCAAGGGCAGCAAGGCTGCACCCGCCAAAGCTGCTGCCAAGCCAGCCGCCAAACCCGCAGCCAAGGCTCCCGCCAAGAAGGCAGTGGCAAAGAAGGCGGCTCCAGCAAAGGCCGCCGCCAAGCCTGCAGCCAAGGCCCCCGCCAAGAAGGCGGCTGCAAAGAAGACCGCGACACGTGCTGCTGCCGACGCAGCCACCAGCACGCCATCGGCCAGCTGATCACGGCTTGCCACCGGCAAGCACCCAGCCCGCTCCAAGCGGTCCACGCGCCAAGGCGTTTGGACCGCTTTTCTTTTTTTGGTGAAACCCATGAAGTGCGCTACAAGCAGCCTAGGTACTGCATACGCACCCCAAGTTCATGTCGCACTGCAGCATGACCGCGTGGGTTAGAGTAGCCATCAGAGACAACGCAACAACGACGCCAAACGACGCGAAGGGGCCCGCACACATGGTGAAGAAAGCGCCACGCCGCACCGCAGAACGCATTCTGGAAGTGACGCTGGACCTGTTCAACCGGTTCGGTGAGCCCAACGTCTCCACCACCCTGATCTCGGCCGAGCTGCGCATCAGCCCCGGCAACCTGTACTACCACTACCCGGCCAAGGACGAGCTGATCAACGCGCTGTTTGATCGCTACGAAACCTCGCTGACCGAACTGCTGGCCGCCGCCGATGGTGTGCGCAATGTGGAGGACGCCTGGTTCTTCATGCACTCGCTGTTCGAGCTGATCTGGCAGTACCGTTTCCTGTACCGCGATCTCAACGACCTGCTGTCCAAGAACCGGCGCCTGGAAACCCACTTCCAGGCCATCCTCAAAAACAAGACCCGCGCCGTGCGCGCCATGCTCGACGGTATGGGCCGCGCTGATGCACTGCACATCGACTCGCGCGAACTGGAGGCCACCGCCACCAGCATGGTCGTGGTGCTCACTTACTGGCTGAGCTTCGAATACGTGCGCGACCCGCGCCGCGCACTGGAGCCCGAAAGCGCCCAGGCCGCGCTGCTGCGCGGAGCCCACCATGTGCTGAACCTGCTCATGCCCTACCTCGAAAGCGGCCAGCGCGCCCACCTGCTGCAGCTGGTCGGCGCCTACGCACCAGCGCCAGGCTGATACACGGCCCACCCGCCACAGACACCCACCAACAAGAACTTCCGGAGACACACACCATGGCCAAATGGACCCCCTTCCCCCACGCTGGCGACTACCAATTTGACGCTGCGAGCGTCAAGAAGCATTGGGCACGACTGCATGGCGGTGATGCCGAACCCTGCCCCAAGGACGCTGCCGCGCTGGAAGCCTGGGCGCTGTTCCACAACGGTGATTTTGAGAAAGCTGCGGCAGCGGGCATGGCAGCCGGTGGCGCGGGTATCACTGCCGCCAACAAGGCCACCTCCATCTATGCCAACTACCTGGAGCCGAAGGAGAAGGCGCGCCTGGACCTGTTCATGCAGGTGGCCGAACGGGCGGAGGCCCAGGCCGCCAAGGAGCCCGACAACGCCAACGCCTGGTACTGGCATGCCTACGCACTGGGCCGCTACAGCCAGGGCATCAGCGTGGCCAAGGCGCTGGCGCAGGGCTTGGGTGGCAAGGTGAAGGACTCGCTGGAGAAGGCCATTGCCCTGTCGCCCAAACACGCCGATGCGCGCATTGCGCTGGGCGCCTTCCATGCCGAGGTGATCGACAAGGTGGGCTCGCTGATTGGCGGCATGACCTATGGCGCCAAGAAGGACACAGGCCTCAAGCTGTTTCAGGAAGCCCTCAAGCTCAACCCGGGATCGGCCATCGCGATGATCGAGTACGCCAATGCGCTCGTCATGCTGGAGGGCGACAAGAAAATGCAGGAAGCCACCGCGCTCTACGAAAAGGCCGCCGCCGCTGAACCCATGGATGCCATGGAGCGGCTGGATGTGGAGATGGCGCGGGCTGAACTGGAAGAAGAGTAAGAGGCATCCCCCTGAGCGGCTTTGCCGCTTCCCCCTTCTCTCGACTGGCTACGCCATTCGGGAAGGGGGACGACACCCTCGCTGCGGGACGGCCCTTGCTCGGTGTCTCTGGCTTGCGCAGCGCCAGTTTTGCACAGAGGTTTGCAGTAGATTGCCGTGTCGCGCTGCTATGGATGCGGAGCTCAAAAGCCCTCAGCCCCCAAACCGCTGCGCGGCAATCTCCAGCAGGCCGTCAAAAATCAGGTTGTCCACCAGCTCGAACGGCCGTGTCATGCTGGGCGCCATCTTCCAGCCTGCGCCGCCGGTCATGATGCAGGCGGGCTCCTGGCCACAGTGCTGCAGCAGGTGCTGGTACATCCGCTCCACAGCTCCAGCGATGGCGTAGGTGCCGCCGCTGGTCAGTGCATCGCTGGTGTTGGTGGGAAACGGGCGCACCTCACCCGTGGGCACATGCAGGCCGGCGGTGCCCGATTCGAGCGCGCGCAGCATGATGCCGTGGCCGGGCAGGATCAGGCCGCCCATGAAGCGGCCCTCGGTGTCGATGCACTCCACCGTCACCGCCGTGCCCACCATCACCACCACCAGCGGCCGCGCCGGGCCACGTGCCAACACATGGTGGCGCGCGCCGATCATGGCCACCCAGCGGTCCGAGCCCAGGCGCGAGGGATGGTCGTAGCCGTTGGTGAGCCCCGCCTCCTGCGCCGAGGACACCACCCACGAGGGGGTGACGTCCCAGATTTCCATCTGCTCTTGCACGCGGCGTTTGACGGCATCGCCCGCCACCACGCAGCCCAGCATGCGCTCCGGGTGGGGCAGCGACTCCCAGCTACCTTCAGCCAGGCGGTCGATGTGGTCGAGAAACTCGGCGCCATGCGCAATGAGCGCAGCCCCGGGGCGGGGAGCGTCGTACAACGCCCATTTGAGACGGGTGTTACCGACGTCGATGGCCAGAAAAGTCATGCGGCGGATTATCCCGAGTTTTGCGATGCACCTCTGCCCGAGGGCGACAGCCCCCGGCTGCACCACCCCTGCCCTCCCACAAATTGTGAAAAATCGTGTCGCGCCCGTGTCCGACACGACGCAGCCGCCCATTGCCGCTACAGTGGTCCTTCCTGTTTCTGCAACATTAGGAGGTACGACATGGGTCTTTTCAGTTTCATCAAGGAAGCCGGCGAAAAGCTGTTCGGCGGCAAAGAAGCACAGGCCGCCACGGCAGCAGCCCCCACGCAAGATGAACTCAACGCCAAGGCATCCAAGGCCATCGAGACCTACATCGCGTCCCAGAACCTGGGCGCCAGCAATGTGCAGGTGGCCTTTGAAGGACCGGAAGGCAAAGTCACCGTGAAAGGCGCAGCCCCTACGCAGGCGGCCAAGGAAAAAGTCACCCTGTGCTGCGGCAACGTGGCCAGCGTGACCAGCGTCGAGAACCTGATGGATGTGACCAACCCCGAGCCCGAAGCCCAGTACCACGACGTGGTGCGCGGCGACACTCTGAGCGCCATTGCCAAGAAGTTCTATGGCGACGCCAACAAGTACCCCGTGATCTTCGAGGCCAACAAGCCCATGCTGAGCCACCCCGACAAGATCTACCCCGGCCAGAAACTCCGAATCCCGCAGGCTAAGTAACCCCCTGAGTCGCCTGCGGCGCCTTCCCCCAAGGGGGACGCACCCGGTGGCCCGGCAAAGCCGGTTCCACGGGTGCACTGGCCTGAGTCGGGGGTGTACCGACGCCCCAGACGAACGGAACGCCGGGGCAAGTCAAGCTTTAGAATCAGCTGCCAGCGCTTATCTATAAAGCGCTGGCAGCTATTTTTTTGGGAGCATCAACCCTGCTTCCACGGCAGGCCGTGATAGCGCCAGCCGCCTTTCTTGCCACGCTGGCCCTGCGCATCAGCGTCGCCTTCGAAGCCTTCAAGGATGTTGTACGCCGTAATGCCCAGTTCGGTGGCGCGGCGCGCGGCGGCGATGGAGCGCACGCCGCTGCGGCACAGCAGCACAGCCCGGGCGCCCTCAGACACGGCAGTGCGCATCTGCGCATCAAAATCCGCGTTCATGGCCATGCCCGGCCACTGCTTCCACGCTACGGCGACGGCGCCGGGCACCTGCCCCACCCATTCACGTTCGGCGTCGCTGCGCACATCCACCAGCACGGCCTGGCCGGCCTGTACCCACTGCCAGGCCTGCTGGGGCGTCACGTCACCGGCATAGCCGTCGGCGGGAGAAACGGAGGAGAGCGTATTTGTCATGGTTTGGATCCTTTCTGGGCACTAGGCAAAACGTTTGAACTGGGCGCGACCAGTGCGAGGGACGCAAGCCAAGGGCCGCCCCGCAGCGAGGGCGTCGTCCCCCTAGGGGGAAGGCGCCGCAGGCGACTCAGGGGGATTCACCACAAAGGCGCGGGCTCATCCCGCAAGCGGCTGCGCAGCTGCGCATAGTCGGGCACCACGGTGGCCACGGTGTCCCAGAAGCGCGGACTGTGGTCCATCACGCGCAGATGGGCCAGCTCGTGCGCCACCACGTAGTCGATGATGGCCGGGCGGTAGTGCAGCAGGCGCCAGTTCAGGCGGATGGAGCCGTCGGCCTTGGCACTGCCCCAGCGGGTGTTGGCGCTCGACAGGCGCAGGCTGGCCCAGCGCACACCCAGCAGCGGGGCGAAATGGTCGAGCCGGGCCGTGAAGTGGCGGCGCGCGTCACGCATGAGCCAGGCCTGCACGGCGTCGCGGATCTGCGCGGGGCTGGCGCTGTGGGGCAGACCGATGTGCAGGCCGGGTGGCACCACATCCGTGCCCGCCACCAGCGCACCGCCCTTGCCCGCAAAACCGTGGCTCGGGTCCAGCACCACGGTCAAAGGCTCGCCCAGATAGGGCAACACGGCGCCATCGGCCCAGACAATGCGACCGCCTTCCATGCGCTGGTGGCGCTCGCGCGCCTCAGACAGCTTGCGCAGGATCCATTCGGACTTCTCGCGCAGCGCAGAATCCACGCCCGACAGGGTGACCCAGCTGGGCGCACGTACCGACAGCCCATCGGCCCCCACGGTGAAGCCGATGGAGCGGCGCCGCGCGCGCTGCAGCGCATAGGCCACGACGGCGTCGCCCAGCAGCACTTCGCGACTGGCCTGCGGGTGGCGGAATTCGGCCGGGGACAGCAGAGATGGCAGCGGTACAGCAGGTACAGCAGGCCGACTCACTACTGATTTAGGAGCTACTGGCGCTTGCCCATCCAGCGCTGGAGGCAGTTTTTGTTTGGAATCTGCAGCCTTCACCACCGGCGCTGCAGCCGGTGCTGCCGGCGCGACCGGCGGGTCGAAAAAGTCGAGCGCCAACTGCACAAGCCGCTGCATCACGCTCTGGCCTACTTCTCGCCCGCCTTACCGTGCGGGGGGATGACCACGGCTGGGTACGCATCAGGGTCCAGGCGGCGCATCTCGGCCTCGATCCAGGCCTCCACTTCGCGCATCAGCTCGTCGGGCTTGCGGCCTGCGCTGGAAATGGGCTTGCCGATGGACACATCCACCACGCCCGGGCGCTTGATGAACGCCTTGCGCGGCCAGACCTTGGCGGACGTCACGGCAATCGGAACCACTGGCGCGCCGGTGTCGATGGCCAGGCGGGTGCCGCCGGTCTTGTAGTTGCCCTTTTGCCCACGCTCGATGCGCGTGCCTTCGGGGAACATGATGATCCAGATGCCCTGGGCCAACAGGTCCTTGCCCTGCTGCACCACCTTGTGGAAGGCCTGGGTGCGCTGGTCGCGGTCGATGTGGATCATGTCGAGGCGGCCGATGGCCCAGCCGAAGAACGGCACACGCAGCAGCTCCTTCTTGAACACATAGGCCAGGGGGCGCGGCATGATCGCGGGCATCAGAAAGGTCTCGTATGTGGACTGGTGCTTGACCAGCAGCACCGCCCCCGCGTTCTCGCCCTGCGGCAGGTTCTCCATGCCGATCACGTTGGCGCGGATGCCCAGGATCACGCGGGCACCGCTGATGCACAGTGACAGCCACGCGCGGGCGATGCGGTACAGCGGCTTGCCGCGCACGCCCAGCAGCGTGCCCAGCATGATGGTCAGCGCATAGGGCACCACAGTGATGCCCATCCAGAGAAGGTGAATGACGGAACGGAGAAAGGCCATTTTTGTGGTCATTTTGGCCGCCAGCGCTTATCTATCAAGCGCTAACAGCTATTAAAGTAATAGCATCAGAAAGCAGCGCCGCCAGGCGCTGGCAGGGGTGTCGCCGCCAGGGGTGCCGCAGCGGGCTGCACAGCAGGCAAAAGCTGGTCCACAAAATCACCCAGGCTGGCATGCACGCGCGTGCCCGGCGGAACCCCCGCTGGCAAGGGGCCACCGGGGTGCACCTGCGCCGACTGCCCCGTGCACACCAGGTGCAGCTGTGCGCCCAGTGCGGCGCCTGCCTGCAGGTGCGCGGTGCAGCTGCCCACCACCTGCACATCCTCACGCTCCACCCCATAGCGGTCACTGATCTGCTCCAGCAGGCCGGGGGCGGGCTTGCGGCACGCACACTCCTCATCGGCCGCGTGGGGGCAGTAGAAAACGGCATCAATGCGCCCGCCCACCGCCGCCACCTGACGGTGCATCTTGGCGTGAATGGCGTTGAGCGCCACCACATCAAACAAGCCCCGGCCCAGGCCCGGCTGGTTGGTGGCCACCACCACATGCCAGCCCGCATGGTTGAGGCGCGCAATGGCTTCGAGCGCGCCCGGCACAGCGGTCCACTCGTCGGCAGCGGTGACGTAGTCGTCCGCCAGCGGGTTGAGGGTGCCGTCGCGGTCGAGGATGGCGAGTTTCATAGGAGGGGTTTACCTTGTGAGAACCGCCAGCCTAGCAGCTTGTGCAAACCGGTCAAACCGCCAGGCGGGACAGGTCGGCCACGCGGTTCATCGCGTTGTGCAGCATCTTGAGCAGGCCCAGGCGATTCATCCGCACATCCAGCTGCTCGGCGTTGACCATCACATCGTCAAAGAACGCATCCACCGGCGCGCGCAGCACGGCCAGGGTCTGCAGCGATGCGGTGTAGTCGCCAGCATCGAACTGGGCATTGGCTTCGGGCACAAAACGCTGCAGCGCAGCGTAGAGGTCCTGCTCGGCCTTTTCCTGCAGCAGCTCGGGGTTGACGTGGGCATCCACCGGGCCTTCGACCTCGGCCTTCTTGAGGATATTGCCCACGCGCTTGTTGGCGGCAGCGAGGGCGGGGCTTTCGGGCAAGGCGGCGAAGGCGCGCACTGCGGCCAGTTGTTTTTCGACCAGTGCCAGGCGCTGCGGACGCAGGGCCAGCACCGCGTCGACTTCCTGGGCGCTGTAGCCCTGCTCGCGCAGGCTGCCGGCGAGGCGGTCGTAGATGAAGTCTGTCAGCTGCTCCGCCGCCGTCGGGTTCATCGAAGTGCCGACACGAACAGTTGCCACACCGAACTGAACTCCCCCACGAGACCGGTTTACCGCCTCCATCTCCTGCACGGACTTTTCAGAGACAGCACTAGCAAATACTTGCTCGCCGAATATGGAAAAAGTCGATTGAACCAATGACTGCAGATCCAGCGGCAGATCCTTCTCGACCAGCATGCGGATCACGCCCAGCGCATGGCGGCGCAGCGCAAACGGGTCGCGGTCGCCCGTGGGCAGGTTGCCGATGCCGAACATGCCCACCAGGGTTTCCAGCTTGTCGGCCAGCGCCACCACGACGCCCGCCGTGTTGCGCGGCAGCGCGTCGCCTGCAAAACGCGGCTTGTAGTGGTCTTCGATGGCGTGCGCCACGGCTTCGCCCAGGCCGTCGTTGAGCGCGTAGTAGCCACCCATGATGCCCTGCAGCTCGGGGAACTCGCCCACCATGTCGGTCACGAGGTCGGTCTTGGCCAGCAAAGCGGCTTGGTCGGCATCGGCCACCAAAGCGGCGTCGCCCAATTGGGTGGCAATGGCCTTGGCGATGGCGCGCACGCGTTCCACGCGTTCGCCCTGCGTGCCCAGCTTGTTGTGATAGACCACCTTGCCCAGGCCTTCGACGCGCGAGGCCAAGGTTTTCTTACGGTCCTGGTCAAAGAAGAACTTCGCGTCGGCCAAGCGCGGGCGCACCACGCGCTCGTTGCCCCCGGTCACAAAGCTCGTGTCTTCGGGGCTGATGTTGCTGACCACGAGGAACTTGTTGGTCAGCTTGCCAGCGGCGTCGAGCAGCGGGAAGTACTTCTGGTTGGCCTTCATCGTGAGGATGAGGCACTCTTGCGGCACGCCCAGGAACTGCTCTTCAAACTGGCAGATGACCACGTTGGGCCGCTCGACCAGTGCGGTCACTTCGTCCAGCAGGGCTTCGTCTTCGATGGGGCGGGCGCCATTGCCGACCTTGGCGGCAGCAGCGGCCAGCTGGCGCGCGATCTCGGCCTTGCGCTCGGCAAAGCTGGCGATCACGGCGCCATCCTTCTTCAGCGTGGCGGCGTAGCTGTCGGCATCGGCCAGCACCACGGGCGACACGGCGGCTTCAAAACGGTGGCCGGTGGTGCTGTTGCCAGCGGTCAGACCCAGCGCCTTCACGGGCACCACCGTGCTGCCATGCAGCGCGACCAGGCCGTGTGCGGGGCGCACAAAGTTCACGCTGGTCCAGCCGGGCAGCTCACAGTCGGTTTCGAGCTGGTAGCTCATCACCTTGGGGATGGGGAGCTTGGCGATGGCTTCATCCAGCGCCTTTTGCAGGCCAGCCGCCAACGTGGCACCGGGCACCACGCTGTCGTAGAACAACGCTTCGGCCTTGCCGTCCTGCGCGCGCTTCAAGGCGGCCACAGCGGCTGCGGGGTTGGACACATCGGCGCCCAGCGCCTGCAGCTTTTTCAGCAGCGCAGGCGTGGGGTTGCCGTCTTTGTCCAAGCCCACAGTAACGGGCATCAGCTTTTGCTGCACGGCCTTGTCGGCGGCCTTGTCGGCCACGGCGGTCACATGCGCGGCCAGGCGGCGGGGCGAGGCAAAGGGCGTGACTACCGAGGCAGCCGTCGCCAGGCCCTGGGCCTTGAGCTGGTCGCCCAGCACGGTGGCGAAGGCATCGCCCAGCTTTTGCAGCGCCTTGGGCGGCAGTTCTTCGACAAACAGTTCAACGAGGAGGTTTTGGGTCGTCATGTTCTTGTTCTTTCCGCGCGCTCACGCAGCCTTCTTCGTCATCTGTTCCACCCACTCGCGGGGCGCCATCGGGAAGCCCAGGCGCTCACGGCTTTCGTAGTAGCTTTGCGCCACAGCGCGGGCCAGGTTGCGGATGCGGCCGATGTAGGCTGCGCGTTCCGTCACGCTGATGGCGCCGCGCGCATCCAGCAGGTTGAAGCTGTGTGCGGCCTTGAGCACCTGCTCATACGCGGGCAGCGCCAGCTGCTGCTCCATCAGGTACTTGGCCTGCTTTTCGTGCGCATTGAAGGCGGTGAACAGAAAGTCAGCATCGCTGTGCTCGAAGTTGTAGGTGGACTGCTCCACCTCGTTTTGCTTGTACACGTCGCCGTAGCTCAGGGTGTCGGTCCACTTGAGGTTGTAGACGTTGTCCACGCCCTGCAGGTACATGGCCAGGCGCTCCAGGCCATAGGTGATCTCGCCTGTGGCAGGCTTGCAGTCGATGCCGCCCACCTGCTGGAAATACGTGAACTGCGTCACCTCCATGCCGTTGAGCCAGACCTCCCAGCCCAGGCCCCAGGCGCCGAGCGTGGGGTTCTCCCAGTCGTCTTCGACAAAGCGGATGTCGTTCTTTTTCAGGTCGAAGCCCAGGGCTTCGAGGCTGCCCAGGTACAGCTCCAGGATGTTGGCGGGTGCGGGCTTGAGCACCACCTGGTACTGGTAGTAGTGCTGCAGGCGGTTGGGGTTCTCGCCGTAGCGGCCGTCCTTGGGGCGGCGGCTGGGCTGCACGTAGGCGGCCTTCCAGGGCTCGGGGCCGATGGCGCGCAGGAAGGTGGCAGTGTGCGAGGTGCCGGCGCCCACTTCCATGTCATAGGGTTGCAAAAGGGCGCAACCCTGCGCGTCCCAGTAGGACTGCAGCTTCAAAATGATTTGCTGGAATGTCAACATGGCGTCTTTGGCTGAGGCACTGGCAAGCCAGGGCCGAGCAAGTAAGGGGAAAAAGAAGAAAAGGCGGTGCGGATGCCAGCCCCGGCGCCTGCCACCCCAAAGGTAGCAAGGACGGGCCTCGCGCGCGCAAACCAGTGATTTTACGGCGCGCAGCCGCACGTGCTGCTGCAGCGCCCGCAACATCGGCCCGCGCCCATGAAAAAAGGCCGGAGCCCTTTTGGAGCACCAGCCTTCCCAACCAGTCACGCAGGCTATAGCCCGTTGCGTACCAGTGACCACCTTTGCGGGTAGCCCGTCGGCGCACGTGTTGTGCGCCAAGTCAAATCAACTATCCATCGCGCTGGCCGGAGCGCCACCACAGGGCGCTGCCTGGGCGAGTGCCCCCGCGCAAGGGCCGCCCCACCGCGCTGGGGGCGTCCCCCTTCAGGGGGAAGGCGCGCAGCGCCTCAGGGGGTCTTCTCAATACTCCCAGAAAATGCGCTGCAGTTCCTTGCTGTCATTGGTCTTGGTGAGGGCCACCATGGCCAGGATGCGGGCCTTTTGGGGGCGCAGGTCGTGGGCCACCACCCAGTCGTACTTGTCGTCGGGCTGCTCGGCATTGCGCAGCACAAAACCGTCGGGCACGCGGGCCGAGCGAACGATCTGCACGCCCGCAGCACGCAGTGCCTTGAGAGAATCCACCGCCTGTGCCGCCACCGAGCCATTGCCCGTACCGGCGTGGATCAGCGCCTTCACGCCAGCCTTGCCGTAGGCTTCAATGCCCGTGGTGTTCATGTTGCTGTAGCCATAGACGATGTCCACGGCGGGCAGGGCCTTGATGTCGTCGATGTTGAACTCCGACTGCATGGTGTGGCGCTTGACCGGCGCGCGGAACCAGTAGTTCTTGCCTTCCACCACCATGCCCAGTGGGCCCCACTGGCTCTTGAAGGCCTCGGTCTTGATGTTGATGGTCTTGCTCACGTCGCGACCGCTCTGGATCTCGTCGTTCATCGTGACCAGCACGCCCTTGCCGGCAGCGTCCTTGCTGGCGGCCACGGTCACGGCGTCGTACAGGTTCAGCGCGCCGTCGGCCGACAGGGCCGTGCCGGGGCGCATGGAGCCCACCACCACGATGGGCTTGTTGGTGCGCACGGTGAGGTTCAGGAAGTACGCGGTTTCTTCCAGCGTGTCGGTGCCGTGGGTGATGACGATGCCGTCCACATCCGCCTGCTTGGCCAGGGCCGACACGCGCTGGCCGAGGCGCAGCAGGTGCTCGTTGGTGAAGCTTTCAGACGCGATCTGGAACACCTGCTCACCGGACACCTTGGCCACGTTGGCCAGCTCGGGCAGGCCTGCCAGCAGTTTATCGACCGGCACCTTGGCAGCAGCGTAGGTGGCGCTGTTGGCGGCCGAGGCGCCAGCACCTGCAATGGTGCCGCCGGTGGCCAGCACCACCACATTGGGCTTGGCAGCCTGGGCCATGGCCACAGCGGACGCGGCCGACAACAGCAAGCCTGCGAGCCAGCGGCTGGCAGTGGGGGAGGAAGAAATGCGCATGAGGGTGTCTCCTGATTTTTTTGGGGTTGGCGACGCGCGTTGCGCCGCTCTTTGCAAAACCCGCCCGTGAAGCGGTGCCGCATCCTATGAGAAAGCAGAACACAGTCATGCGGAATAATTGACCCACCCTTATGAATTTCACTCACACCCCCAACACCTCCACACGATCCCAGTATTCGGGTCGCACAGGCACATACACCGGAGCAGCGCTGGAATGAACTTGCGGCAACTGGAAGTTTTTCAGGCCGTGCTGCAGACCGGCAACATGAGCGCAGCGGCGCGCCTGCTGTGCATCACGCCCTCGGCGGTCAGCAAGGCCATTGCGCACACCGAGCTGCAGCTGGGCTACCGGCTGTTCAACCGCACACCTTCGGGCTTGACCCCCACCCCCGAGGCCCAGGTGCTCGCGGCCGAATCCACTGGCATCTACCGGCAGCTGGATGCGCTTAAGCGCACCGCGCGCAACCTGGCCACCAGCGATTCGGGCGATGTACGCCTGGGGGCGATCCCGTCGATCACCCACGAGTTTCTGCCGCGCCTGTTGCAACACCATGCCGAGCAGCATCCGCAGGTGGGCGTGGAGGTGCGCACCATCCACCAGGACCAGATGACGCAGGCGCTGCTCACGCGCAGCGTGGACTTTTGCCTGGGTTTCTACAAACACCCGCACCCGCAAATTGCGAGCGACCTGCTGGTCAGTGGTCGCCTGTACCTGGCGGTGGCGACCAGTGTGTGGGCACGTGCACCCCGTGCCGCCAGCCCCGGCGCGCGGCTGGCGCAGGTGCCGGTGATCCGCCTGGTGGGCGACGACCCCATGCGCCAGGCGATTGACGAACTCGCGCAACGGCTGGGCTCTCCCGCCGGGCCTGGCATCCAGGTGCAGACATCGCGCCTGGCGCTGGAGCTGGTGCGCCGGGGCATGGGCTGGACGGTGGTGGACTTTCTCACCGCCAAGGGGCTCGACCCCGCGCAGATAGTGGCGCAGGAGCTGCACGAACTGCCCCCCATGTCGCTGTACAGCTACCACGCAAGGGCGTTGCCACCAGGACTGCAGGCCACGCGCATGCTGGCGATGCTGCCCACCCTGCTGCACGAGGCCCTGCAGCCCAACCCCAAGCCTGCCAAGCGCTAGGAGGCTGCGCGGCAGAAGGAGCATCGGCTGCAACGCGCGATAAACCGGTCTCGCGCGGTACTACCTCCTGCGCCCAGGGCCCCACCCTGGGCTTGTCGGTAGCTCCACGCGATCCTCGGTTTTCGCGCGTTTCGCTTCGATGCCTTCCGCCGCGCAGCCTCCTAGCCCATGAAAAACGGCCTGCATGTCCAAAGACAGGCAGGCCGTTGCAGTGGGCAGGCTGCGGTCAGTGGTTCCAGCGGCGCAGCACCAGGCTGGCGTTGGTGCCCCCAAAGCCGAAGCTGTTGGACAACACCGTGGTCAGCTGCGCATCGCGCGTTTGCGTAACCAGGGGCATGTCACCCAGTGCCGGGTCGGGCGTCTCCACATTGGCGGAACCGGCGATGAAGCCCTTGTCGAGCATGATCACGCAGTAGATGGCCTCTTGCACACCCGTGGCACCCAGCGAGTGGCCCGTGAGCGACTTGGTGGACGAAAACGGCGGCACCTTGTCGCCAAACAGGGCGCGCATGGCGCGCACTTCCTGCATGTCTCCCACCGGCGTGGAGGTGCCATGGGTGTTGATGTAGTCGATGGGGGCGTCGAGCCCTTCCATGGCCTGCTGCATGCAGGCAATGGCACCATCGCCCGAGGGGGCCACCATGTCTTCGCCATCGCTGGTGGCGCCAAAGCCCACCACTTCGGCCAGGATGGTGGCGCCGCGCGCCTGGGCGTGTTCGAGGCTTTCCAGCACCACAGCACCGCCACCGCCCGCAATCACAAAACCGTCGCGGTTCGCGTCGTAGGCGCGCGAGGCCTTCTCGGGCGTGGCGTTGTACTTGCTGGACATGGCACCCATGCCATCAAACAGCAGCGACATGCCCCAGCTCAATTCCTCGCCACCACCCGCAAACATAACGTCCTGCATGCCCCAGGCAATCTGCTGCGCGGCCACACCGATGCAGTGGGCCGAGGTGGAGCAGGCCGAGGTGATGGAGTAGTTGATGCCCTTGACCTTGAAGTTGGTGGCCAGGCAGGCAGAGACGGTGGAGCTCATGCAGCGCGTGACCTGGTAGGGCCCGACGCGGCGGATACCCTTTTCGCGCAGCGTGTCGGCCGCCTCGATCTGGTTGGCAGGCGATCCGCCGCCCGAGCCCATGATGAGGCCGGTGCGCGGGTGGCTCACCTGCTCAGGCGTGAGACCCGCCTGGGCAATGGCGTCTTCGAGCGCGATCTGCGCATACGCGGCCGCATCACCCATGAAGCGCAGCTGCTTGCGGTCGATACGCGCCTCGATGTCGATCTCAGGCGCACCACCCACCTGGCTGCGCAGGCCCAGCTCGGTGAATTTTTCGACGGCCTTGATGCCGCTTTTGCCTTCACGCAGTGAGGCTTCCACGGTGGCCAGGTCGTTGCCAATGCACGAGACGATGCCCGCGCCGGTGATGACTACGCGCTTCTTGGTGGTCATGCTGCGTCCTTGCCGTCTTCCTCGCGCTTGAACAAGCCCACGCGCAGGTCATTGGCTACATAGATTTCCTTGCCATCAGCCAGCAGGCGGGCATCGCCAATGGCCATGACCAGCTTGCGCTTGATGACGCGCTTGATGTCGATTTCGTAGGTGACGAGCTTCACGTCCGGGCCCACTTCGCCGGTGAACTTGACCTCGCCCGCACCCAGCGCACGGCCCCGGCCGGGCAGCTGCAGCCAGGTCAGGTAAAAACCGATGAGCTGCCACATGGCATCGAGCCCCAGGCAGCCGGGCATGACCGGGTCGCCCTGAAAGTGGCAGGTAAAGAACCACAGGTCGGGCTTGACATCGAGCTCGGCGCGGATCTTTCCCAGCCCGTGCGCGCCACCATCGCTGTCGATGTGCGTGATGCGGTCAAACATCAGCATGGGCGGCAGCGGCAGGCGCCCGCTGTCGGCGCCGAACAGCCGGCCCTCGCCCGAGGCGATCAGTTGTTCGTAGGAAAAGGAATCTGCCATTTTCAGTCGTGCTCCAGAACAGCGGTTGGCCCGCCTCAAATCATCGTTGTATGCAATACAGCCCCGTCTTGCGGGGCTCTATTATCAAGGCATAGGGAGCTGCCTCTAAACAATGGCCTGCCAAGCCACCCGCCCCGCCCTCTCGGCGCCTGACCTGGATCAATGGCGGCGCGCCCCCATGTCCTTGTTTCTCGCCCACACGCCAAGCGCCAGCACCAGCGCCCCGAACATCCAGAGCGGCCACAGGCCCCAGCGCGACACCCACCAGGCGTAGGGCGTGATGGCCCAGCCACTTTGCGCATCCAGCCCCCGGCCTTGCACCTCGCCCTTGAGCACGCCGCGTGTAGTGCGCGCCAGCAGGTGTGTCACCACACCCCGGTGGTCGATGATGGCGGTGGCGCCGGTGTTGGTGGCGCGCACCATGGGGCGCTCGAACTCCAGGGCACGCATGCGGCTGATCTGCAGGTGCTGGTCAATGGCCACGGTGTCGCCAAACCAGCCAATGTTGCTGAAGTTGACGAACACCGTGGGCGCCTGTGCCGGATCGATGAAACGGGCTCCCAGCTCTTCGCCAAAAAGGTCTTCGTAACAGATGTTGGGCGCAATGCGCTGGCCCGCCCAGGCAAAGGAGGGCTGCCCCACCACACCCCGGTTGAAGTCCCCCAACGGAATGTTCATCATGGCCGTGAACCATTTGAAAAAGGGCGGGATGAATTCGCCAAACGGCACCAGGTGGTGTTTGTCGTAGCGGTAGGGCGTGGCCCCGGTGGCGGGGCTCATGCCAAGCACCGAATTGGTGTAGCCCTGCGCCTCATCGCCCAGCGGAATGCCCAGCAGCGCGGCCTGCGGACCCTGCGCGTAGCGCTGCTGGATGCCTTCCAGATAGCCCGGTATGAGCTGCTGGGGCAGCAGCGGGATGGCGGTTTCCGGCGCCACCACGAGATCGGCCTTGGCGTCGCGCAGCGCTTCGGCATACCACTTCAGTGCCAGCGGCACGCCGCTGCCCGACTGAAATTTCTCGTCCTGCGGGATATTGCCCTGCAGAAGCTCCAGGCTCAGGGAAGGCGCCGGGCGCTGCTGGGGTGTGGAGCAGAGATGGATGGCACAAAAGCGGTCTACCGTGGCCAGGGCCAGCGCTGCCCCCAACGCCAGCAGCAGCGCCCACAGGCGCCAGCCACTGAAGTCGGCGCGCCGCACTTGCACCGCCCCCATCGCCAGCATCGCAGCAACCGCCCCCAGCCCATAGACGCCCCCGTAGCGCGCCAGCGCCGCCAGCGGCCCATCCACATGGGCATAACCGCCAGCGCCCCAGGGGAACCCCGTCCACAAGGTGCCACGCGCCAGTTCGGCCACCAGCCAGAATGCTCCAAAAGTGATAGCTGTTAGCGCTTTACTGGTAAGCGCCAGGCGGCAAAAAATCCCCAACATCGCCGCGTAGTAGCTGGCGAGGAACGCCGCCAGCCCCAGCACCGCCGCCACGGCCAGCGGCGCTGCCAGCCCGCCGTAGGTGTGCATGGAGATGAAAAGCCACCAGAAGGTCCCGACCAGCCAGGCCGTGGCAAACAGGCCACCGATGACCGCGCCGCGCTGCCAGGAGACAGACACCGTGGCATGTGGTCGCACCAGCCAGGCCAGCACCGCCATGGAGGCGATCTGCAGCCACCACAGGGGCTCACCGCTCCAGGGCCAGGCCAGCGAGGCCGCCTGCGCAACGCCAGCAGCCACGGCCAGCAGCGCCTGCAGGGCCAGCGGCAGCCCCGGCGTGGAGGTAGCGCGGGCCATCAGTCGCTGGCGCTAGCTTCTTCGACCCGCGACACCTTGAACCAGCGCACGGCGCCGCCCTTGGTGTGCAGCACGACGAAGTGCAGGCCGCTCAGCTGCAGGTGCTCGCCGCGCTTGGGCACATGGCCCATTTCATGGGCAATCAGGCCGCCGATGGTTTCGAAGGTTTCATGGGGGTCGCTGCCCTGAACCAGCACATCAAACGCCTCGCACACCCGCTCCACCGAGGTGTCGCCACTCACCCGGTAGGTGCGGTCGGCCAGGCCAAAGATGTCGCCGTCGTCTTCGGGGATGTCGAACTCGTCCTCGATCTCGCCCACGATCTGTTCGAGCACGTCTTCAATGGTGATGAGCCCGGCCATGCGGCCAAACTCGTCGATCACGATGGCCAGGTGGTTGCGGTTGCCGCGAAACTCGCGCAGCAGGTCATTCAGGCCCTTGCTTTCAGGCACAAAGGCGGCCGGGCGCAGCAGCGCTCGGATATTCAGCTCCGGCGCCCGCTGCAACTTGAGCAGGTCCTTGGCCATGAGGATGCCGATGATGTTCTCGCGCTCGCCCTGGTACACCGGAAACCGCGAGTGCGCGGTGTTGATGACAAGGTGCAGCATCTCGTCAAACGGTGCGTCGATGTTGACGAGGTCCATGCGCGGGGCGGCCACCATCACGTCGCCCGCCGTCATATCGGCCATGCGGATGACGCGCTCCAGCATCACGCGCGAATCGGCCCCAATGACCTGGTTGTCTTCGGCCTCGGCCAGGGTCTCAATGAGTTCTTCCGTGGAGTCTGGCCCCGGATGGATGAACTCGGCAACTTTCTGCAGGAAGGTGCGCTTGTCTTCCCTCTCGGGTGGTCGCCCGGGGTGCGCGGGATGCGGGTCAGACACTGGAGTGCACGACGTGCGGTAGTGAATCAGGCCCCTAGGATAGCGGATAGTTGTGACGGCCCGCTACGCAAACCCCGCAGGCCGCACAGCGCGACCTTGGGATGGATGGACGGACTATTCAGCAGATTGGTGGCGGGCGTGCTGCACGCCACTGCGCACTTCCTGCACGCTGGCCAAAAAGTCCCAGAACTGCTTGGCCTGCTTCTTGATCTGGTAATCCACCTCGGCGAACTGCTGCTCGACCATCTCGGTCATGCGCGTGTCCAGGCTGGCCGGTTCGATCTGGAGGTAAGCCTCGGACTCCGAACCATCGCGGCGCACGGTGGCACCGGCCTTGCGGGCAATTTTCAGCATGGCGGTGTTTTCGGAGAGCGCATGGATAAAAACCATGTTCACACCTTCATTGCGCGCATGCATCACGGCCCGCTCGAACAGGCGTGCGCCGAAGCCCCGGCCACGCGCCTGCTTGAGCACCGACACGCCAAATTCGGCGCAATGTTTGTACTCTGGGTGCTCCGAGAAGGCCAGATGCGCCATGGCGATCAGTTCGAGGCGGCGGTTGTAGATGCCGAAGATCTCGTCGCGGTTGAAGTCGAGCTGCTCGGCATAGCGCCGGATCTGCTCGTCGTTGGCGGCGTAGCCAAAACGCAGGTAGCGGTCTGCGGGCTCCAGCTGGAGCAAATGTTGGGTGATCCGCTCCCGGTAGGAGGGACCCAGGGCACGAATGGGAACCATCACGGGGACCTCCTGCTTGACGCGAGTTTCATGGGCAGGCGATTCGCCCATCACCGGGCGCAGCATATCCCTGCCTGCATACCAGGATGCCTTGAGCCAGTCTTTGGTTGCGATCATGGCTGCAAATATAAGGGTTTTCCCTCATTATTTCCAGCAAAAATGCTGCATTGCAACAAATTAGTGAGGTAGCTCAAACCTGTTCCACACAGCACTCCCCGCCCCACTTGGCAAGCTGGGCGCCTCCGCCAACGGCTTCCCGCAAGGGTATAGCGACAGCGGGCACGGGGCAACATGGGGTTTCACGCTCGCGGCACCCTAAGAACGTGCTCTAAAGCCTATCTACACAGGCACGGCTGTGGTCGCCTTCACGCGGTCCAGCACAAAACTGGTCTTGCAGTCCTGCACGCTGGGGTGTTTGAGCAGCGTGTCCATGATGAACCGGCTGTAGTGCGCCATGTCAGCCACCACCACGCGCAGCAGGTAGTCCATCTCGCCCGTGAGCGACGCGCACTCCACCACTTCGGGCCAGGTCTGCACGCTGGCGCGGAACAGGTCCATGGGGTTGCGCTTGTGGCTTTCGGTGTGTTTTTCGAGCCGGACGTTGAGGTAGGCCGTCAGCCCCAGGCCCACGGCCTCGGGGGGCACCAATGCAACGTACCGATCGATGACACGGCTTTCCTCCAGGCGCTTGACGCGGCGCAACACCGCACTGGGCGACAGGCCCACCTGCTCACCGATGACGTCGTACGTCTCCCGGCCATTTTCTTGCAGACGGCGCAGGATGGCCCTGTCCAGCTTGTCGAGTGCGTTTAAAGCTTGCATGGCGCAAGATTTTATGAAGTTTTGACTTTTCGCGCCTTCTGAATTGCAGGCTCGGGTATGTCCCGATAGTGACTCCACACGAAGAAAAGAAGAATAAACCTCGCAAAAACGAACGATCGTTCTTTTTTTGCAAATACAAAAAACATACCTATGGAGACAACTGCATGACCGGATTCCTCAGCCGCTTTTTGCGGCGATTTGTTCTGGCCGCGACCGCCGCATTGCTGCTCGTCGGTGCCAGCGCGCAAGCCCAGACGGGCACCACCCAGACCCGCTACCCCATCGTGCTTGTGCACGGGCTTTTCGGGTTTGATTCGGCCCTGGGTGTCGACTACTTCTACGGCATCCCTGACGCCCTGCGCCAGGGCGGCGCCAAGGTCTACGTGGCCCAGGTGTCGGCCGCCAACAGCACCGAGGTCCGGGGTGAGCAGCTGCTCGCACAGGTGAACACCATCCTGGCCATCACCGGCGCGGCCAAGGTGAACCTGGTGGGGCATTCACACGGCGGGCCTACGGCGCGCTACGTGGCCGGGGTGGCGCCGGGCAAGGTTGCCTCGGTGACCTCGGTCGGTGGGGTCAACCGGGGATCGCGGGTGGCGGACATCATGCGTGGCGTGGCACCCGCGGGTTCGGTCTCCGAAACCATCGCCAACGGGGCGGCGTCGGCGCTGGTCGCGCTGATCAACCTGACTTCGGGCGGCTCGGGCCTGCCACAGATGCCCACCGCCGCGCTGGACTCGCTCACCACCGCCGGTTCCGCCGCCTTCAACCGACGCTTTCCGCAAGGCGTCCCCACCTCTGGCTGCGGCAGCGGCGCAGAACTCGTCAACGGCGTGCGCTACTACTCCTGGACGGGCACCAAGACCCTGACCAACGTGCTGGATGCGAGCGACGCCCTGCTGGGCGTGTTGGGCCTGGTCTTCGGCGAAGCCAACGACGGCCTGGTGTCGGCCTGCTCCTCGCGCCTGGGCAAACACCTGGGCGACTACCGGCAGAACCACCTCGACGAAGTGAACCAACTGCTGGGCCTGCGCGACTGGTTCTCCACCGACCCGGTGACGCTGTACCGCCAGCACGCCAACCGCCTCAAGGCACAGGGCCTGTAAGCCGTGAACCGCGCCCGCGCCTTCGCCGCAGGGGTGGCCCTGGTCGCCGCCACGGCCGCCGTGGTCTGGTGGCAGGGTTCACAGCAAGGCCTGCCGGGCGCGGTGGACCCGCGTTCGGTGCCCGGCGCGGCGGCAGCGCCAACCGGCGGTGCAGGCCAGAACCTGTCGGCGCGGCCCATGGAGAGCAGCTTCTTTGCCACCCGCCGCGCCACCGACCCCGACCGCGGTGAAGACCCCCTGCTGACGCACGGCCTGCGCGACACGCTGGAGGCACTGCTCACAGAAGCCCTGGAGGACGGCGCGACAGACCCCGCCGCACTCAAACAACGCCTGGCGGCGCTGGTGGGCAAACACTTCCCGGCAGCCCTGGCCACGCGGGCGTTGGCGCTGGCCGAGCGCTATGTGGACTACCGCGTGGCCCTGGGCCAACTGCGCCCTCCCCAGGACCCGAACGACCCCGGTGCCCTGCGCGAGGCGCTGGAAGCGCGCCACAAGGTGCGCCAGCAGTTTTTTGACGGCCCCGAGCACGACGCCCTGTTCGCCCGCGAGGCGGAACTGGACCGCTACACCCTGGCACGCCTGGAAATCGAGCGCAACCCCCAGCTCAGCGCTGAACAGCGCGCCCAGGCCTTGCGCCATGCAGAGAATGAATTGCCCGCAGCGCGCCGCGCCGAGCGCGCCGCCACCACCGAACACCTGAGTGCCGCCGCCCAGACCGCCGCGTTCAACGCGCAAAACACCGACGAGCGCACCCGCCACGCGGCCCGCAGTGCGCAATACGGCCAGGCCGCCGCCCACGCCATGGCCCAGCTCGACCGGGAAGAACAACACTGGCAGCAGCGGCTTGACCAGTACAACCAGGCGCGCGGCCAACAAGGCGAAGGCCCCGCATTGCAGCAACTGCGCCAGCAGCTTTTCTCCGCCGAGGAGCAACAACGCATCGACGCCGCCCTGGCGCTGCGGCGCCTGCCACCTGCTGCGTCAGGCTCCTGAGCTCCCCTGGCCCCACGCAAGAGACAGCCGCCACATACCGGGGTAGCGCCCTCGTCTTGCGCTGAAATTTGATCATTCACAATATTCCTGCAAATCGGAGGCCCAAGCCTCTTGATTTCGCCAGAAACATGAGGCAGGGCGCGCCTACAGTCCATGACGTTCCTCAACGAATGCCGGAGACACCCCATGAACGCCGCCTTGCCGCAAGAAACCGCCGCCCAACTGGAAGCCTGGGACAACCCCATGGGCCTGATGGGGTTCGAGTTCGTCGAATTCACCTCGCCCCAGCCCGGCGTGCTGGAGGCCGTGTTCGAAAAGCTGGGTTTCACCCTGGTCGCCAAGCACCGCTCCAAGGATGTAGTGCTGTACCGCCAGAACGGCATCAACTTCATCCTGAACCGCGAGCCCCACAGCCAGGCCGCCTACTTTGGTGCCGAGCATGGCCCCTCCGCCTGTGGCCTGGCCTTCCGTGTGAAGGATGCGCACAAGGCTTACAACCGCGCACTGGAGCTGGGCGCCCAGCCCATCGAAATCCCCACCGGCCCCATGGAACTGCGCCTGCCCGCCATCAAGGGCATTGGCGGCGCACCGCTGTATTTGATCGACCGGTTTGAAGACGGCAAGTCCATCTACGACATCGACTTTGAATTCATCGAAGGCGTGGACCGCCGCCCCGTGGGCCATGGCCTGAACCTCATCGACCACCTTACGCACAACGTGTACCGCGGCCGCATGGGCTTCTGGGCCAATTTCTACGAGAAGCTGTTCGGCTTCCGCGAGATCCGCTACTTCGACATCCAGGGCGAATACACGGGCCTGACCAGCAAGGCCATGACGGCGCCCGACGGCAAGATCCGCATCCCGCTGAATGAAGAATCGAAGCAGGGTGGTGGCCAGATCGAAGAATTCCTGATGCAGTTCAATGGCGAAGGCATCCAGCACATCGCTCTGATCTGCGACAACCTGCTGGACGTGGTGGACAAGCTGGGCATGGCCGGCGTGCAGCTGGCCACCGCGCCCAACGAGGTCTATTACGAAATGCTGGACACCCGCCTGCCCGGCCACGGCCAGCCTGTGCCCGAACTGCAGTCGCGCGGCATCTTGCTGGACGGCACCACCGCCGACGGCACGCCCCGCCTGCTGCTGCAGATTTTCTCCACCCCCATGCTGGGCCCGGTGTTCTTCGAATTCATCCAGCGCGAAGGCGAGTACCGCGACGGTTTTGGCGAAGGCAACTTCAAGGCGCTGTTCGAATCGCTGGAGCGCGACCAGATCCGCCGTGGCGTGCTGAACACCTAAGACATCAGACATCAGACATCAAGGGTTAACCCTGAACAGGTGCCTATACTGCGCGCTCCCCGGAACTCATAAGGATCCCGATGTCGCTCCGTAGCACCCTGTTCAGTGTTGGCCTGACCTGTGTGGCCACCTTTGCCATGGCCCAAAGCCCCTCTGCCCCGCTCACCATCGTGGTTCCCTACCCCGCTGGTGGTCCGCTGGACACCTCGGCCCGCATCGTGGCCGAGGGTGCTGCAGCCCAGCTTGGCTCCATTACCGTGGAGAACAAACCGGGGGCGGGTGGTAGTACCGGTGCGGACCAGGTCGCCAAATCACCCAAGACCAGCAACCAGGTGCTGATGGGCGCCGTGGCCACCCACGCCGTCAATCCCTGGCTGTACAAGAACTTCCCTTACAACGCGCTCAAGGACTTCAAACCCATCGCCCTCGTGGCGCGCACGCCCAATGTGCTGGTGGTGAGTGCGGCGCAGGCCGCCAAGCTGGGCATCAAGACCACGCCGGACCTGGTGCAGTACCTCAAGAAGAACCCGGACCAGGCCAAGTACGGCTCGGGTGGCAACGGCAGCATCGGCCACATCTCGGCCGAGATGTTCAAGTCGCTCACCAACACCAAGATGGGCCACACGCCCTTCCAGGGCTCCAAGCCCGCGCTCGCCGCGCTGGAATCGGGTCAGGTGCTGATGGTGTTTGACAACCTGGCCTCGGCGCTGCCGCAGATCCAGTCGGGCAAGCTGCTGTCGCTGGGTGTAACCACGTTGAGCCGCAATGAGGCGCTGCCGAACGTGCCCAGCATCAACGACAGCGTGCAGGGCTTCAACGTGTCGACCTGGTTCGGCCTGTTCGCGCCCGCCTCGCTGCCCGATGCCGACGCGCGCCGCTACGCCAATGCGTTCTCGGCAGCGATGCATTCGCCCGCTGGCAAGGAGAAGTTCAAGAAGATGGGTATCACGCCCGAAGAGCTGACGCTCGACGGGTTTGCGCAGTTTGTGCGCTCGGAAAACAGCAAGTACGAGTTCCTGATCCGGGCCGCAAAGATCAAGATCGATTAGCAGCCGCGTGGGCTGGTGCGCACCCCCGTCGCGGTGCGCCGACCATGGCGGCAAAGGAGAAAAAAATGGGACAAGCCCCTGTCGTCTATGGCCAATCCACCCGCCCACCGCGTGGCGACTACTCGCGTGCCAACGCGGACTACACCTGCCCGCAGGACTACGCGGCCTACACCGCCGCCGACCACGACACCTACCGCCGCCTGTACGAGCGCCAGCGCGCCCTGCTGCCCGGCCTGGCGAGCCAGGCGTTCATCGACGCCCTGCCCTCACTGGGCGCCAGCGACCGCATTCCGCGCTTCGAAGAGGTCAACGAGCGCCTCTACAAGGCCACAGGCTGGGAGCTGGTGGGCGTGCCCGGGCTGATCCCCGAGGTGCCGTTTTTCACCTTGCTGGCCAACCGCAAGTTCCCGGTGACGGACTGGATCCGCAAGCCCGAGGAGTTCGAGTACATCGTCGAGCCCGACATCTTTCACGACCTGTTCGGGCATGTGCCGCTGCTGTTCAACCCGGTGTTTGCCGACTATGTGCAGCGCTACGGCCAGGGGGGTCTGAAGGCGCAGGGGCTGGGGTCTTGCGAAATGCTGAGCCGCCTGTACTGGTACACGATCGAGTTCGGGCTGATCCGCGAGGCGGGGGAGTTGCGGGCGTATGGGGCGGGGATT
>NZ_JAMXAX010000170.1 GCF_023913775.1 Acidovorax facilis
GGGTTGTGCATGGTGCGCGGATTTTAGGGCGTGGCAGCACCGTTTTCCGCCTGTAGGACAAGGGCGGCAGTTGCGCCTGCACTGCCACTGGGCGCGCCAATGCGGGCTAGCATGAACCCAGGAGGCCCGGTGCCGCATGAGCAAACGCAGCACCTACCCATGTCCCGTGCAGCATGGCTGTTCTGTGGCATGCAGCCATAACCCATACACCCTTCATGCCGTCACCTACCACGCCTTCTGCCGATCTTCCCCGCCCTGCCGCGTCCACCGGCCACCCCGCACCCGCCTCGGGGGTTGGTCGACGTGTAGCACGGTGGTTGCTGGTGGCCCTGGGTGTAGTGGCCGCGCTGCTGGTGCTGCTCGGCGCCTTGCTGGCCGTGATCGACTGGAACCGTGCAAAACCCTGGGTCAACGAAAAAGTCAGCGAAGCAACGGGCAGGCACTTTGCGATTGAGGGCGAATTGTCGGCAGCCTGGCACTGGCCCCAACCCCTGGAGGAAGGATGGCGACGATGGATACCTGGCGTCACCGTCCAGGCCGAGCGTCTGGTGATGGACCACCCGGCAGGGTTCACCCCCCCCTTCCAGCGTGCCGATGTCAAAACGCCTCCCAAGGACAACGCCGATCTGCCGGAGGCGCCCACCATGGCCCGCATTGGCAGCGCCACCGCCACGGTGCGCCTGCTGCCGCTGCTGGCGCGGCACCTGTCGATCGACACCGTGGCACTCACCAGCCCCCAGGTGGCGCTGGCCCGCACCGCCGATGGCACCAACAACTGGACCTTTGAGCGCAAGGACGGCCCCAGGAGCGGGTGGAGCTTCGATGTAGACCGGCTCGTGCTCAAGCAGGGCGTGTTGGCCTATGCCGATGGCATGAAAGACCTGGACCTGCAGGCGCGCATTGACACAACGGAGCCCATTGCCCCCACCAGCCCACCCGGCAGCCCGGCCGCCAAGGCTTCCGCCAGCGCCGCCAGTGGCACAACCCCGACTGCAGCGATCGCGGCCCCCCGCACATCCTCCCAGGGGGCGATGCCCTATGGCCTGCGCTTTGAACTGCAGGGCCGCTATGCCAAGGCCCAGGTCAAGGGACAGGGGCGCGCGGGCCAGGTCATCAGCCTGCGCAACAAGGTGGTGAACTATCCGCTGCAGATTGATGCCAGCGCGGGCAGCGTGGCACTGTCGGCCGAAGGGGTGCTGGCCAACCCCGGGGCGCTCTCGGGGCTGGATTTTCAGGTGTTCCTCCAGGGCGGCAGCATGGCCGATCTGTACGACCTGACCGGGCTGGTGCTGCCCAACACCCCGGCGTTCGAAACGCGCGGACGGCTTACCGGGAGTCTGGAGCCTGAACGCGCGGTGTGGGAGTACAACGATTTTCGCGGCAAGGTGGGTCAGAGTGATCTGCAGGGGTCGCTGAAATACACCTCGGGCAAACCGCGCCCCCGGCTCACCGGCACCATGACATCGAACCAGCTGCGCCTGGCAGACCTGGGGCCGACGCTGGGCACCCGCCTGTCCGGCAACACGCAACGCACCCGCAGCCAGGGTGGCAAGGTGCTGCCGGATTCGCAATTTGCGGCCGAGCGGTGGAATGCCATGGACATGGACATCGTGTTCAAGGGACGCCACATCATCCGCCCCGAGAGCCTGCCGCTCCAGGACCTGAGCACACGCGCCGTAATGGAAAACGCGCAGCTCAGGCTGGCGCCCCTCACGTTTGGCGTGGCAGAGGGCAAGATCGAATCGCAGGTCACCATCGATGGCCGCAGCGCCCCCCTCAAGGCCCAGATACGCGGCACCGTGCAGGGACTGCAGTTGTCGGCCCTGTTCCCCAAAGTGCAGCTCATGAAGAAAAGTTTTGGCCGCATGGACGGAGCCATTGCCCTGGAGAGTACCGGCAACAGCATGGCCGTACTGCTGGGCCACGGCACGGGCGAGATGCGCCTGTATGTGCGCGAGGGCACGCTGAGCAAGCAGATGCTGGACCTGGCCGCGCTCAACGTGGGCAGCATCATCGTGGGCAAGCTCTTTGGCGAAAACAAGGAAGTGCACCTGCGCTGCGCGGTGGCCGACTTCATGGTGGTGGATGGCTTGGCAACCGCCCGCGTCGTGAAAATGAGCACCGACGATGCCGTGGTGGAGGCCACGGGCACCATCGACCTGGGCACCGAGGCACTGGACCTGCGCATCAAGCCCGAATCCTTGCAATGGAAGTTCTTTTCGCTGCGTTCCCCCCTGTATGTGAGGGGCACGTTTGGCAACCCGGATGTGGGCGTCGAGGCGGGGCCGCTGCTGCTGCGCGCAGGCGCTGCGGTGGTGGCTGCTGTGGTGGCCCCTGCCGCGCTGGCCCTGGTACCCATCACCGTGCCGGCGGCAGACGACGACACCCATTGCAAACCGCTGCTGAACCTGGCCCAGCAGCCTGTTAAGCCCGGAGTCCAGGGGGCAGCCGGCACGGCCTCGCAGCCGGCACGGCAGGCCGCCAGCAAGGCAGACCCTTCGCGTTGATACACAGCGACTGCAACGATTGCGAGCGCGGAATAATCGCGCCATGAAAATTGCAAAGATTCTGGGCCTCACCCTGCTGGCCGTGCTGGTGGCGGGCCTATTACTGCCGGAGCGCATCCAGATCCCTGTGGCCGGGGCCTCCGCAAAAGACTGGAATTCCAAGTCCTTCTGGTTCGAACCCTGGGGCAGCTCGGGTGTGCACAAGGGCATCGACATCTTTGGCAAGACCGGCACGCCAGTGCTGAGCACTACGGATGGCGTCGTGCTGTTCACAGGAGAAATCGCCAAAGGCGGCAAGGTGGTGCTGATGCTCGGGCCGCGCTGGCGGTTGCATTACTTTGCGCACCTGGACTCGATCGGCACAGACGCCTTGTCCTTCGTGGCGTCTGGGGAGGCGATTGGCACGCTGGGCGCCAGCGGCAACGCGCAGGGCAAGCCGCCACACCTGCACTATTCCATCGTGCGAATGCTGCCCGTGCTGTGGAAGGTGGATGGCGCTACGCAGGGCGTCAAAAAAGCGTTCTTCATCGACCCCCACGCTTATCTGCTGGAGCGGTGACCGCAAGGGAGTCAGAAGGATGATCCGAAGCAGCTCTGAGGGTCAGTGAAAGTCCCGGCTACCCTGCAGCGCCTGGGCCATGCGACCGAGCAGCGGTGTCAAGTCCTTGAAGCGCTGGGCCACCAGGTGGCGCACTACCGACGCTGATGGCGATGGCGCATCGGCCCCCTCCCCCTCGGGCACGCTGCACTGCCACACGCCCTCCACCGCCAGCAATTGCGATCTGAGCAGCGCATTGCGCCATGTCTCCACCAGCGCAGGCCACACGATCACGTTGACGGGACCCGTCTCGTCCTCCAGCGTGACGAACATCGTGCCTTTGGCCGTGCCGGGGCGCTGGCGCACAGTGACGATGCCGCAGGCGCGCACCTTGCGGCCATGGGGCACGGTGTTCAGCTGCAGGGCGGTCTGCAGGCGCCAGCGCGCAAGGCGCGGGCGCAGCAGGGCCAGCGGGTGGCGGCGCAGTGTGAGGCCGGTGGCGGCGTAGTCGAAAAGAATCTCTTCGCCCTCGGGCGCGGCGAGCAGTTGCAGGGGCGCTTCGTGCACGGGTACATCGCGCAGCAGGGGCGGTGCCGTGTGCTGCGCGGCCGCCTCCCACATCTGCTGGCGCCGGTGGCCTGACAGGCCCGCCAGCGCATCGGCTGCAGCGAGCGCCTGTAGGTCTTGCTGGCTCAGCTGTGCGCGCAGGGCCAGGTCTTCGGTGTTGACAAAGGCAGGGCCTGTAGCGCGGGCCTCTACCAGTCGTTCGGCAGCATCTTTGTGCAGGCTGCCCACCAGCCGCAAGCCCAGGCGCACAGCGGGCTGCGGCAGTGGCGGCACGCCCAGCCCCCGCGCAGGTCTCAGCGGCTCTGGTGTGCCCTCCAGCGTGCAGTCGATGTCGCTGCAGGTCACGTCGATGGGCAGCACACGCACGCCGTGGCGGCGCGCATCCTGCACCAGTTGCGAGGCGGTGTAAAAACCCATGGGCAACGAATTGAGCAGCGCGGCCAGAAAACACGCGGGCTCATGGCATTTGAGCCAGCTGCTGGCATAGGCCAGCAAGGCAAAGCTGTGGGCGTGGCTTTCAGGAAAGCCATATTCGCCAAAGCCCAGCATCTGCTGGAAGATGGCCTGGGCAAACTCGGTACGGTAACCACGCGCTTCCATGCCTCCAACCAGTGGGCGCTCGAACCGGTGCACACCGCCCTTGCGCTTCCAGGCCGCCATCGACCGGCGCAGATCGTCCGCCATGCCGACAGAGAACCCAGCTGCCACCATGGCGATCTGCATCACCTGCTCCTGAAAAATCGGCACCCCCAGCGTGCGCGCCAGGGCCTCTTCCAGCTCGGGCTTCTCCAATTGCAGTGGCTCACCCCTGCGCCTGCGTTCGCGCGCCTGCAGGTAGGGATGCACCATGCCACCCTGAATAGGCCCGGGCCGCACAATCGCCACCTCCACCACCAGGTCGTAGAACTCGCGCGGCCGCAGGCGCGGCAGCATGCTCATCTGCGCGCGGCTTTCGATCTGGAACACGCCCACGGTGTCGGCGGCGCAGATCATGTCGTAGGTGGCGGGGTCTTCGCGCGGAATGCCCTGGAGGTCCCAGCGCTCGCCGCGCAGAGCTTCGCGCAGGTTGAGGCAGCGGCGCAGCGCGCTGAGCATGCCCAGAGCCAGCACATCCACCTTGAGCAGGCCCATGGTGTCCAGGTCGTCCTTGTCCCACTGGATGACGGATCGGTGCTCCATGCTCGCGGGCTCCACCGGCACCAGGCGCGTGAGCTTGCCCTGCGTGAGCACAAAGCCGCCCACATGCTGGCTCAGGTGGCGCGGAAAGCCTTTGAGGTCCGCCGCTAGCTCCAGCCACAGCTGAGCCGTGTGCCGGTGCAACGGCACGCCCAGGCCTTGGGCCAGTTCCTGCAGCCGGTCGGTGGCGAACTGCTCATCAAACCAGTGGTGGTCCTTGGCAAAGGCATCGACCAGCACCGGTGCCACGCCCAGCGCCTTGCCCACATCGCGCAGGGCGCTGCGCGTGCGGTAGGTGGTGACCACGGCGGTAATGGCGGCGCGTTCGCGGCCGTATTTTGCGTAGATGTACTGGATGACCTCCTCGCGCCGGTCGTGCTCAAAATCCACGTCGATGTCGGGCGGCTCGCTGCGTTCTTTGCTGATGAAGCGCTCGAACAGCAGGTGCGAATCCTCGGGGGCGACCGCCGTGATGCCCAGCACGTAGCAGACCACCGAGTTGGCCGCCGAACCCCGGCCCTGGCACAGAATGCCCACGCTGCGCGCGTAGCGCACGATATCGTGCACCGTGAGAAAGTACATCTCGTACTTGCAGTCCGCAATCAAATCCAGCTCCTTGCGGATCTGCGCAGCAATCCCGTCGGGCGCGCCCTGTGGGTAGCGCCCCCTGACCCCTTCGTGCACCAGCCAGGCCAGTGCCTGCGCAGGCGTCATGCCAGGCGGCACGGTTTCCAGCGGGTATTGGTACTTGATCTCTTGCAGATTGAATTGGCAGCGCCCCGCCACGGTGAGCGTGGCGTCCAGCAGCTCAGGCGGATAGATGCCCGCCAGCCGCACGCGTCGGCGCAGATGGCGCTCAGCATTGGGCTGCAGCGCAAACCCGCATTCGCCCACGCTGCGGCCCAGGCGTACGGCGGTGATCACATCCTGCAGCGGCTTGCGCGAACGGGCGTGCATGTGCACATCGCCCGCCGCCACCAGCGGCAAGCCCAGCGCCGCACCCACACGCTGCAGCGTGGCCAGCCACAGGCTGTCGTCCGGGGCCAGGTGCAGTTCGACCGCCAGCCAGATATGGCCATCAAAATATGAGTCAAATTGGCCTCTAGCGCTGGATAGACAAGCGCCAACAGCTATCAAATCAGAAGCATCAAAGCGTTGCCGGATAGGCGCCAGCAGCAACTCGCACCCTTGCAGCAATCCCCAGGGGCTGCGCGGGCCCACGTGGTACTGCCCCTTGGATGCGACCGCACGGGCCGCGGTGATGAACTCACACAGGTTGCCCCAGCCCTCGGCATCGCGCGCCAGGGCCACCAGCCGCAGGTCGTCACCCCACAAAAACTCGCTGCCCACGATGAGGTGCAAACCACATTCCTTGGCGGCCTCCCAGGCGCGCACCACACCCGCCACCGAGCATTCGTCCGTCAGCGCGAGGGCCTGGTAGCCCAGCGCCAGCGCGCGCTTCACGAGTTCCTGTGGATGCGATGCACCCCGCTGGAAGCTGAAGTTGGACAGGCAGTGCAGCTCGGCATAGCCCGGCAGCACGGTGGCTGGTGCAGGCGATGCAGAGGAAGGTGTCAGCCCCATGGAGCCTCCGCAGACATCACCCAAACACCCCATGCAGGAACCAGCGATGGGGCCGCACGGCGGCTGGGGGGCCATCAGACACTGAAGGCACTGGTGCCAGCCGCTCGCGGAACACCCACACCAGCCCCGCCACATCGTTGTGCGCCACAAAGTAGTCGCGCAAGGCCAGGGCACCTTCACCGGGGGCCGGGCCTGCGCCCTCCCCGGCCGCAGACCACCAGCCCGCTTCAAAGCGGTGGGGCCCGGCCAGCAAACGCAGCAGGCCGTGGTGGCAGGGGCGGTTGCCCTGCACCGCCAGCCGCCGGGGCGGGTTCAGCAGCCAGGTGGGCAGCAGCAGGGCATCGGGGGCTGCATCCAGCGCCGCATCGGCAACACTGGCGCAGGCATTCCGGGCTGCAGCGTGCTTTGTGGCCGCCGCCGTCACGCGCAGCACCTCGGCCGCAGGGCGCCATTGCTGCATGCATTCGGGGCGGTGGTCGGCCTGCAGCACCGGGGCTTGCACCTGGTCTTCTCCCAGGCGGGCTGACAGGCGCTCCAGCAGCTGGTGCAAGGCCTCGCCCTGGGCGCCAGCAGGGTCTCCGCCGCCCAGATGGTCGGGCGGCAGCAGGCTCGCACTGCGGTGTGGCAGCGGGGCCGCCTCCAGCAAACGCAGCGTGATCTGATTGACCGGCGCGGCCAGCGTGGTGCGCGCCAGATTTTCAGACAACAGGCGCCGCAGATGCCCCATGTCCTGCGTGGCCTGGGCCGTGCGCACCTGCAGCGCCTGCGTGGGGGCGATGGCCACACCATCGATGCGCCGCAGGTCATGGCGCCAGGCCAGCTCCAGGCCCAGCACGCCCTGCTGCCGCGCTTGCAGCCAGCCTTGCAAGGCCGTGAGGCAGCGGCTGGAGCTCCAGAGCAGCGCATCGGCCGACTCTGCCAGCGCAGGCAACTCGCCCGTCAGCACAAACTGCTCGGGCAGCTCCAGCCAGGCGTGGGCCTCGGGGGCATCCCCCAGGGCCTGGTCCAGCACCCGCAGCACCGCCGCACCAAAACGCCGCGACACCCCGGCGCGGGGCAGCGCCCGCAGTGCCCCCCAGGTGCGGCAGCCCATGCGCTCCAGGCTGGCCACATGCGGGCGCAAGGCTGTGAGAGTGTGCAGAGGCAGGCTCAGCGGCCCCTGTGCAGGGAGAGCCTGCCCCGCCAACGCCATACGCAGCCGGGCCTGCGCCACCAGGGCGGTGGGGCCACTGCCCCAGATCACGGGTTCACCCGTCGGTTGTGCGCCCACCGCCGTCCCTTCCCCTGCTGGCCCACACTCGCCAGCGACCTGGGCAGCGGGGGGGGCAGAGCCCCTGGCAGATGCCCCGGCCCAGACCCAGGCCTGCAGCACCTGGGCCAGCAGCACTTCGCGCCCGCCCCACAGCCGCTCGGTGGTGGACACCTCCAGCAGCACGGCCTTTGCATCCACCAGTGCCACACGCGGGGTAAAACGCAGGGCCCACCAGCCTGCCGCAGCGGTGTGCACAACCCCTGCAGGCGGTGCGGATGCCTCATCGCACCAGGGCAATGGCAGCGCGATCCAGTGCATGCGCCCTCCCCTCTGGCCCCGCCCCCAACGGCACCAGCGGCTCCAATGAAGGGCGCATGGGCAACGCCCCCGATGCCTTGGCTGCCGCAGCAAGGCGACCTGCCACCAAGGTACTGCCAGCATCCACCTGCGCTGCACGTCGGCGCCCGGCCTGGGCCGCCAGCACCTGGGCCAGCCGGGGATGACAGCCCGGCAGATCCAGCCCTTGCGCCAGGGGCGGCCCCCGGCGCTTGAGAATGTGCACCTGCATCCCGGGGACTGTGCATACACCTCCCGGCATGGCCATCCCCTGCACCTGTAGCCGCAGCAAGGCTGGTGAGGCCTGCGCCACAGCACTGGCCGGGCGAAACACCCACAGCAGTTGCCGTTGCTGCGCTGCTGCCAGTTGCAGCCTGCGCAGGGCTGCGGGCTGCACCTGTGGCAGCCAGGCCATCACGGCCAGAACCTCCCGGCAACGCAACGCCTGCTCTGCCGCCCAGAGCGCAGCGGCGGCATCGGCCCGCACCACACACAGCCGCTCGGCTGACAAGCCCTGGGCCTGCAGCGCCGGTCCAAAAGGCTCGCAAGGCGGCGCTACCACCACCACCGCCCCCGAGCGCGGGGCAGTGGCCTGTACCAGGGCAGGCAGCACCAGCTGCCATTCGTGCAGGCCCGCCAGGGGCTGCAGCACCTCGCTCAACGCCCCCACCGGCCAGCCCCCACCGGGCAACTGCGCATCCAGAGGACCATAACCGGTGGACTGCACCTGCAACTGGCCCGCACCCAATGCGTCCGCATGCCAGACACCGGGCACGGTCAATGGCAGATCGGACGCGACAACCCCCAGGGAGTGGCGTAGCGCAGGCATGGCGAAGACGAGAAGAACAATATGAATACTGTAAATATAACCAGTATTTCGAGCAGCGGGGCAACTGGCGGAGAAGACTTTGGGGTGAGGGGCTTTTGGAGGCAACGCGTCCCAGGCCCTATAAAACTGGGCCAACGCACACCACGCTCCCTACAATGGGCAGGACAGAAAAGAGAGGGTCCGTTGAATGAAAACAATCCAATCGGCAGCAGTCGCCCTGTTGCTGCTCCTGTCCAGCAACACGTTCGCGGCCTATACGCTCTACTTTTTTGAAAGCGGTGGCAATGTGGTCGCCAGTGGCAGTGGCAGCCTGAATCTGGGGGCCCTCTCGCCTGCGGGCAGCGGGCCTCTGTCCCCCGGGGTCATTGCTTCGGCTGGGTTGGTCTTCACCGGCACGGCTGGCACCGTGGACGCCTACCTGGGGATATCCGGCCCACCAGCGTTCGGAGGCGGAGGCCCTGTCGGGGCGAATGCAGGATCTGGCGACATGGTGGGCCTGGACAGCACAGGGCCCGGTTTCGTCTTCGCCCCGACAGGTTACGTCTCGGGCTCTGCGCTCACGTCCTCGGCCACCTGGACTGCGACCTCGCTGGCCAGCCTGGGACTCACACCGGGCACCTATCTCTGGACCTGGGGCACGGGCCCGACAGCGGATTCATTCACGGTCCACATCGGCATCGCGCCGCCAGCATCCATTCCGACGCTGTCTGAATGGGGGCTGCTGGTCCTCGCGGTGCTCATGGCGGGCTGGGCGATGCACCATCGGTTCTGGCAGCGAAGCCGGGTGGGCTGACCACCCTTTTCAAAGCTTCCGCACTGCCCAATCACACCAATCCGCCACCGCTGCATCCGCAGGGGTGGCGCGGTCTGCCAGCTGCGGCCAGCGGCGATAGCTGGCATTCACAATACTTTGCAGCTGCCACAGCGCCTCGCGCCCCACCAGCGCCACTTCAGCCATCCCAATGGCATCGCCCTGCAACTGGGCCATGAGTTCACCCTGCTGCCGAGGGTGTGAACCGGCCTCCAGCAAGGCTTTTTGCAAAGCCAGCAGCCGTGCATCGAGGAACACAAAGGCGCTTCCCGGCAGTGCCTTGACACTGGTTTCGGGAGGCAGTGCGGTCTTGAGCTGATCCCAGCATTCAAAAGCTTCGGCCAGCAGGTCGATCTGGCGCGAGGCATCGTTGCCCAGCGGCATGAGGGCAGATTCCCGGGCGACTTCTTCCTGCAGCAGGGGCAGGATGTGCGCCACCAGGGCCGATGGAAATTTGCGATGGTTCAGCCGCAGCACCAGCGACAGGCGCTGCGCGGGCATGTCGTCGTATTTTTCATAGAACGCCGCCACCACCTCGGCCAGCAACAGGATGCGGCCCAGGACAGAGATGTCCGCACCGGCAAGGCCACGCGGGTAGCCGCTGCCATCCATGCGCTCGTGGTGTTCCAGCACCGCCACATCCACAGCCCGGGGATAGACCTGGGTATCGCGGATCATGAGCATGGCGGTGATGGGGTGCGCCACCAGATGCTTGCGCTGAACACCAACGACCTTGTGGTCGGGATCGTCCCAGGCCGGATCCATGTGCAGCACACCCAGATCGTGCAGCAAGGCTGCTGCCGCAAGATGGGCGCAGTCGCGCTCAGCAAGACCGCTTTTGATGCCCAGAAACACGGCCACCGCCATCATCTGCAGGCTGTGTTGAAACAGTTCGGGCCGCTGGTCGCGCATCACAGTGAGCTTGCAGGCCATGGATGGAGGCAAGGGCAGCGAGCGCAGCGGCGCCAGCAGCCGGGCCGCCGAGCCGAGGGCTTCTGCCAGCAGGTTGGGCAGCACCTCCTGTTCGCTCATGGCCTGCCCCGCCGCGAGCAAAGCGGGTACGTCCACGGGATTCTCGATGGACAGATGACGGTCAATGGGTTCGCGCAGCTTGTGCTGCACTAGGCGGTCATACAGGCGGCTGTCAATGCGCGCGCCTTTTTCGACCAGCTTGATACCTTTGTCGGTGTAAATGGCTGCGTCAGCAACCACCGTACGCCGGTCAGCCATGTCGGTCAACGCGCGCAAGTAGTGGGGGCTGTCCGAAGTGTCGATGCCCGCAGGCGCAAGGGTGTCCGTCATGCAGAAAACAAAAGCATATTCAGGACTATAGGGCGTTCCCCCGAGGGGCATCCACGAAAAATACCCGGGCCCCACACAGTCTTGAGCCAGATCAAGGCCCAGTCGCCGCCCCCCCGTGTTTCACAAGGCCGGGAGACTTCCCTGCACGCCATTCACCACCCGATTCAGCCCGTCCTGCAGCTATGGATCACCATTCCGGATAAACGCTTCATTCATTGCATGCAAAAGCGGTTCAAGCCTTCTTTTCAGGCTAAAAATTTGGGTAAACCCTGAAATTCTCTTGCGGCATTGTTTCCAATACTGGAACAGTTAGTTTGCGACTCGGTGGTTTTTCTTTGGACTTCACCCGCGTACAGTTCAACCCATCGATGAGCCGAACCCGCAAGGCGACTCACCGAACCCGGTTCAGGAATGGTTTTTTGACCCGGCTTT
>NZ_JAMXAX010000171.1 GCF_023913775.1 Acidovorax facilis
CTGCGAGCGGCCACACCTATCGCTGAAAATGCAAACGCCCGATGCGGTGCATCGGGCGTCGTTGGCCGGATAGTCCGGCTGCAGTTTTAAACCGTCCTGGGTGTCAACGCTATTCAGGACGGGTCACTGGTTGGGTGGCGGAACATGCGCCTGGAGGTGCTGGCAGATGGTTGAATCAGGTTTGTGGCATCCGGTGGCTTTGGCGGGCGACGTGGCGCAGGCGCCCGTCGCCGTGCAGGTGCTGGAACAAGCCGTGGTGCTGTGGCGCAACGCTGCGGGCGTGGTGCAGGCTTTTGCTGACCAGTGCCCGCACCGGGGCGCGCGGTTATCGCTGGGCCGTGTCACGCCGCAGGGCCAGTTGGAGTGCCCCTACCACGGCTGGCAGTTTGCGGACGACGGCCGTTGCACCCAGGTGCCCGCGTTGCCCACCTTTGTGCCGCCGCCCGGCCATTGCGCGCGGACCTTCGCGGCGCGGGAGGCCCATGGCCTGGTCTGGGTGCGCATGCAAGATGGCGTTGCCGTGCTGCCCGCTTTCGCGGCCGAAGACGACACGCGGCTGCGCAAGCTCAACTGCGGGCCCTACGACGTGGCGGCCAGTGCGCCGCGCATCATCGAGAACTTTCTGGACATGTCGCACTTCGGCTTTGTGCACGAAGGCTGGCTGGGCAGCCGCGATGCCACCGCCATTGACGACTACCGCGTTGACGCCACCCGCACCGGCCTGCTGGCCACGGGCTGCAAGGCCTGGCAACCGCAGTCCAACCTGCATTCCACGGCAGCCGCGCAGGTCGAATACACCTACGAGGTCACCGCGCCTTTTGCGGCCGTGCTGACCAAGGTGCCCGAGGCGGGCACCACGGCCGTGGATGGCTGGCGGGAGTCCATTGCGCTGTTCATCTGCCCGATCACCCCGGTGCGCAGCCGCGTGTGGTTTCGCTTGGCCGTGGCAGATTTCGATTCGCCCGATGAGAAGCTGCAGGCCTTTCAGCACACCATCTTCACGCAAGACCAGCCCGTGCTGGAGTCGCAGACGCCACAGTGCCTGCCGCTCGACCTGCGGGCGGAGTTGCATACCGCCGCCGACAAGGCATCATCTGCCTACCGCCGCTTCTTGCGCCAGAGCGGCATCACCTTTGGAGTCTGCTGATGTTTAAAGTGCCCCCTATTTCCGCCGAGCGCCTGCCCACGCTGCTGCGCGCCATGCCCAAGGCCGAGCTGCATATCCATATCGAGGGCTCCCTGGAGCCTGAGCTGATCTTTGCACTGGCGCAGCGCAACGAATTGACCTTGCCCTATGCCAGTGTGGAGGCACTGCGCAGCGCCTACGCGTTCACCAACCTGCAAAGTTTTCTGGACATCTACTACGCGGGTGCCAGCGTGCTGCTGCACGAGCAGGACTTTTATGACATGGCGCGCGCCTACCTGGGGCGAGCAGCGCGCGACAACGTGCTGCACGCTGAAATCTTCTTCGACCCGCAGACCCACACCGCACGCGGCGTTGCCATGGAGACGGTCATCAACGGCCTGTACCGGGCCTGTGAAGATGCACGCAGGGAGCTGGGCATCAGTGCCACGCTCATCCTGTGTTTCCTGCGCCACCTCAGTGAGGAGTCCGCCTTCGAGACCCTGGAGCAGGCGATGCCCCTGCTCGACAAGATCGTTGGCGTAGGGCTGGATTCCAGCGAACTGGGCCACCCGCCCGAAAAGTTTGCCCGCGTGTTCGCCCGCTGCCGCGAACTGGGCCTGCACCTGGTGGCCCATGCGGGCGAGGAGGGCCCCCCTGCCTACATCTGGAGTGCGCTCGATGTGCTCAAGGTCGAGCGCATCGACCACGGGGTGCAGGCGGTGTACGACGCGGCACTGATGCAGCGCCTGGCGCAGGATCGTATTGCGCTCACGGTGTGCCCCCTGTCCAACCAGAAGCTGTGCGTGTTTCCCAACCTGGCGGACCACAACCTGGGCAAGCTGCTCGACGCCGGGCTGGCCGCCACGGTCAACTCGGATGATCCCGCTTACTTTGGCGGCTACATGAACGAGAACTTCACCCAGGTGTTTGCCGCCACGGGCCTCACGGCGAAACACGCCTACCAATTGGCGTTCAACAGCTTTGAGGCGAGTTTTGCCAGCAATGCCGACAAGCGTGTGTGGGAGCACAAGCTCAAGGAAACCTTTGAGCGGTGCGTGGAGCACGACTACTGAGCTGTGTGCGGCGGGCATAGCGCGGAGGGCCAGTGCGAATCGGCGGGTTGGTGCGCTGTCGCCCGCGCGGCAGGGCGGCGGCGTGGGTAAACCCTTAAAATAGTAAGTATTCGTTCGAATTGCGTCCGGCCCAGGCCCACGGGGTGATCCACCACCATGGCTCTTACCCAGCGCCCCTTGGTGGAGCGCTCAGGTGCCGTGTTCCCCCTTTTTTGGAGCCTTCCATGTTTCTCAGTCAAATCTCCATTGGCAAGCGCCTGACCCTGGTGCTCGGCCTCATCCTGGCGCTGTTTTTTGCCAGCAGCGTGGTGGCCGTGGTCAAGCTCAGCCAGTTGGGCAAAGAGATCGACGCCATGGTCAACGACAACATCAAGACCGAGCGCGCTGGCTCGGACTGGCTGCGCCACACCACATCGGGCGTGCAGCGCGCGGCAGCCATTGCCAAGAGCAGTGATGCCAGCCTGATCCCCTACTTTGCGCCCGCCACGGCCGCGTCGATCCGCGATACCAACGAGCTGCAGAAATTCATCGAGTCCAAGATGGACACGCCGGAGAAGAAGCAGCATTTTGCCAAGGTGGGTGACCTGCGCAAGGACTACCTGGCGGCCCGCGAGGAAGTGAGCAAGTTCAAACAGGCAGGTGATGCCGAGAACGCCAACAAGGTTTTCACCGAGCGGTTTGAGCCCACCTCCCGAAGCTATCTGGCGGGTGTGCAGCAGATGGTGGATGGCCAGCGCGCCGAGCTCGATGCTGCTGGCAAGCGCAGCGAAGAGCTGCGTGCCCAGACCACGCTGCTGCTGCAGATCTGCACCGGGGTGTCGCTGCTGCTGGGCGCCTTGCTGGCCTGGCTGCTGACCACCAGCATCACGCGCCCGCTGCGCAAGGCAGAGGCCATTGCAGAGACCATTGCCAACATGGACCTGACGGGTGCCCCCCAGGCGAGCTACGCCAATGACGAAACCGGCCACCTGCTGCGCGCCCTGGATGCCATGCGCAGCGCTCTGCACCGCTCGCTCCAGCAAGTGCGTGGCGTGGTGGACAGTATCTCCACCGCCAGCACCCAGATCGCCATCGGCAACCAGGACCTGAGCGCACGCACCGAGCAGACCGCCAGCAGCCTGCAGGAGACCGTCAGCTCGATGGAAGAGCTGACGAGCACCGTGCGCCAGAGCGCCGATTCGGCCGTGCAGGCCAACCAGCTGGCGGTGTCGGCCGCACAAGTGGCCCAGCGCGGCGGTGAAGTGGTGGCGCAGGTGGTGACCACCATGGACGAGATCAACACCAGCAGCAAGAAAATCGCCGACATCATCGGCACGATCGACGGCATTGCGTTCCAGACCAATATCCTGGCCCTCAACGCCGCGGTGGAAGCCGCCCGTGCGGGCGAGCAGGGCCGTGGCTTTGCCGTGGTGGCCAGCGAAGTGCGCTCGCTGGCCCAGCGCTCGGCCCAGGCGGCCAAGGAGATCAAGACACTGATCGGCGTGTCGGTGGAGAAGGTCGAGTCGGGTGCTGCCCTGGTGCAGAACGCCGGCACCACCATGGGCGAGATCGTGAGCTCGGTGCGCCGCGTGACCGACATCATTGGAGAGATCAGCGCAGCCGCTTCGGAACAGAGCCAGGGCATTGGCCAGGTGAATGTGGCAGTGACCCAGCTGGACCAGATGACCCAGCAGAATGCAGCCTTGGTGGAAGAGTCCACCGCCGCCGCCGAAAGCCTGAAAGACCAGGCGTCTCGTCTGGCCGAAGTGGTGGGTGCCTTCCGCCTGGGTGCGGGCCCGCAGGCGCTGCGGCTGAACTGAGTTCCTATGGAGGGCTTTGCGCACTGCAGCAGAGCCTACCCTCCGGCTTCAATCAATACAGTTCCAACGTAGTTTCAGCGCAGTTTGATTCCCCTCGGCAGCACCGTCGTCCTGCGGTGCTTCCGTTCCATTCCATCAGGGCCATGTAGAGGAACACCATGTACAAAAACCTCGCAGCCACGCTCGTGGCCGCCTGTTTTTTCTCTCCCGTTTTTTCCCAGACCACGCCCGCCAAGGGCAGTCCGGCCGATCCGGTCAAAGCCGGTTTTGTCTATGTCTCGCCCATCACCGAGGCAGGCTGGACGCGCCAGCATGACGAAGGCCGCAAGGCCGTCGAGGCCGCGCTGGGCAATCAGGTGAAGACCACCTTTGTCGAGAACGTGGCCGAAGGCGCCGATGCCGAACGCGTGATCCGTGATCTGGCGGCCACGGGCCACCAGATCATCTTCACCCCCAGCTTTGGCTACATGGAGCCCACGCTCAAGGTGGCGCAGGACTATCCACACGTGAAGTTCGAGTCCATCACGGGCTACAAGACCACGCCCAATGTGGCCGCTGCCAACGCGCGCTACTACGAGGGGCGTTACCTCGCCGGTATTGCAGCGGGCCGCATGAGCAAGACCGGCGTGGCCGGTTTTGTGGCGGGCTTCCCCATCCCGGAGGTGCTCCAGGGCATCAACGCCTTCACATTGGGCATGCGCTCGGTCAACCCGCAGGCCGCGGTGAAGGTGGTGTGGCTCAATGTGTGGTTCGACCCACCCAAGGAGCGTGATGCGGCCATGGCGCTGTTCAACCAGGACGTGGACGTGATTGCGTTCCACACGGGTTCCACCGCCGTGATGGCCGCCGCGCAAGAGCGCGGCAAGATGGCCGTGGCCTACCACTCCGACATGCGCAAGACCGGGCCTGACGCCCAGATCGTGGCCGTGACGCACCAGTGGGGCAGTTACTACACCGAGCGCGCGCGCGCCGTGCAGAACGGCACCTGGAAGAGTGCCAACCTGTGGGGCGGCGTGCGCGAGGGCATGATCCGCGTCGGCGACTTTGGCCCCCGGGTGCCAGCCGCCGTCCAGCAGGAGGTGCTGAATGCCCAAAAGGCCGTGGGCGGGGGCAAGCTGCACCCCTTCCGTGCGGGCAAGGCACCGGTACGCGACAACGAAGGGCAGGAGCGCATTGCTGCGGGCCAAGCGCTGTCGGATGCTCAGATCCTGCAGATGAACTGGCTGGTGGAAGGTGTCGTGGGCAAGGTGTCCCGCTGATCCTGCAAGGCATATCGCCCGTCGTTATCACCTGTCGGTGCTCCCCCAACCCCATAGCCACTATGGGGTGCTGCATATACAAACGGCGCCCCCTGCCGCTAAGCTTGCCGCCATGCCTGTTTACCGTTCCGCCCTTTTGCGATTTGCCGACGATGGCCGCGCCCTCTATGACGAAGATGGCCTGCTGGCCATTGGCCCGGATGCCCAGGGCCGCCAGCGGGTGCTGGCAGCCGGCGCCTGGCAGGCGCTGTCGCACCAGTATGCCCACGAGCCCGTCACGCACCTGCCGGGTCGCATCCTGGCCCCTGGGTTTGTGGACATGCACATCCACTTTCCGCAGACCGACGTGATTGGCTCGCCCGCGGACGGTCTGCTGCCCTGGCTGGAGAACTACACGTTTCCCCATGAATCGCGCTTTGTCGCATCCGACTACAGCGCGCAGGTGGCAGAGTTCTTTGTGGCCGAGCTGCTGCGCCATGGCGTGACCACGGCGCTGGCTTTTGCCACCTCGCACCCCGCCTCAGTGGATGCCTTGTTCACCGAGGGGCAACGCCAGCACATGCGCCTGATCACTGGCAAGGTGCTGCAGGACCGCCACTCGCCCGATGGCGTGCGCGACGATACCGAACAAAGCCTCATTGACACCGAGGCGCTGATCCAGCGCTGGCACGGCGTGGACCGCCTGGGCTATGTCATCACCCCGCGTTTTGCGCCCACCAGTACCCATGAACAACTGCGCGGCGCGGGCGAGCTGGCTGCGCGCTACCCCGATGTGTGGATTCAGTCCCACGTGGCCGAGAACCGCGACGAGATTCGCTGGGCGCGCGAGCTGTTCCCCGCCGCACGCAGCTACCTGGGCGTGTACGACGACTTTGGCCTGATGCGCGAACGCGCGGTGTACGCGCACTGCATCCATTTTGATGACGACGACCGCGCGCTGATGCGCGACACCGGTGCGGTGGCGGCGGTCAGCCCCACCAGCAACCTCTTTCTGGGCAGTGGCTTTTTTGACTACGCCAGCGCCGACCGCGTGGGCTTTGGCTACGGCCTGGCCAGCGATGTGGGCGGGGGCACCAGCTTCAGCCCGTTCCACACCATGCTGGCGGCGTATTACGTGGGCCGCGAGGGCCAGACCAAGCAGGGGCTGAGCCTGTCGCCGCAGCAGCTGTGGTGGCAACACACGGCCGGGGCCGCCAAGGCGCTGGGTCTGGCGGGTGTGGTGGGCAATTTGCAGCCGGGCTGCGAGGCCGACTTTGTGGTGCTCAACCCTCGGGCTACGCCTCTGCTGGAGCGCAAGACCTGCCAGGCGCGCAGCCTGGACGAGCTTTTGTTTGCGCTGATCGTGCTCGGCGATGACCGTGTGGTGGAGCAAACGGTGATTTCTCAAGCAAAATACGGCCCCAGCGCATGATCATCAAGCGCTAATAGCTACATATTTAATAGCGCCCGGCTGTTTGCCGACGGCCAGGGCCACAGCGCAGGAAATTCAGCCATGAGCATCAAGAGCGACAAGTGGATCCGCCGCATGGCGGCCGAGCACGGAATGATCGAACCCTTCGAGCCGGGCCAGGTGCGCGAGGTGGAGGGCCGCAAGATCATCAGCTACGGCACCAGCAGCTACGGCTACGACATCCGCTGCGCACCCGAATTCAAGGTGTTCACCAACATCCACAGCACGGTGGTGGACCCGAAGAATTTCGACGAGAAGAGCTTTGTGGATTTCGAGGGTGACAGCTGCATCATCCCGCCCAACAGCTTTGCGCTGGCCCGCACGATGGAGTACTTCCGCATTCCACGCAACGTGCTCACCATCTGCCTGGGCAAAAGCACCTATGCTCGCTGCGGCATCATCGTCAACGTGACGCCGTTCGAGCCCGAGTGGGAAGGCTATGTGACGCTGGAGTTCTCCAACACCACGCCGCTGCCCGCACGCATCTACGCGGGCGAGGGCTGCGCGCAGGTGCTGTTCTTCGAGAGCGACAAGGACGATGTGTGTGAGGTCAGCTACCGTGACCGGGGCGGCAAGTACCAGGGGCAGGTCGGCGTGACGCTGCCCAAGGCCTGACCTCCCGTCCGCCGGACCTTCGGCATGCGCTGGAACGTGTTCGCAGGGGCTGCGTCCTACAGCGCCAGTGCCCGTTGGCTGAAATGCAAGCGCAGGTAAGGTTCTTAGCATGGTGTCATGCCGCCGGGCCCTCCGGTGGTCACGGAGTCCACCATGCTGACCTTTGCTGCGATGACCACACCCGCCAAGGCCCGGGGTGCTGCGCTTTCTCTACATGACCCTGCAGGTGCCACAGGCGACTTGGCCTCGGACCACGGCGCATTGCGCCCGGCAGCCGTGTCCCACGCCCACTATTGGCCCTGCGAGCTTCTCAACGCTTTCGTTCTGAAGATGGCCGCCACGGGCCACTGTGTGAATACCGCCATGATGCTGGGGCACCGGCCCTACGCGCTCGAACAGCTGGCCGTGGCGCGGGCCATTCAGGACCACAGCCTGAATGCGCTGGCCTTGCGGCTGCAAGCCTATTTTGATGTTGCCGCGCCCCAGGGCTGCGCCGTGGTGGCCGAGATCAGCGAGGTTTAGAACAGGTTCCTGGCGGGTCTCTTGCACGCCGCTGGCCTTGCTGTGCGCTGACCGCTGTTCATGGACTGTGGTTATGCCTCCACGCAGACCCTGTTGCGCCCCTGGCCCTTGGCTTCATAAAGCGCCGCATCGCCCCGGCGCAGGATATCGAGGCCGTTGTCCTGCAGGCCGCGCATGCTGGCCACACCCGCGCTCACGGTGATGCGGCCCACGACCGGGTCGTGTTGTTCGGCCATGGCTTCGACCAGGGCCTGGGCGATGGCTTGGGCCCCCAGAAGGTCGGTGTCGGGCAGCAGCACCACAAACTCTTCACCCCCCAGCCTTGCGATCACATCCGAGTTGCGCAGGCGCATTTCCAGCGTGCGGGCCAGCCGGCGCAGGACTTCGTCGCCGGTTTCGTGTCCATAGGTGTCGTTCACGCGCTTGAAATGGTCCACGTCGACTGTGATCAGGCTCAACGGCCGGCCGCTGCGCCGCGCTAGCGCCAGGGCAAACGCCATCTGGGTTTCAAAACCCCGGCGGTTGAGCAGGCCCGTCAGAGCATCGGTGCGGGCCTGCAGGTCCAAGGCGCGGTTGGCAGCCTCCAGCTCCAGCGTGCGCAGGCGCACTTTTTCCTCCATGGCTTCGTGGGCTGTCAGAAGCCGGTGCGTCATGCGGCCCAGTGCGCCTGAAAGCTTGCTCACTTCCCGGCTGCTGTGGGCCTGGGGAATGCGGGTGCCGGGCTTGTCGGCCTCCACGGCGCTGGCGGCATCGGCCAGCGCGTACAGGTCATCGCTCAGGCGGCGTGCCGCCAGCCACGCCAGCACCGAGGCCAAAAGCGCGGCGCCGAGCCCGATGGCCAGTGCCAGTTGCACGGTGCGGTGGGCCTCGGCGAAGGCCAGTTCCACGGGTTCGCGGGCGACAATGCGCCAGCCGAGGTCGCTGGTGCTGTTGCGTGCCTGCATCGGTGCGGTGGCCGTGAGGTAGCTGCGGCCGTCCAGCCACCTCACCACGACGGCCCGGCCTGCGGCGCGGTCAGACGCCACCGGGTTGTTGGCCTCGACGGGCAGGCGCTGCCCGGCTTCTAGCAGGGCCCGGGTCTGGCCCCCAGGGGCGTAGATAAGATCGCCTTTGCGGTCGAAGACGAACAGTTCTACCGCCTTGTCGTCCGTACGTACCGGGGTCAGGCTTTCCATGACCTCATGGGTCCATTCCCAGCTACCGTGGATAGCCACCACGCCGATGGTGGTCGGGCCCAGGCGAATGGGCGCTGCAAAATCCACAAACCGGTAGGGTTCGCCCGAAGGCGGCGGGGCCAGCAGCTGCTCCAGCAGCTTGGCAGGGTGGACATCTCCCACGTGCAGTTTTTGCAGGCCTTCCTTGAACCACGGGCGCTCTGCCACGCTCTGGCCCACCAGCAGCCCGCCCGTGGCGGCGCGCACCACGCCCTGGGCATCGGCCACACCGATCCAGGCGCTGTGGGGGTGAGTGGCCTGACTGCGCGCCAGCATGTGGTGGGCTTCGGCGCTGTCGAGCCCTTTGGTCCAGACGGCCTCGGCGGCGGCCAGGACCTCGGCCTCGCGGCTGCGCTCCTGCAGGCCGTTGGCCAGCAGCTTGCCTGCATTTTCGGCAATGACCTGCAGGGCAGTCCCGGCATCGCGCTCGATGCGCAGCTTGAGCAGTTCGCCAAATCCCAGTGACAGCAGCACCGCCAGGCCCACCACCAACGTACCGAACACCAGCGCGATCTGCGAGCGCAGGCTGTGGTCCGAGAACCGGAGCAGGCTCATGGCGTGGCCTGCGTGGGTGGGGCACCCTCTGTGCCAAGGCGCATCGCCAGGCGGGCCGCAGCCAGGTCCCAGCCCGCCCAGCCGCAGCTCTTGAACAGCACCGGCCCGGCGGACGGAGCGCGCTGGCGTTGCAGCGCTTCCCGCAGTGTGGGCAGCATGCCCACGTCGAGGCCCGCCTGCAGCAGATCGCCCGCCTCGTGGCGTGCGTCTTCACTGTCCACCACGATATGCCCGTGTGCTGCCACATGGCGGCAGAAGGCGGGGGCCAGTTCTGCCATGGCCGGGGTGAAGGCACCCACCGCTGCCACAAAGGCGTCGGGCCGTGGTGGCGCGCTCAGCACCACGCTGTGCGCCGGGGTGCACACGGCAATCAGCGGGCAATGGGGCACCGCAGCGTCTGCATCGGCCACCGTGCGTGCCTGGGCGCCCAGCGCCTGGGCCCGCAGGACCAGGGCCTCGGCGCTGGCGGCACTGCGCGAGGCCACCCACACATCACGCACCCCCAGGCCCTGCACAAAGGCTTCCAGGTGGGCCAGGCCCTGCACGCCCGCGCCGACGATGAGCAGCGGCCCCTGGGCCTGCGGCGCCAGATGCTGTGCAGCCAGCAGCGACACCGCCGCTGTGCGCCGTGCAGTGATGGTGGGGCCGTCCAGCACCAGGCGGCGTTCGCCCGTGGTCACGTCAAACACCACGACGTCGCCCTGGATCGCGGGGCGGCCGGTGCCCGTGTTGGCAGGGGTCAGCGTGATGAGCTTGGCCATCGCCACGCGGCTGTCTGTGGCAGGCATGACAAACAGGCTGCCGCCCTGAGGCAGTGGCAGCACCGTGCGGGCAGGCACCGAGACGGTGCTGTCCTGCAAGAGGGCCGCAATCTCGGCGGCCAGCGCGTCCCATGGCAGACACGCCGCTGTGGCTGCTGCGTCCAGCGTACCGGGGGCCGGGGAGGGGGAGGTGAAGGACATTCGCCGACTTTACACAGCGAGGGCGGAGCCGGGGAGCGGGCAAGCCCCCAGTCCGAGGCCATGATTTCAGTGCGTGGCACCCGCCCCGAGCGCTATGTCGCTCTGGTGAAGCACAGCGGCCCACAGGGCTGCGTGGATGCCGCGCACCATGTCCCGCAGTGCCAGGGAGGGCGTGCCTTGCCCGGGCAGCCAGGGCACGTGCACAAATCCGCCCCGGGCGCCTGCAGGGCCAACGCCTTGTGCCTGCAGCATGTGCATCAGTCCGTACAGCACATGGTTGCAGACAAAGGTGCCCGCTGTTTGTGAGACCTCGCAAGGCACGCCAGCCTGCTGTACGGAGCGCAGCATGGCCTTGAGTGGCAGGCTCGCAAAGTAGGCGGCAGGCCCGCCGGGCACCACCGGCGTGTCGATGGGCTGGGCGCCCACGTTGTCGGGAATGCGGGCGTCGTTGATATTGATGCCCACCCGCTCCAGCGACAGCGCGCTGCGCCCTCCTGCCTGGCCCAGGCAAATGGTCAGCGCGGGCCGGTGGGCCGTGGCCAGCGCCCGCAGCTGGTGCAGCGATTCGCCAAACACGGTGGGCAGTTGCGCCGCCACCACGCGGTGGCCCGCGATGCGCTGCCCGTCCAGCGCCTGGGCCACCAGCCAGCTGGGGTTCAGGCTGTCGCCGCCAAAGGGGTCAAAGCCTGTGATCAGAATCACCTTGTCGCCGATGGGGGCGTAGTGCGAGGCGTCGTGGAGCATGGGGCGGTTCGGGT
>NZ_JAMXAX010000172.1 GCF_023913775.1 Acidovorax facilis
TGGGCCGCTGAAGCCTTGGCGCGCAGTGGGGTAGGGCAGATCACGTTGATTGACCTCGACCATGTGTCTGAGTCGAACATCAATCGCCAAATCCATGCGCTTACCGATACCGTCGGCCAGGCCAAGGTTCTTGCAATGCGCGATCGGATTGCGCAAATACACCCTCAGTGCAGCGTCCACTGCGTGGAGGAATTCGTGGATGCAGACAACTGGCCTGGTTTGCTTCCTCAGTCCGTTGATGCGGTGATTGATGCGTGTGATCAGGTGCAGGCCAAAACGACCATCGCGGCCTGGGCTCAAGCCCAGAAGGCTCTGCATATCACGGTCGGGGCGGCTGGCGGTAAGCGCCATGCGCACAAAGTGGATGTGGATGATCTTGCTTTGACGACCCACGATCCTCTGCTGGCGCAACTGCGCTATCGCTTGCGCAAGCACCATCGGGCGGCCCGTGATGGCAAAAAAATCGGAGTGACCTGCGTCTTCAGCAGAGAAGCCGTGGCGCCTCCCGATGCGTCCTGCAATGTGGATGGCGATGGTTCTCTGAACTGCCATGGATACGGTTCGGTCGTTGCGGTGACGGCGACTTTTGGTCAGTGCGCTGCAGGGTGGGTGTTGGACAAACTTGCCGCAACTTCCAAAAACACTGAAAAAACGACGCTATAATCCAAGGCTTTGCAGCAGTCAGTCATGATTGATTGCAACCGGTTGGGACGTTAGCTCAGTTGGTAGAGCAGCGGACTTTTAATCCGTTGGTCACAAGTTCGAATCTTGTACGTCCTACCACCCGAATCCAGGCGCCAGTCTTTTGGCGTAAACAAAGGCCTCCTTGCGGAGGCCTTTGTTTTTTGTGATCCGCACGTTCTATGCAGTGCCATGTTATTCATGGCCCCGATTGTTGAATCACTTCATTTTGTTACGCGGATTCAGTGCTGGCGCTGGGTGAAAACAGGTCCCAGCTCGCAATGAAAAGCGCCGCAATAACTGGTCCTATCACGAAGCCCGTCAACCCAAAGAGCGCCATGCCTCCCAGGGTGGATATCAGCACAACGTAGTCTGGCATCTTGGTGTCCTTGCCCACCAAAATCGGACGAAGGACGTTGTCAACGAGTCCTATAACGCCAACGCCAAACGCAGTCAGCACCACGCCTTGCCAGACCGCACCCGTGGCCAGGAAGTAAATTGCCACCGGCACCCAGATCAGCCCCGCTCCCACGGCGGGAAGCAGCGACAGGAAGGCCATGGAAACTCCCCACAGCACGGGACCCTGGATGCCCAGGATCCAGAAAATCAAACCGCCCAGCGCTCCTTGGGAGGCCGCCACGACAATGTTGCCTTTGACCGTGGCGCGAATGACGGTGGTGAACTTGCTGACCAGTTGCCGCTTGTGTGTTTCGTCCAGCGGGGTGGCCTGGCCAATGCGCAAGGCCAGACTCGATCCGTCACGCAACAGGAAGAACAGCAGATAGAGCATGATGCCGAAGCTCACGATGAACTGCAGCGTGTTCTGTCCAATACTTAATGCCTGTGTGGCAACAAACTGACTGGCCTGGACAGCGACGGAAGAGAACTTTTGTTGCAGCTCGCCAACGGTCGTGAGATTCAACCGGTCCAACAAATTGGCGGCCCAGGCGGGCAGGGCGGCGATCACCTGCTGTAGGTAGAGTCCAAAATTTAGCTGGCCCGACCGCATCCGTTCATAGATTATCGTGGCTTCCTGGGCCAGGGATACCGTGATCGCTGTCATGGGAAGGATGACCACAATAAGGCACAGTCCCAGAGTACACAGCGCTGCAAGATTGCGCCGCCGGGGCATGCGCCGCAACAGTTTGCGGTGCAGGGGGGCAAACAAGATGGCCAGGATGACGCCCCAGAAGACCGCGCCGTGGAACTGCCAAAGGATGGCTCCAAAGGCGATGGTGACAAGGGCCAGCAGCAGCAAAAAGACTTTGTTCTGGAGGGTGGGTGGCGTCATGAGGGTAGGTGGCAATGAGATACCCGGAATGTACGCGAGCCAGGTTTTTAGCCGCTTGTTGCGTCAGCGCGTCACCACCGGCCCAGCCATTTCCGTAGGGCGGTCGGCCATTCGGTGGCACAATGGCGCCCGTACCAAGGCCCTTCCCCAGCCACAGTCGCATCCGCCAATCGGTTCAGCCGTGTCGCGGAAGGTTTCTCAACCAGCTAATGCTTTCCCAAGGAAAGCGGAGGTCAGCGGAATATGAGCGATACGACGTCCGTCTATCAAGCCTACCAAGGCAACACTTACCTCTTCGGCGGCAATGCGCCCTATGTCGAAGAGATGTACGAGAACTACCTCGCCAACCCGGGTAGCGTGCCAGACAATTGGCGCGAGTACTTTGATGCACTTCAACATGTGCCTGCGGTGGATGGCAGCAATGCCAAAGACGTCCCCCACCTCCCCGTCATCAACGCTTTTGCCGAGCGCGCCAAACAGGGCGGCACCAAGGTTGTTGTGGCAACGGGTGCGGACTCGGAGCTGGGCCGCAAGCGCACTGCCGTTCAGCAGCTGATCGCTGCCTACCGCAACGTGGGCCAACGCTGGGCTGATCTGGATCCCCTCAAGCGCACCGAGCGCCCCGCCATTCCTGAACTCGAACCCTCTTTCTATGGTTTCAGCGACGCTGACCAGGAAACGGTGTTCAACACGAGCAACACGTTCTTCGGCAAAGAGTCGATGCCGCTGCGCGAGTTGATCAATGCGCTGCGCGAAACATACTGCGGCTCCATCGGCGCCGAGTACATGTATGCCACTGACCAGAACCAGAAGCGCTGGTGGCAGGAAAAGCTGGAAAAGATCCGCAGCAAACCCAGCTTTGGTGTGGACAAGAAAAAGCAGATCCTGGACCGCCTGACGGCCGCCGAAGGTCTGGAGCGTTTCCTGCACACCAAGTACGTCGGCCAGAAGCGTTTCTCTCTTGAAGGGGGGGAAAGCTTCATCGCCGCCATGGACGAGCTGATTCAGTCCGCCGGTGCAAAGGGCGTTCAGGAAATCGTGATCGGCATGGCCCACCGGGGTCGTCTCAATGTGCTGGTCAATTCGCTGGGCAAGATGCCCAAGGACTTGTTCGCCGAGTTCGACCACACCGCCCCCGAAGACCTGCCTGCCGGTGACGTGAAGTACCACCAGGGCTTCAGCTCGGATGTGACCACCCCTGGCGGCCCGGTCCACCTGTCGCTGGCATTTAATCCTTCCCACCTGGAAATCGTGAACCCCGTGGTCGAAGGCTCCGTGCGTGCCCGCATGGACCGCCGCGCCGACCCGCACGGCAAGCAGGTGCTGCCGGTGCTGGTGCATGGTGATGCGGCCTTTGCCGGCCAGGGTGTGAACCAGGAAACCCTGGCGCTGGCCCAGACCCGTGGCTACTACACGGGTGGCACGGTGCACATCATCATCAACAACCAGATCGGTTTCACCACCTCCGACCCGCGTGATACGCGCTCCACGCTGTATTGCACCGACATCGTCAAGATGATCGAGTCGCCCGTGCTGCACGTGAACGGTGATGACCCCGAAGCCGTGGTGCTGGCCACCCAGCTCGCCCTGGAGTTCCGCATGGAATTCAAGAAGGACGTGGTGGTGGACATCATCTGCTTCCGCAAACTGGGCCACAACGAGCAGGACACCCCGGCTCTGACCCAGCCGCTGATGTACAAGAAGATCGGCCAGCACCCTGGCACGCGCAAGCTCTATGCCGACAAGCTGGCGGCACAGGGCCTGGGTGAGTCGCTGGGCGACGATATGGTCAAGGCCTATCGTGCCGCCATGGATGCCGGCAAGCACACGGTCGATCCCGTCCTGACCAACTTCAAGAGCAAGTACGCCGTGGACTGGAGCCCGTTCCTGGGCAAGAAGTGGACGGACGCTGGTGACACGGCCATTCCTCTGGCTGAGTGGAAGCGCCTGGCCGAGAAGATCACGACCATTCCTGAGAGCGTGACGCCGCACCAGTTGGTCAAGAAGGTCTATGACGACCGCGCTGCGATGGGCCGTGGCGAGATCCCCGTGGACTGGGGCATGGGCGAGCACATGGCATTCGCATCGTTGGTGGCCAGCGGCTACCCCGTGCGCCTGTCGGGCGAAGACTGTGGCCGTGGCACGTTCACGCACCGCCATTCGGTTATTCATGACCAAAAGCGCGAGAAGTGGGACATCGGCACCTATGTGCCGCTGCAGAATGTGGCCGAGAATCAGGCTCCGTTCGTTGTGATCGACTCGATCCTGTCGGAAGAAGCGGTGCTGGGCTTTGAATACGGCTACGCCTCCAACGACCCCAACACCCTGGTGATCTGGGAAGCGCAATTCGGCGACTTTGCCAACGGTGCGCAAGTCGTGATCGACCAGTTCATCGCTTCGGGTGAAGTGAAGTGGGGCCGCGTCAACGGCATCACGCTGATGCTGCCACACGGCTACGAAGGCCAGGGCCCTGAGCACAGCTCCGCCCGCCTGGAACGCTTCATGCAGTTGTCGGCCGACGCCAACATGCAGGTGGTGCAGCCCACCACCGCCAGCCAGATCTTCCATGTGCTGCGGCGCCAGATGGTGCGTGATCTGCGCAAGCCGCTGATCATCATGACGCCCAAGTCGCTGTTGCGTAACAAGGATGCGACTTCGCCGCTGTCCGAGTTCACCAAGGGCAGCTTCCAGACGGTGATTCCCGAGCAGGACGAGGCCATCGTCAAGAAGGCCGCCAAGGTCAAGCGTGTGATCGCCTGCTCCGGCAAGGTGTACTACGACCTCGTGAAGAAGCGCACCGAGCGCGAAGACGACGATGTGGCCATCATCCGCGTGGAGCAGCTCTACCCCTTCCCGCACAAGGCATTTGCCGCTGAAATCAAGCGCTACCCCAATGCCACCGACGTGGTGTGGTGCCAGGACGAGCCGCAGAACCAGGGCGCTTGGTTCTTCGTGCAGCACTACATCCACGAGAACATGCTCGAAGGCCAGAAGCTGGGCTATTCCGGCCGCGCGGCTTCTGCGTCACCTGCCGTGGGGTACTCGCACCTGCACCAGGAACAACAAAAGGCGCTGGTGGACGGCGCGTTTGCCAAGCTCAAGGGTTTTGTCCTGACCAAGTAAGGCCAGCTGCGACCCGATAACAGAACAAAACCCCATTCCGAAAGAATTGATATGGCTATCGTAGAAGTCAAAGTCCCCCAGCTGTCCGAATCCGTGGCCGAGGCCACCATGCTGACGTGGAAGAAAAAGGCCGGTGAGGCTGTGGCAGTGGATGAGATCCTGATCGAGATCGAAACCGACAAGGTGGTGCTTGAAGTGCCTGCCCCCTCGGCTGGTGTGCTGGCTGAAATCATCCAGGGCGACGGCGCCACCGTGGTGGCCGAGCAGCTCATTGCCAAGATCGATACCGAAGGCAAGGCCGGCGCGGCCGCTCCCGCAGCAGCTGCTGCAGCACCCGCTGCCGCCACGGCATCGGCTCCTGCCCCCGCACCAGCGGCTGTTGGCGGCTCCAAGGGCGACGTGGCGATGCCCGCTGCCGCAAAGCTGCTGGCCGAGAACAACCTGTCCGCATCGGCTGTGGCCGGCAGCGGCAAGGATGGCCGCGTGACCAAGGGGGACGTGCTCAGCGCTGTGGCTGGTGGTGCCGCCAAGGCTGCTGTGGGTGCCCCGAGCGCCATTCCCACGGGCGTGCCCACCAAGGCACTGCCCCAGGTGTCGGCCCCGGCCGCCAAGGAAGACCTGGGCGACCGCCCCGAGCAGCGCGTGCCCATGAGCCGCCTGCGCGCCCGCGTGGCCGAGCGCCTGCTGCAGTCGCAATCGACCAACGCCATCCTGACCACGTTCAACGAAGTGAACATGGCGCCGGTGATGGACATGCGCAAGAAGTTCCAGGACACGTTCACCAAGGAGCATGGCGTGAAGATCGGCTTCATGAGCTTCTTCGTGAAGGCTGCCGTGCATGCCTTGAAGAAGTACCCCGTGTTGAACGCCTCGGTCGATGGCAACGACATCGTTTACCACGGCTACTTCGACATCGGCATCGCCGTGGGCTCGCCCCGTGGCCTGGTGGTGCCTATCCTGCGCAATGCCGACCAGATGAGCTTTGCCGACATCGAGAAGAAGATCGCCGAATTCGGCAAGAAGGCCGCTGAAGGCAAGCTGGGCATTGAAGAAATGACCGGCGGCACGTTCTCGATTTCCAACGGTGGCACCTTCGGCTCGATGATGTCCACGCCCATCATCAACCCGCCCCAGTCGGCCATCCTGGGCGTGCACGCCACCAAGGACCGCGCTGTGGTGGAGAACGGCCAGATCGTTGTGCGCCCGATGAACTACCTGGCCATGTCCTACGACCACCGCATCATCGACGGCCGCGAAGCCGTGCTGGGCCTGGTGGCGATGAAGGATGCGCTGGAAGACCCATCGCGCCTGCTGTTCGACATCTAACCTCCTGACCGCATGGACCCACCCGCGTGGCCGACCTCTGGTTGTGCCCGCCGGTGGGTCTTTCTCCAACAGACTGAACGAGATTTCCCATGAGCAAACAATTTGATGTGATCGTCATCGGCGGTGGCCCCGGTGGCTACATTGCCGCCATCCGCGCAGCCCAGCTGGGCTTCAACGTCGCCTGTATCGACGAGTGGAAGAACGACAAGGGTGGCCCCGCACCGGGCGGCACCTGTACCAACGTGGGCTGCATTCCGTCCAAGGCGCTGCTGCAATCGTCCGAGCATTTCGAGCATGCCAACAAGCACTTTGCCGAACACGGCATTACGGCCACTGGTGTCAAGATGGACGTGGCCAAGATGATTGCCCGCAAGGACACCGTCGTGAAGCAGAACAACGACGGCATCCTGTACCTGTTCAAGAAGAACAAGGTCAGCTTCTTCCATGGCCGCGGCTCGTTCGTGAAGGCTGCTGAAGGCGGCTACGAGATCAAGGTGGCTGGCGCCGCCGAAGAGTCGCTGACGGGCAAGCAGATCATCATTGCCACCGGCTCCAATGCCCGTGCGCTGCCCGGCACGCCGTTCGACGAAGAACTGGTGCTGTCCAACGACGGCGCGCTGCGCGTGGGCGCTGTGCCCAAGAAGCTCGGCCTGATCGGCTCGGGCGTGATCGGTCTGGAAATGGGCTCGGTGTGGCGCCGCCTGGGTGCCGAAGTCACCATCCTCGAAGGCCTGCCGACCTTCCTGGGCGCGGTGGACGAGCAGATCGCCAAGGAAGCCAAGAAGGCCTTCGACAAGCAAGGTCTGAAGATCGAGCTGGGCGTGAAGGTCGGCGAGATCAAGACCGGCAAGAAGGGCGTGAGTATTGCCTACACCAACGCCAAGGGCGAAGCCCAGTCGCTGGACGTGGACAAGCTCATCGTCTCCATCGGCCGCGTGCCCAACACCATCGGCCTGAACACCGAAGCCGTGGGCCTCGCCCTGGACGAGCGCGGTGCCATCGTCGTCGATGCCGACTGCAAGACCAACCTGCCCGGCGTGTGGGCGGTGGGTGACGTGGTGCGCGGCCCGATGCTGGCGCACAAGGCCGAGGAAGAGGGCGTTGCCGTGGCTGAGCGCATTGCGGGCCAGCATGGCCACGTTAATTTCAACACCGTTCCCTGGGTCATCTACACCAGCCCCGAGATCGCATGGGTGGGCCGCACCGAGCAGCAGCTCAAGGCCGACGGCGTCAAGTACAAGGCGGGCAGCTTCCCCTTCCTGGCCAACGGCCGCGCACGCGCACTGGGCGACACCACAGGCATGGTCAAGATGCTGGCCGATGCCGAGACTGACGAAATTCTGGGCGTGCACATCGTGGGCCCGCAGGCCAGCGAGCTGATTGCCGAAGCTGTTGTGGCCATGGAATTCAAGGCCAGCAGCGAAGACATCGCTCGCATTTGCCACGCACACCCCAGCCTGAGCGAAGCCACCAAGGAAGCGGCCCTGGCCGTGGATAAGCGCACTCTGAACTTCTGATTTTTGGGTCAAATCGGGCTCTAGCGCTTATCTGATAAGCGCTAGTAGCTATAAAAATCATAGTTTCTGAGCATCCACCACGTGACTGTTAAACAGGCTTACCTGGCCGAGTTGGCCGCTAAAGGCTACCAAAGTGACCCTGCCCAATTGCGCGCAGTGGATGCCCTTCAGCGGTGCGCTGATGACTGGGCTGCATACAAGGCCCAGCGTTCCAACGCACTCAAGAAGCTGATCAACCGGCCTGATGTGCCGCGCGGCGTGTACATGTATGGCGGGGTGGGGCGGGGCAAGAGCTTTCTGATGGAATGCTTTTTCGACGCCGTTCCCTTGAAGCGCAAGGTGCGCCTTCACTTTCACGAGTTCATGCGCGAAGTGCACCGCGAACTGGCGGGCCTGCAGGGCACGGTCAACCCGCTGGACGTGCTGGGCGCGCGCATTGCCAAGCGCTACAAGCTTATCTGCTTTGACGAGTTTCACGTGGCGGACATTACCGACGCCATGATCCTGCACCGCCTGCTGGCGGCACTGTTCGATAACGGTGTGGGTTTTGTGACCACTTCGAATTTCAAGCCCGACGACCTGTACCCCGACGGCCTGCACCGCGACCGCATTCTCCCCGCGATTGCCCTGCTCAATGAAAAGCTTGAAGTGGTCAACGTGGACAACGGTACCGATTACCGTCGGCGCACTCTGGAGCACGTGAAGCTGTACCACACGCCGCTGGGCCCCGAGGCAGATGCTGAAATGGGCCAGGCGTTTGACCAACTGGCCGAAGTGCACGACGAAGACCCGGTGCTGCACATCGAGGCCCGCGAGATCCGGGCACGCCGCAAGGCCGGTGGTGTGGTGTGGTTTGACTTCAAGACCCTGTGTGGTGGCCCCCGGTCGCAGAACGACTATCTGGAAATCGCGACGCAGTTCCACACTGTGCTGCTTTCCGATGTGCCCTACATGCCGGTGAGCATGGCGTCGCCTGCGCGGCGTTTTACCTGGCTCGTGGACGTGTTGTACGACAGGCGCGTCAAGCTCATCCTGTCTGCAGCAGTACCCCCCGAGCAGCTTTACACCGAAGGCCCCTTGGCGCACGAGTTTCCGCGAACGATTTCGCGGCTCAACGAGATGCAGTCCAAGGAGTTCCTGGCGCTGGAGCGCCGCACTGTCGATACGGGGCTGACATGATCTCCAGACGCTTCGTGTCTGTGGCGATTTCCTTGCTTGCCTGGGGGTTGTCTGCCTCGGCCATGGCGCAGCCGGTAGCTGCGGGTGCGGAGGCCAACGGCCAGCAGGCAGCCGCCAAGGCGACCGAACGTAAAGCGGAACACGACCGCATCCGCTCCGAACGCGAGGCCATCAAGGCCAGGCGACAACAGGACGAATCGGCCTGTTACCAGCGATTCTCCGTAGAAGACTGTCTGCGCAGTGTGCGGTCGGGCGTGCGCGAGGCAGAAGCGCGTTTGCGCGCGCAGGAGATCGAGCTCAATGATGCCGAGCGCAAGGAAAAAGCGGCGGAGCGTCTCAAATCCATTGAAGAAAAACAGCGCGGCGTGCCGGATAGCCCCTCGGCGGGCAGCGGCGCTGCAAGCGCTGTGGTGCGCAAGCCGTCGCAAGACCCCCAGGGCCTGAAATCGCAGCGTGACCACGAGGCTGAACTGCGAGCACAGCAGCAGCGCATTAAGGTGCAAAAGCAGGCGCAGGAGCAGGCAGCGCGCACCAGTGGCAATGCCGAGCGTGCCGCAGAGGCGCGCGCACGCCACGCGCAAACGCTTCAGGCTGCGCAGGAGCGTCGCGATCGAGTCGAAAAGTCACGGGCAGAGGCCGCAGCCCAGGGGCGGGTCCCTGCGGCTCCGTTGCCAGCGGGCTCGGCAGCACGCTGAAACAGGTTTATTTGGGGTGGCTGCCCCAGGTGTTGAAAGTGCGCGTGGCGCCCAAAAGGCGCAGCGGGCCAGTGGGTGCAGAGGCTCGGTCCGCGTCAGCGCCGCATTCTTCAAGGGCCGCCGAGCCACTCGCCCTTTTGGTCACCGACCCACGCACGCACCAGCGGGTGGGGCGCTGCTTCAGGGACGCCCTGCGTCAGCGGGTACCAGGCGAGCGACCTTCTTTTCTTCCACCAGCGCCTCCATCTTCACGATGACCAGCGAGAGGTTGTCACCGCCACCTCGCGCGCGGGAGCGGGCTTTTTCAATCAGAAACTCCGTGGCTTCCCGTGGCGAGAGGGAATCAACCACGGAGCCGAGTTCGGTGGGCGAAAAGTAGTGCCACACCCCATCACTGCAGGCCATGAGCACATCGCCAGGCTGCAGTTGGGGGATCACATGGGTGGTGATGGGCGGGTCGCTTTCAGTGCCGAGGCAGCCCACCAAAATGTTCGAGTGCGGATGGTTGTTGGCCTCGGCTTCGGTCAGCTCGCCCCGGTCCACGAGAGCCTGGACATAGGAGTGGTCGCTGGTGCGGAACACCATGCGCGCACCTTGGAAATGGTAGATGCGTGAATCACCGGCATGCACCCAGTGGCAGTCGCCACGCGGGTTGATGAGAAAGGCTGCAATGGTGCTGTGCGGTTCCTGCTCGGCAGAAATCGCTGTGAGCCGGATCACGATGTGAGCTTCTTCCACCATGCTCTTGAGCATGGCCACCGGGTCGTCGGTGTCGGGCGAATAGCGCTCGAAGAGCTGGCGCGCAGTCATCATGACCTGGTCGGACGCCTTGCGCCCGCCGCTGCGCCCGCCCATGCCATCGGCAAGGACACCCAGTATGCAGCCATTGTGCCGCTCGTGGGAGATCAGGATCACCTGGTCTTGCTGGTACTCCCGGTCACCCTTGTGGATGCCGGTGGACGCGATGAGGCGAAACGCTTTGGTCATGCTGGTGATTGTGGGGGCGCGTACGCAAAGGGCCATCGCGCAAACGGGGGCAAGCGCGTATTATCCGCCCGCCTGTGGCATTTTTGCCATCCCACGGCCCCCTGCCTTGAACCCCAGCCTCCATTCCCCCCAACGCCAACTCATTGAGCTGCGCATCGAGCATGCCGATCTGGACGCTCTGATCGACCGGTGTGCCCCTGACGGCGTGGCCGACGAATTCACGCTGCGCCGCCTCAAAAAGCGCCGCCTCGCTCTGCGTGATGCCCTGGATCGCCTGGAACGGGACCTTCAACCCCAAGAGCCCGCTTGATGGCGCTGGTAGAGATGGTGCAGGAGGTGTTTGCCCCCGGCGGCGTGCTGGCGCGGGCTGACACGCATTTCCAGCCGCGCGAAGGCCAGACGCAAATGGCCATGGCCGTGGCGCACACCATCGAAGCGGGCGGGGCA
>NZ_JAMXAX010000173.1 GCF_023913775.1 Acidovorax facilis
GTGGAAATCGGGCCTCAAGGCCCTGCGAACGGCCCAAATGGGCGGCGCAAGAGGCCACAAAATCCAAAAAATGGCGTCTTCCGCGTTCGCGCGGGAAATTTCGAGGGCTTGTTCAGCGTAGCCTTAAGCCTTATTGTTTCCATACGGCTCGTCACTGTCTCGACGACCTCATATGGAGAAAACCATGAACCACGATCACAGTACAGGACAATCGGATAAGGCCAGCGCTTCAATGGGCAGAAAGAGACTGATTGGCGCAGTCGTCATGCTCGCTTTCATTGGCATGTTTTTTCTTCTCAAAGAGCACTGGTCGCATGTCGCGGGCTACTGGCCGTATCTGCTCTTGCTGGCTTGCCCCCTGATGCACCTTTTCCACGGACACGGGGGGCACGGCTCCCACAACGTCGATTCGAGCAAGAAGTAATCTTGCACGGCCAAAACACCCAGGGAGGCTATCCATGTCGAATGCGCAACCGCACGAACACGTCCATCATGACCACCAGCATCATGAAGGGCATCACACGCATGTGTCGTTGCCCACGACGGGACTAAAGGATCCTGTCTGCGGTATGGATGTGACGGAACAATCGCATCACTCGACAGAGCACGAAGGGCGTCCTTACTACTTTTGCAGCGCCAAATGCAAAGCACGCTTCATGGAAGCGCCGCAAAAGTTTCTCTCGACTCCCATCAGCGAGCGCGCGCCTCAGCCTGAGCCCGAAGCGGCGCAACCGGGCACAACCTATACCTGCCCCATGCACCCTGAGGTGCAACAGGACCATCCTGGAAATTGCCCCAAGTGCGGCATGACACTGGAGCCCATGCTGCCCACGCTGGATGAGGGAGAAAACGCCGAGCTCGTGGATTTCCGGCATCGCTTCTGGTGGACGCTGCCTCTCACTGTGGTGGTTACCGTCCTGGCCATGCTTGGGCACCGGTTGCAGTGGTTCGAGATGGTCACACAGAGCTGGATTGAACTGGTGCTGACGGTACCCATCGTCCTGTGGGCGGGCTGGCCCTTCTTCTTGCGCGGTGCGCAGTCGGTCGTGAACCGCAGTCCCAACATGTGGACGCTGATTGGTCTGGGAACGGGCGCAGCATTTGTCTATAGCGTGGTCGCGACCGTTGCGCCGGGGGTGTTTCCCGCCTCGTTCCAGGCCATGGGGCGCGTGGCGGTGTATTTCGAAGCTGCAGCGGTCATCATCTCGCTCACGCTGCTCGGCCAGATGCTGGAGCTCAAGGCACGCTCGCAGACCTCGGCCGCCATCAAATCGTTGCTGGGCCTGGCGCCCAAGACAGCGCGGCGCATCGACGCCACCGGCCAGGAGAGCGATGTCCCGTTGTCCCACGTCCATGTGGGTGATCTGCTGCGCGTGCGGCCCGGCGAGAAGGTCCCCGTGGACGGTGTGGTGGTCGAGGGCAGCAGTGCCGTGGACGAAGCCATGCTCACTGGGGAGCCGGTGCCCATCGTCAAAGGGCCTGGTGATGCCGTCATCGGTGCCACGCTCAATACCAACGGGGCACTGGTGATCCGGTCCGAGCGGGTGGGCTCCGCCACCATGCTGTCGCAGATCGTTCAAATGGTTGCGCAGGCACAGCGCTCACGGGCCCCCATGCAGCGCATGGCCGACCAGGTGGCGGGCTACTTCGTGATGGCTGTGGTGGGTATCGCGTTGCTCACACTCTTCGCGTGGGGCCTGTTCGGTCCGGAGCCACGCTGGGTCTACGGCCTGGTCAATGCAGTTGCGGTGCTGATCATCGCGTGCCCTTGTGCGTTGGGCCTGGCAACGCCCATGTCCATCATGGTGGCCACAGGCCGGGGGGCGACCAGCGGCGTGCTTTTCAGGGACGCGGCAGCCATCGAGAACCTGCGCAAGGTGGACACGCTGATCGTGGACAAAACAGGCACGCTCACCGAAGGCAAGCCCTCCTTCGAACGTGTAGTGGCCATGCCCGGTCTGTCCGAGGATGAGGTTCTGCGCCTGGCGGCCAGTCTGGACCAAGGCAGCGAGCATCCGCTGGCCGATGCCATTGTCCAGGCAGCTCGCGCCAAGGGGCTCGCCCTGGACAAGCCCGAGGACTTTGAGTCCGGCTCGGGCATCGGGGTGCGCGGACAGGTCGCTGGACGCCAGCTCGCCCTGGGCAACACGGTCCTCATGGAGCAGGTTGGGGTTTCAGCGAACCCGCTGCTTGCGCAGGCAGAGGCCTTGCGCGCCACAGGCGCCAGCGTGATGTACCTGGCGGCCGATGGCCAGCTTCAAGGCCTGCTGGCGGTCTCGGATGCCATCAAGGCCAGCACGCCGGAAGCGCTGGCGACCTTGCATGCGGCGGGACTGCGCATTGTCATGGCCACGGGCGACGGCATGACCACCGCCAAGGCGGTGGGGGCCAAACTGGGGATTGATGAGGTCCATGGCGAAGTCAAGCCTGCGGACAAGCTGGCCCTGGTGTCGCGGCTGCAGGCCGAAGGCCGTGTTGTCGCCATGGCGGGGGACGGGATCAACGACGCGCCCGCCCTTGCCAAGGCGGATGTGGGGATCGCGATGGGCACCGGCACCGACGTGGCGATGAACAGCGCACAGGTCACCCTGGTCAAGGGCGATCTGCGAGGGATTTCCACTGCGCGGGAATTGTCGGAGGCGACGGTGGGCAATATGAAGCAGAACCTGATGTTTGCCTTCCTCTACAACGCGCTGGGCATCCCGATCGCCGCAGGGCTGCTGTATCCCTTCACCGGATGGCTGCTATCGCCAATGATCGCGGCCTTGGCGATGAGCCTGAGTTCGGCGTCCGTGATCGCAAACGCCCTGCGGCTTCGCAAGGGCTGAATCGACTTGGCTCGCTCAGATTTGATCTAGGTTAAGTTCGCGGCCACCGCTGGGAATACCATTCGTACCATGATCTTCGCCAGAAGCACGATATCGCGCCAAGCCCGCTGGATAACCAGCGCTCTGGTGGCGGCGTTGCTTCTGATGCAGTTCGCGTTGGCGGCCTATGCCTGTCCCAAGCTGGACTCCGCAGCCCATGCGGCATCGATGCAAAAAGCGGGCATGGCCATGGAGGACTCAGTCGGCATGCCCTCCATGCCCGATTGCCACGCTATGGCGGGAACGATGGATGAGCAAGATCCTCAGCTGTGCCGAGCCCATTGTGACGGCGACAGCTTGTCTTCCCCCTCGCTCCAAGGTCTCGATCTGCAGGCGCTCGCGGCGCACGCCATCTGGGTCGCCTATGTGCTGCCTGTCATCCTGGACTCCGAGAGCCCTATTGACCCCCGGGCTGTCTACGCAGAGCTGGACAGTCGAGCGGGATCTCCCCCCATCTATCTGACCCATCAGGTCTTTCGGAATTGAACGTGCACGGCGTGTGCGCTGCCTTGCAGCGTGCGCGCAGGTCTGACTTCGTGCCCCTTCATTTCGAGGACCATCATGCCCAACATCTCCTTCGGCGCTCCCTGCGAGCGCCCGCCTGCGCAACTGCGCATTCATCCTCTCTCGCCGCGCATCCGTGTGCGCAACCTCAACCATCTGCGCCTTTGCGCTCTCGGATTCCTACTGGCCGGCATCGGCCTTGTAGGCAACCAGGCCCACGCCCTGGGGTTTGCCGAAGCCTTGGATCTGGCGGAGCAGCACAGCCCTCGTATCACGGCCCAGCGGCTGCAGATTGACGCAGCCAGCAGTACCCAGAAGTCGGCGGGAACTCTGCCGGATCCAAAGCTCTCGGTCGGGGTCGAGAACTTTCCCATCAGCGGCATGGATCGCTTCAGCCTTACGCGCGAGTCCATGACCATGCAACGCCTGGCGCTGATGCAGGAGGTTCCCAACCGTGCCAAACGAGATGCGCAGATCGCCAGCGCCCAGGCCAAGGTGGAGCGCGAACGCGCCACTCTGGGGGTCCAGCGTCTGCAGATCCGCCAGGAGCTGAGCCAAGCCTGGATCATGGCCCAGGCCATTGAACAGCGCGACCAGGTGCTTGCCGGTCTACTGAGTGAGAACCAGCGCCTGCAGGACAGCCTGCCTGCCCGCATCGCAGGGGGGACGGCCCAGGCGGGCGATCTTCTGATGGCCAAGCAGGAGGCTCTTGCGCTGTCGGACCGCAGGGACGATCTGCAGCGGGACCGATCCAAGGCCAGGGCGATGTTGCGGCGCTGGGTTGGCGCCCGCGCCGACGAGGCGCTGCAGGGAGTTCCCGGGCCGCTGAGCCGCCCTTTGGACCAGCTTCGGTCAGAGGTACACCGCCACGCGGAACTAGCGCAGTACCCGGCCATGCAGGCGATAGCCTTAGCGGAAACGCGCGAAGCCCAGGCAGAAACCAAGGGTGATTGGTCCTGGGAAGTCGCCTACAGCCGCCGCGACCGCCGCTGGGGCGACATGGTGTCTTTCCAGGTGACCTTTGATCTTCCCTGGCAACAGGAGCGGCGTCAGGGACCCCAGATCAAGGCCAAGCAGCTGGAGCTGCAGCGCCTGGAAGCCGAGCAGGAGGACGTGACCCGCAGGCACCTACAGGAGCTGGAGGACAGCGCCTCAGAGCTGGCGGCACTGAACAGTCAGATCGAGCGGCTGCAATCGGCTGGCATCGGCTTGGCACAAGGGCGCGCCGAACTCGCGTTGGCCAACTACCAGTCTGCCAAGGGCGATTTGAGCGCCGTGCTGGCTACAAGGGCCCAGGTGCGGGAGGCGCACTGGCGACTCATTGAGCTGCAGGCACAGCGGGACACCGTTATTGCCCGCCTGAACAGCCTGATCGCTGACTGAAGGAAGAACCACATGACCAATACCGTTTTCAAGAAGACCGTTGTGGCCGTGGCATTGGTTGCCACAGGCATCGCCCTCGGCTGGGGCGTCTCCCAATGGCGCACCGCGAGCAACCACGCCTCTGGCGCCGTTCCTACCTCGGCCGAAACTGCGAAGGCCGACCGCAAGGTGCTGTACTGGTACGACCCCATGGTGCCGACGCAGAAATTCGACAAGCCTGGCAAATCGCCCTACATGGACATGGCCCTGGTTCCCAAGTACGCCGATGAGGACACTCAACAAGGCGCAGGATTGAGCGTCTCCGCCCAGGCGGTGCAAGCCCTCGGCTTGCGCACCGCCATGGTGGAGCAGCGCGACATTGGGGCTGATGTGGATGTGCTGGGCACGGTCCAGCTCAATGACCGGGATGTGAGCATCGTCCAGGCGCGTTCTGCTGGATTTGTGGAGCGTGTCTATGCCCGGGCGCCGGGCGACGTGGTGGCAGCAGGCGCGCCATTGGCCGATCTGCTGCTGCCTGAGTGGGTGTCTGCGCAGCGCGAGTTCCTCGCTGTCCGGGCGCTTAAGGACGAATCGCTAACGGCAGCAGCGCGCCAGCGGTTGTCACTGCTGGGCATGCCTGCCTCGCTGGTGGCCCAGGTGGAGCGCACGGGCGAACCTCAGGGCCGCTACACGGTGACCTTTCCACAGGCGGGGTTGGTGGCCGAACTGATGGTGCGCCAGGGCATGACGGTCGCTGCTGGGGCCAGCCTGGTGCGCGTGAACGGCCTAGCCAGCGTCTGGATCGAGGCCGCTGTTCCCGAAGCGCAAAGCGGTCCCTTGCAACTGGGGCAGGACGCCCAGGTGCGCCTGGCCGCGTTTCCGGGCGAAACCCTCAAAGCTCGGGTCGTGAGCATCCTGCCAGAGGCCAACCGGGACACCCGCACGGTGCGCGTGCGGCTGGAGCTTCCCAACCCCGCCCAGCGCCTGAAGGCGGGCATGTCCGGGCAGATTACCCTGGCCGGACGCAAGCAACCAGCGCTGCTGGTGCCTAGCGAAGCGGTGATCCGCACCGGCAAGCGGGCACTGGTCTACGTGGTGGACGGCCCCGGCAAGTACCACCCCGTCCAGGTACAACTTGGCGCGGAAATCGATGACCGCCTCGTCATTCAAGGCGGCCTCACCGCAGGACAACAGGTGGTCGCCTCGGCACAGTTCCTGATCGACTCGGAAGCCAGCCTGCGAGGCATCATGCCCGCACTGCCTCCAGGCAGCAGCGCGCAACCCATCGCTGAACAGGGTTCCTCGGCCTCTGCGGCTCCGGCGTCCAAGAGCTTTACGGTGCGAGGGGTGGTCGATGAGGTCACGCCCACCGAGCTGACCCTTACCCACGAGGCCGTGCCTGAACTGAAGTGGCCCGGCATGACCATGCCATTCAAGTTGGCAAACCCAGAACTGGCAAAAGCACTGAAACCCGAGCAGCAGGTGAAGTTCACCTTCCAGCAGCAAGGCAAGGACTTCGTGATCACTGCCGTGGAAAGGATCAAGCCATGATCGCGCGTCTGATCCGCTGGTCGGTGGCGAACCGACTCCTGGTTCTGCTGGCGACCGTGATGCTTACGGCCTGGGGCGTGTGGGGTGTGCGCAGCACCCCCGTGGACGCTCTTCCCGATTTGTCGGATGTCCAGGTCATCATTCGCACTTCCTATCCCGGCCAAGCACCGCAGATAGTGGAGAACCAGGTCACATACCCGCTGTCCACCACCATGCTGTCCGTCCCGGGCGCCAAGACGGTGCGAGGTTTCTCGTTCTTTGGCGACTCATTCGTCTACATCCTGTTCGAGGATGGCACGGACCTGTACTGGGCGCGCTCGCGGGTGCTGGAGTACATGAACCAGGTGCAGGGACGACTACCCGCTACGGCCAAGTCGTCGTTGGGCCCAGATGCCACCGGGGTGGGCTGGATCTTCCAGTACGCCCTGGTAGATCGCACCGGCAAAAACGACCTGGCCCAGCTTCGCGCCTTGCAGGACTGGTTCCTGAAGTTCGAACTCAAGAGCTTACCCAACGTGGCCGAGGTGGCATCGGTCGGTGGCATGGTCAAGCAGTACCAGGTCGTGCTCGACCCCATCAAGCTTGCGTCCCAAGGCCTCACTCAGGGGCAGGTGCGCGAGGCCATCATGAATGCCAACCAGGAAACGGGGGGATCGGTGCTGGAACTGTCTGGCGCCGAGTACATGGCGCGCGCCAGCGGCTATCTCAAGACGCTGGACGACTTCCGCGCCATCCCGTTGGTGTCGCGCGCAGGGGTGCCTGTGCGCCTGGGGGATGTCGCCACCGTTCAGATCGGGCCGGAAATGCGGCGCGGCATCGCTGAACTCGACGGCGAGGGGGAAGTGGCTGGAGGCGTGGTCGTGCTGCGATCTGGCAAGAACGCCCAGGAAACGATCCAGGCCGTAAAGGCCAAACTCAGCGAGCTGCAAAGCAGCCTGCCCCAGGGCGTGGAGATCGTCACCACCTACGACCGCAGCGCACTCATCGAGCGGGCGATCCAGAACCTCAGCACCAAACTCGTAGAGGAGTTCATTGTGGTGGCGGTGGTCTGTGTCTTGTTCCTCTGGCACCTGCGTTCTGCGCTGGTCGCCATCATTTCTCTGCCTCTGGGGATCATGGCTGCGTTTCTGGTGATGCGCTACCAGGGCATCAACGCCAACATCATGTCCCTGGGCGGGATTGCAATCGCCGTGGGCGCCATGGTCGATGCAGCTGTGGTGATGATCGAGAACGCCCACAAGAAGCTGGAGGCCTGGCAGCACAAGCATCCCGACCGCCAACTGGTGGGGGAAGAACGCTGGAAAGTGATCACCGAAGCTGCCGAGGAGGTGGGCCCCGCGCTGTTCTTCTCGCTGCTTATCATCACGTTGTCCTTTGTGCCCGTTTTTACGCTGGAAGCACAGGAAGGCCGCTTGTTTGGACCGCTGGCGTTCACGAAGACCTACGCGATGGCCGCAGCTGCGGCACTCTCGGTCACGCTGATCCCGGTCCTCATGGGCTACTGGATCCGGGGGCGTATCCCTGACGAGCAGAAAAACCCCATCACGCGTGCGCTGATCGTCGTGTACCGACCTTGCCTGGAGTGGGTCTTGCATCGTCCCAAATCCACCTTGGCTATCGCCGTGCTGGCGCTGGCGACCACGATTTGGCCGCTCTCCCGGCTAGGCGGCGAGTTCTTACCCAGGCTGGACGAAGGCGATCTGCTGTACATGCCTTCGGCGCTCCCGGGCCTTTCGGCACAGCGGGCCACAGAACTGCTGCAACTGAGCAACCGCATGATCAAGACGGTTCCCGAGGTCGAGCGCGTCTTCGGCAAGGCAGGCCGAGCAGAGACCGCCACCGATCCGGCGCCGCTGGAAATGTTCGAGACCACGGTGAAGCTCAAGCCCAGAGACCAATGGCGTCCAGGAATGACGCCCGAGGGCCTGATTGAGGAGTTGGACAACGCCGTCAAGATTCCCGGCCTGTCCAACATCTGGATTCCGCCCATCCGTAACCGCATCGACATGCTGGCCACGGGCATCAAGAGTCCCATCGGGGTCAAGGTGACCGGCAACGACCTGGAAGTGATCGATGGGATCGCTGCCCAGGTCGAGCAGGTCGCCAAGGGCATTCCGGGAGTGAGCTCGTCACTGGCCGAGCGCCTGACGGGGGGCCGCTATGTCGATGTCCGCATCAATCGCACGGCCGCAGGTCGCTACGGGCTGAACGTGAGCGAAATCCAGGCCGTGGTCTCCGGGGCCATTGGCGGTGAAAACGTTTCGGAAACTGTCGAGGGCCTGGCCCGCTTTCCGATCAACCTGCGCTATCCGCGTGAGTGGAGAGACTCGCCCGAACGCTTGGCCCAATTGCCCATCTCCACCCCCATGGGGCAGCAGATCACGCTGGGTACGGTGGCCAGCATCGCCATCACCGATGGGCCACCCATGCTCAAAAGCGAGAACGCCCGCCCATCGGGCTGGGTATATGTCGATGTGCGGGGGCGCGATCTGGCTTCCGTGGCCAATGACCTGCGCGATGCGGTGAGCCGACAGATCAAGCTGGAGCCCGGGGTCAGCATCACGTACTCAGGCCAGTTCGAGTACCTGGAGCGGGCTAATGCCCGCCTGAAAGTAGTGGTGCCTGCCACCTTGCTGATCATCTTCGTGCTGTTGTACTTGACCTTCTCGCGCATGGGCGAGGCGGGACTGATCATGGCGACGCTGCCCTTTGCGTTGACCGGAGGCATCTGGTTCCTGTACCTGATGAACTACAACCTTTCCATCGCCACCGGTGTGGGCTTCATCGCCCTGGCGGGCGTCGCAGCAGAGTTCGGTGTGGTCATGCTCATCTACCTCAAGCAGGCACTCGCAGAGAGATGTCCAGACGGCAGGCAGCCCACACTGGAAGAGCTGCTGGACGCGATTCGGGAAGGTGCCGTGCTGCGCGTGCGACCCAAGGCCATGACCGTGGCAGTCATTCTGGCGGGCCTGGTGCCCATCGTGTGGAGCAGCGGGACAGGCTCGGAGGTCATGAGCCGCATCGCGGCTCCCATGCTGGGCGGTATGGTGACCGCACCGCTGCTTTCTTTGTTCGTGATTCCTGCAGCCTATGTGCTGATGCGAAAGCCAAGAAAACACGATCGGCCGAACACTGAGGCTTCGTGAGGCTGGCAGGGTGCCCCCTTTAGGGGGCATCGAGTTTGCTGCTCGAGAGGCTGCGTGGCTACGCCAGGCAATGCAGCCTCAATCGTACTGGCCTCATGGCCTGGGTGCCGCCCAAAACGGCACCACCGCGGCAGCGGCGCACCCCTGTCGCTGTCGCTGAAGACCCAATAAGAGCACCGCCGCCCCCATCAATGGCACCTAGTTGAGCTATCGATCAAGCCTGGAGGCAAAGGAACCAAACGCATTCCCACTCCTGAGATGCGTCGTGCTTGGGTTGCGGCAGCAATGGGGTCAGGGATAACGCGCCTTGCGCTCGTCGATTCAGGAAGCAATCTACCGAAGAATCTCAATGAGCTTTTTTGGCTAGCGCCCCTCAGCACGCTCGTGCGGGTCTACTTGGATGGCATCGCCGCTTGGCGGTCCACCATCATTTGCATCATCTGTTCCATCATGGCCATACGGCGCTCCATTTGAGCGTGCATTCCCATCATGCCTCCCATGCCCGAGTTTCCAGAGGCTGCAGGTACGGCAGATTTGGTCTGTGCCCCTTGCTGCATCATCCCCATGCCCATGCCACCAGAACTACCCGCACCCATCATGGCCATGCCAGATTGCATGAGCTTCATGTGCTCATCCATCAGCGAGGATCGTTCGGCGGGAGTCTTGGCCAGCTGCATTTTCTTGTGCATTTCCTGCATCGCCTTCATCTGGCGATCAAAGGCGTCCGGTGCTGGCACGGCAGTAGCCGCCGGGGCGGGCTGGGTGGCAACGCCGTTCTGTGTATCACCGGGGTGGTGGCCTGCGTGTTCGTCCGCAGGTTTTGGAGATTGCGCGATGGCACAGCCCGCCACGAAAAGGGTTGTCAACAGCCCAGCGACGATATTCAGACGCATGATGGTCTCCTTGTTAGTTCAACTGCAGCATGACGACATGCGGTTCGCAGCGCCTTGATTCACATCAACAGAGGCTGTGGACCGAGACGCACAGCAGCAGCCACCGGTTGTTCGGCGCAATGAAGGACCCACCGCTGCGTCTGGTGTGTATCCAGCACGCTCAATCGCTGAGCGGACAAGTTCCACAGTGCCTTCTCCGGCTTGCGTCGGGATGCGTACCTGACGTGCAGCTACGTCGATTTCTACTCCGACGCCCCCCGGTAGTTGGGTCTGAGCTATTGCACGACTGATGCGCTGGGCGCAAGTGCTGCACGTCATATCAGGTACATTGAAATGGACCATGTGAGCCTCCTCTGGTTGATTCACGGCTCGACTCTGAACCTTGTCACGATGAGAAGGTCAAGCTTAGTCGCGAAGATGAACCGGGAATAAAGATCGAGAGCCGCAATCGCTTGGGCAGACAAGGCTGTTCTCGTTCCCGGGCGGCATGCTGAGAGGCACTCAACGGCGTACCGAGCCGCATGCGAACCTCGCGAACCTGCTCAAGCTGTTCCAAGGCTCAGGCCGTGTCAGGAGCCAACAGATTGTTGTTCTCCTTCCCCACCTAAAAATGAGGCCTACCGCTCCGAACGTCCGATGTGAGATCGGCAGCGGACTTCCGTGGCGGCAGGACGAGCGACAGCAATCAGCCTGAAGCGTAAGCGTCCAGCCGAGGCATCTTGAGTTGAGCCACATGTCCCGCGAATATCGCGGGCATGATGAAGAAGGTGGATGCAGTTTGCGTGGCGACGATCGCGTTGTTTGCGCGCTGGCTCAGCGTTG
>NZ_JAMXAX010000174.1 GCF_023913775.1 Acidovorax facilis
GGGCTATCAACATGGCTTCACTCCCTGGGTGGATTGCAAGGACTCTATCAACTCCTTTAGAACCGCTCGCGCCATGAAGAGTGGATAGCGTTTGGAGTCTATGCAATCGTCCGGGATGTGACACCTATGCAGTGCTGGCATTCCCCGTCTTTGCGTCTTTCTACACCCACAGCGCCTGGAATCCTGCTCTGGTGATGACATTGAGCAATGTGGTCCTGGGGTTGTTCATCAGCCTTGCGCAACAGCACCGCCACGATGGGCTGTTGCTTCCGCTGGCGGCATTCCTGCTTGTACAAATCCACCCCTCTGCAGCGCCATTGTTGCTGGGCCTGGGAGCCTACGCACTGCTGAACTACCAGGTTCTCCTGAACCGTAGAACGCTGGCTTCCCTGCTACTCATTGCAGGGATGACAGCCGTGTGGGGAAGCCAATCAGGGGCCGTCTCGAAGCTGTTGTCGCCCGCGCCTGCGTCGGCCGCCACAGCCTCCGGCCATGGCTGGCTCAGCAATCTGTTGGACATGGACAAATGGCGTGACGTTTTCCTGATGCCCTACAGCGCCATTGAGAGCATCCAGCCGGCCATCAGTGGACTGGGCGCACTGACGGCCTTTCACCTGACTCTGATGCTGGGAGGGGTGTTGCTGGGCATCGTCTATGCAGCAAAAGAGCGGACCCTCCGCTGGATATTGCTCACCACGGTGCTGTGGTTCATCGTTTCCATGGCTTTTCTAAGCCAGGGCGCTTTTTGGCACCTGGACGTGGTGCACCCGTGGCTTGCAGTATTGGCGGCCTATGGTTTGGCGCGCGCCAGCGAAAAAGCGTCACTTTCGACCGGGCACTTCAATGCCCTAGCCACAACATCCTTGGTCCTCGTTGTCGTCGCCCATCTGAACCTTTACCTTCAGTTCGAGAAAAGGGGCAAATACGATCTCCTGCTCGCGTCGCTGTTTTTCCCCAAACTCGAACCCCTGGAATACAAGATTCCGGGGTACACATTCAAGTACCTGCATGAGATGCGCGACGGCCTGTCGAGCCGAGGGATTTGCCAGGACCAAGTCATCGGCCTGGACCCCATGGTGATGGGCAACGCCGTCAACCGGAAGCTCGACGCGCCTTGCCCCTCTCCGGCTACGACGGGGCAGGTTTCGCAGACCCTTTATTTCATCGCCAGCGATCAGGATGCACTCCGGTTCGACTTCACCAAAGGCTTGCAGGCCATGACCACAGTGGGCGCCAGCGCGATTTATGCAGTCCGCAACACTGGTGCGCTGGTCAATGGCAAGGCAGAAAACAATGTCCTGTCCAACAAAAAGATCGACTACATGACCTTCCTGCCAGCACGACTCGCAGAAGGCCTGACCCTCACCCTCCCGCCTGCGCCAGAAACCATCGTGCGTGTTGCCTTGCGGTGCGGCAGGGACTACCCCATCGAACAACAGGCCCATTGGAAGGTGCAGGGCGCCGAGTACAAAAAACCCCTGACCACCGCGCACGCCCGGTACCTTGGTTCCAACTACTACGATCTGGAGTGGACACTGACCATGCCCGCAAGCCAAGTCTACGGCGCCACCATTTCGTCGACGCTGGGCCCACTGGACTGCGACGTTTCGGCAATTACCCGTCCCATCACTGCGCACTGAGGGGGCGAACTCCCCGGAAAGACCACGCAAAGCCCATGTGCGCGTACCGCCCGGCCCCGATGCGTCCCACACCAAACGATAGAAAGAGATGAAAAAAGCCACCCCGCAGGGTGGCTTCTTGTCTTGCCGTAACTCCATCCCCTGTGCGGGGGATTTCAGATCAGTGGAACTGCTCTTCTTCGGTCGAACCCGTCAGGGCCTTCACGCTGGACGAGCCGCCCTGGATCACCGTGGTCACGTCGTCGAAGTAGCCTGCGCCCACTTCCTGCTGGTGCGATACGAAGGTGTAGCCCTTTTCGCGTGCTGCGAATTCAGGTTCCTGCACCATTTCGGTGTAGTGCTTCATGCCTTCGCCCTGGGCGTATGCATGGGCGAACTGGAACGTGTTGAACCAGTTGATATGGATACCGGCCAGCGTGATGAACTGGTACTTGTAGCCCAGGGCCGACAGGTCTTCCTGGAAGGAAGCGATCTGCTTGTCGTTGAGGTTCTTCTTCCAGTTGAACGAGGGCGAGCAGTTGTACGACAGCAGCTTGCCGGGGCAGGCGGCGTGCACAGCTTGCGCAAATTCACGGGCGAAGCCGATGTCTGGCACGCCGGTTTCGCACCACACCAGATCGGCGTAGGGGGCGTAGGCCACGCCACGGCTGATGGCTTGCTCCAGGCCGTTCTTGACGCGGTAGAAGCCTTCTTGCGTGCGCTCGCCAGTCAGGAAGGGCTTGTCGTTGGCGTCGTGGTCGGACGTGATCAGGTTGGCGGCTTCAGCGTCGGTACGGGCCAGAACGATGGTGGACACGCCCATCACGTCAGCGGCGAAACGTGCGGAGATCAGCTTTTCGCAGGCTTCTTGCGTAGGCACCAGCACCTTGCCACCCATGTGGCCGCACTTCTTCACGGCAGCCAGTTGGTCTTCGAAGTGAACGCCAGCAGCGCCGCTTTGAATCATGTTCTTCATCAGTTCGAAGGCGTTCAGCACGCCGCCGAAACCGGCTTCTGCATCGGCCACGATGGGCAGGAAGTAGTCGATGAACTCCTTGTCGCCGGGGTTGATGCCACGGCCCCACTGGATTTCGTCGGCGCGCTTGAAGGTGTTGTTGATGCGGCGAACCATGGTGGGCACCGAGTCGTAGGCGTACAGCGACTGGTCGGGGTACATGGTTTCGCTGGTGTTGCCATCAGCGGCCACTTGCCAGCCCGACAGGTACACGGCTTCGAGGCCTGCCTTGGCCTGTTGCATGGCCTGGCCGGCGGAGATGGCGCCGAACGCGTTCACATAACCCTTCTTGGCGCCGCCGTTGATCTTGTCCCACAGCTTTTCAGCACCGCGCTTGGCCAGCGTGTGCTCAATGGGCAACGAGCCGCGCAAACGCACCACGTCGGCAGCGGAGTAGCCGCGCTTCACGCCCTTCCAGCGGGGGTTGGTCGCCCAGTCTTTTTCCAGGGCGGCAATTTGCTGTTCGCGGCTCAGTTGTTCGTTGAGGGATTGGGGCATGAGATCACTCCAGAGGTTGGTTGAAAACGCCGGGCTGCTTGTGCCGCCCTTGGAGACAACTTTAAGTCTTCTATAAGACTTGTGCAAGCTCTTATGTCTTATAGAAGAGATAAATTTTCTCTTTGAAAAACAACAACTTAGCCACAGCATTTCTCAATACAGAAATTGATTTCTCATATCGAGAAAAAATGCGGCAATGCAACATCTATCGTATTCCACATTGAGGAATCAAAATTCCGTATTGCAAAAAACAAAGATCGTCATTCACAACACGGCCGAAGGCGGCGCTTGCAGCCAGTCCCCCCCGGCAATCCGGGGTGCAGAGACTACATACCGGGGATTGATCTCATAGACCAGGCAAGGCACGCCCTGCCCGCCCACATCAACCACGATCTCGCGCTTCACATACTCGTCACTGGGGGTCGCCCCCAGGTCCTCGATCTCGTCCAGTACGGCTTCCAGCGCTGGCTCGATGGCATACACCTCCCCGTGCACCACCCCCAGGGGCCCGCCCAACGCCATGCCGGGATAGGCCCCCAGGTGGTAGAGCACCCCAGGCACCTGGGCGGCCCCCATGAATCTTGGCGCCGGGCGAAGGCGGGTGATGTCATTGGATCCGCCGCGCCGCAAGGTGCCATAGACAAAGACATGGCGTGCAGGGCTGGCGGGCGGGGTTTCGTCGGGCATGATGCGCACCTCCTTTTCGTTGAGCGATCACCAGTCTAGTGAACACCACTCCCAGCCGCCCCTTTGCCTACCTGTGCCTGGCCCTCAGCATGGCGCTGGTGGGCAGCTACGTGGCGCTGTCCAAACCGCTGGCCGCCGTGCTGCCGGTTTTTCTGCTCGCATGGATGCGTTTTGGCATTGGTGGCATAGCCATGCTGCATTGGCTCCGCAAACCTGTGGATGAGCCGCCCCTCGCCCCACAAACCCGGCGGCTGTTGTTTCTACAGTCGTTTCTGGGCAATTTCCTGTTCACCATCTGCATGATCTATGGCGTGAGCCTCACCGATGCGGTCACGGCCGGAGTGACCCTGGCCGCGATTCCCGCCGCGGTGGCGGTGATGGGCTGGCTCTTTTTGCGCGAACGCGTGGCGCCACGCACCTGGGCCGCCGTGGTCTGTGCCGTGGCGGGTATTGCCTTGTTTTCGCTATCAAAACAAGAGCATTCAGCGCATATTGGACAAGCGCTAGGCACCCAAAATACTCAAAACCTTGCATGGTTGGGGCCCTTGCTGCTGCTGGGCGCGGTGGTGTGCGAAGCTGCTTACACGGTGATCGGCAAGATGCTCACCAGCAGTCTGGGCCCCAAGCGCATCACCTCGCTCATCAACCTGTGGGGCTTTGTGCTGTCCACGCCGTTCGGGCTGTACGCCGCCTGGCATTTTGACTTTGCCGCCGTAGGCTGGGGCACCTGGACGCTGCTGGTGTTCTACGCGCTGGCCGCCTGCGTGTGGACGGTGTGGCTCTGGATGACCGGGCTCAAGGCCGTGCCGGCTGCTCAGGGCGGCGTCTTCTCGGTCATGTTGCCAGTGAGCGCGGCCCTGGTCGGCGTGCTGGTGCTGGGCGAATCACTGACCGTCTGGCAATGGGCGGCGTTTGCCATCGCGCTGGCCAGCATGCTGCTGGCCACCCTGCCCTCACGCACAGCGCTGCGTGTCGGCCGACGCGACAATCAAGCAGGCTGACGGCAGCCCGACCGCGATCGCTACGCAGCCAAGGGCTGTGTGCTGACCACGATGCCATCCGCATCGGCATACAGCCAGTCGCCCGGCCGCACCCAGACCCCCTGGATCTGCACGGCCACATCGCGCTGCCCCTCGCCACGGCGCTCGGTGGGCAATGGCATCAACCCCAGCGCACGAAGGCCGACGGCTGCCGCGTTCAGTTCGGCCACGTCACGCACGCAGCCATCCACCACCAGGCCGGCCCAGCCATTGCGCGCAGCGGCAGCCGCCAGATTGCCACCCACCAGAGCGCGGCGCAGCGATCCACCCCCATCCACCACCAGCACGCGGCCCTCACCCGGTGACTCCACAGCAGCCTTGACCTGCGTGTTGTCCTCATGGCACTTGACGGTGCTTACGGGGCCCGCAAACGCGGCCACACCGCCAAAACTCTGGAAAACGGGGGGCAAAACGCGGAAAGACCCGCTCATATCACCCTTGTGCTCGTCGCAAAAATCACAGGTGCTGAAGGGGGCGGAGGAAGGTGCAGCAGTCATGTTTCGAAAGCCTTTCAGGCGGAATGAACAACAGGGAAAGCGGCTAGGAGGCTGCGCGGCAGAAGGAACATCGGCTGCAACGTGCGATAAACCGGTCTCGCGCGTTTCGCTTCGATGCCTTCTGCCGCGAAGCCTCCTGGCGCCGGGCCACGCAGGTTGCCCCGCATTGTCATACAGCCCCAGGGGCAGGCCCTCAAACGCGGCCCGCGCAGGCCGCTTTGTCAAGGCAGGAGCGCAGCGTGGGCAACTTATTGGCCTGCACGCGGCACCACGGCTACAAATCGAGGCAAAAAAAGCCGTTTCTCCCTTGGAAACGCGTTTTTTTCCCAGTAGCATCAGCCTGCCAGTGGGAAAGCCTAGTTTTCGCTGGTGAAAATTTACTTCCAACAAGGAAAACCCAACATGGCAACTGCAAAAAAAGCTCCGGCAAAAACAGCCCCCGCAGCCAAGACGGCTGCTGCCCCCGCCAAGAAGCGCACCCCCAACGCTGCTTTCATGAAAGCGCTCACGCCCAGCCCCGCGCTGGCCGCCGTGGTGGGCTCGGCACCGCTGCCACGCACGGAGATCATCAGCAAGCTGTGGGTCTACATCAAGGCCAACAACCTGCAGGACGCCACCAACAAGCGCAACATCAACGCCGATGCCAAGCTCAAGGAGCTGTTCGGCAAGCCCCAGGTCTCTATGTTTGAGCTGGCTGGCCTGATTGGCAAGCACGTCAAATAATCCCCGCACCTAGTGCACCAAAGAAGCCGGCTCAGCCGGCTTTTTTTCGCCTGTACTCCGGCAGACTGTGGCGCATTAACATCAATGCAAATGAGAATGACCCGCATTTGATGTAACATAATGAAGCAAGTCGAAGCACAGCCATGTTGACCTAGCCACTGCCTCTCGCCTGCGCCTGGCGCCCCGCGCGCCATCAGCACATCCCCACCGACGGAGGCCATCTTGGCAAAACCACGCGCTCAGCGCCGCAGCTCCGTGCTGCGCCCACAACAATCTTCTCCTTCCTTCGTGTCCACCACACCGCGCGGCCTGTCGTCCGACAAGGCCCTGCTCCCGCTGGGCGCACTCATGTTGGCTGCCTCTGTGGGCGCCATGGCACAGACCTCCACCCCCGAGAAAACGCTGGCCCCCGTGGTCGTCAAAGAACGTGCCGAAGCCCCCGAGGGCAAAGACAGCGTGCGCGCCACCGAGACCACCATTGGCAAGGGCAAGCAGCAGCTGCGTGACATTCCACAGTCCGTCACCGTGGTCACCGAACGCCTGATCGACGACCGCAACCTCGACACCGTCAAGGAAGCCCTGAAGAACACCGCTGGCATCACCTTCCTGGCGGCAGAAGGCGGCGAGGAAGACATCCGCCTGCGCGGCTTTGCGCTGCAAAGCACGGGTGACATGTTCATCGACGGCATGCGCGACCCCGCGTTTTATGACCGCGACACCTTCAACCTGGACCGCGTCGAACTGCTGCGTGGCTCGGCGTCGATGCTGTTCGGCCGGGGCTCCACCGGCGGCGCGGTCAACCAGGTGAGCAAGGCCCCGCGGCTTATCGATTCACACCAGGTCGACCTGACCCTGGGCAGCCACCAATACCGCCGCATCACGGGCGACTTCAACATCCTCACCGGCGAAAACGCTGCCCTGCGCCTGAACGCGATGAGCACCACGGCCGATAACAACGGCTCGGGCAGCAGCATCGAGAAGAAGGGCATTGCCGGCACCTACGCCTTTGGCATCGGAACGCGCGACGAGTTCTCCGTGAGCCTGTACCACCTGGACAACAAGAACGGCATGAACTACGGCATGCCCTGGATCCGCCGCAGCGCAGGCTCGCCCGCCAGCGACACCACGCTGCTGCCGCTGGACCCCAAGGCCTACTACGGCGCAGCCAGCGACTACAACGCCGGCAGTGCAAGCTTTGCCACGCTGGGCCACATCCACCGCTTTGACGGCGATGCCGAGCTCAAGACGCAACTGCGCGTGGGCCGCTTCGAGCGTGACCAGCGCGCCGGCGCCATCCGCCTGGCAGCGGCCGCCCAGCAACCCGGCGGCGTGGCTGCCACGCTGGAGAACTTCGGCCCGGCCACGCGCCTGACGCGCGGCACGCACCTGAAGATTCAGGACATGGACACGGTGCACCTGCAAAGCGACTTCAGCAAGAAATTTGAAGCCCTGGGCTACAAGCACGAATTGCTGGCAGGTGCAGACTTTTCCCACGAAAAGAAGACCGTGTATGGCGCACGCACTGCAGCGCAAGGGGGCGTCAATATCACGAAACCGCCAACCACCGTGGGCACACCGAACGACGGCGTCGGCGTGGACGAAACCCTGCGCGTGCTGCGCGACACCAGCAACTTTGAAGCCAAGGGCTTTGGCATCTATGCCCAAGACCTGATCCAGATCGCTCCGCACTGGAAGCTGCTGGCCGGCCTGCGCTACGACAACATGGACGGCCGCTACAACACGTTCGGCATTCCTGCCGATGCGCCAGGCCCCGTCACCACCACCAGCTACCGCCAGAAGATTTCCGAGTGGAGCAAGCGTGCAGGCGTGCTGTACCAGCCCAACGACCTGCAGTCGTACCACTTCTCGTACGGCACGTCGTTCAACACATCGGGAGACACGTATTCGTACAGCGCCCAGACGGTGAACACGCCGCCCGAAGCCAGCCGCAACATCGAAATCGGCGCCAAGCTGGACTCGGCCGACAAGCGCTTCACCACACGACTGGCCGTGTTCCACTCCACCAAGTACCGTGAGCGCAATACCGACCCCGACCTGAACATCGCCGTACTGTCGGGCAAGCGCCACGCCGCGGGTGCCGAGATCGACATCACCGGCCGCTTGACGTCCAAGTGGGATATCTATGGCTCATACATGTGGATGCCCAGCGCAAAGATCGACATCGGTGCTGAAGGCGCCGAAGGCCAGGGCACACGCCCCTCGCTCACGCCCCGCCACAGCGGCACGGTGTGGACCACCTACCAGATCACACCCGAACTGCGCGTGGGTGGCGGCCTGAACTTCCGCAGCTCGCAAACCCCCAACCGCAACCCCGGCTGGGAAGTGCCCGGCTACGTGACCGCCGACCTGATGGCCGAATACGCCATCAACGAGCGCTACACGATCAAGGCCAATCTGAGCAACGTGACGAACAAGCTCTACGCCGACTCGATCTACAGCGGCCACTACATTCCGGGCGCGGGCCGCGTCTTCCAGGTCACGGCCAGCATGAAGTTCTGATCGGCCTCACACGTTACTTCAAGGTATTTGCCGCCCCCTCATCGGGGCGGCTTTTTGCTTTACGACCCTGCCATGTTGCTCACGCTCCCCGATCTCCTCTCGCCACAAGATTTGCATACTGCGCGCCAGTTGCTGCGCAACGCGCCCTGGGCCGACGGCAAGGACAGCGCTGGTTCTCAGGCCCGCCAGGCCAAGAATAATGAACAGCTGCCCCGCGACTGCGAGGCTGCGCAGCGCATCGCCGCTCTGGTGATGGCGTCGCTGGACCGCAGCGCGCTGTTCCTCACCGCCACCCTGCCCAAGCGCGTCTTTCCCCCGCGCATCAACCGCTACGGCGGCGGCGCCAACCACTACGGCGACCATGTGGACAGCGCCGTGCGCCAGATGGCGGACCGGCGCGAACGCCTGCGCACCGACATCTCGTGCACCGTGTTTCTGTCCGAGCCCGACGAATACGACGGCGGCGAGCTCTGCATCGACGACACCTTTGGTGAGCAACGCGTCAAGCTGCCCGCAGGCCACGCGGTGATCTACCCCGGCACCAGCGTGCACCAGGTGCGCCCCGTGACCCGGGGGCACCGTATGGCCTGTTTCTTCTGGGTAGAAAGCATGGTGCGCAGCGACGAGCAGCGGCGCCTGCTCTACAACATGGACATGGCACTGCTGCGCCTGCGGCAAGAGCACGGCGAATCGCCGGAGACCGTGGCCCTGACGGGGACGTACCACAACCTGCTGCGCATGTGGGCGGATACGTGAGCCATCCGGCCTCCGATCCCCGCACCGTCCTGCCGCCTGGTATCGTGAACCTGGCGGACCACGAAACCCATGCCGCCACCCACCTGGAGCCTGGAGCCTGGGCCTATTTCAACGGGGCTGCGGCCGACGAGATCACGCTGGCTGCCAACCGCCATGCCTGGGACCGGATGGGTCTGCTGCCCCGCGTGCTGCGCCCGCTGGCGAGCGGGCACACGCGGGTGGAACTGCTCGGCCGCACGCTGGCCCACCCCATCCTGCTGGCCCCCATGGCCTACCAGCGCATGGCCCACCCCGATGGCGAACTGGGCGCCGCCTATGCCGCAGCCGCCCTGGGCGCAGGCATGGTGCTGAGCACCCAGGCAAGCACCCGGCTGGAGGTCGTGGCCAATGCCATCCGGGACGACGTGGGGCGGGGGCCATTGTGGTTTCAGCTGTACCTGCAGCACGACCGCGATTTCACCCGCGAACTGGTCGAACGGGCCGAGCGCGCGGGCTACGAAGCCCTGGTACTGACGGTAGACGCCCCCTGCCATGGCGCACGCGACCGCGAGCGCCGTGCCGGGTTCCGCCTTCCGACCGGCATCACCGCCGTTAACCTGCTGGGCATGCTGCCCGCGCCGGAAGTCCCGCTCGCCCCCGGCCAAAGCGCGCTGTTCGACGGCCTTCTGCACCACGCCCCCACCTGGGCCGATGTGCAGTGGCTGCAGTCCATCACCCGGCTGCCCGTGCTGCTGAAAGGAGTGCTGCACCCCGACGACGCCCGCGAGGCCACCAACCTGGGCGTGGCGGGGATCATCGTCTCCAACCATGGTGGGCGCACGCTGGACACCACGCCCGCCACCGCCACCCAGCTGCCGCACGTGGTCGAGGCAGTCCGCGCGGTGAGCGCAGCGATGCCTGTGCTGGTGGACGGAGGCATCCGGCGCGGCACCGACGTGCTCAAGGCCATGGCCTTGGGAGCCAGCGCCGTGCTAGTGGGGCGCCCCGCCGTCCACGGCCTGGCCAATGCTGGCGCAGCTGGCGTGGCCCACGTGCTGCGGCTGCTGCGCGATGAACTGGAGATCGCCATGGCGCTCACCGGCTGTGCCACCCTGGCCGACGCGTCCCCGGCGCTACTGGTGCCGCGTTGACGACCTGCCCGCCCCGTGGGCCTTGTCCCCGTTGCGGGAAATGATTTATTGCAAATGCGATAGATTCGTATTTATAATCAGATCACCTTCAACAGCCAGCCACACTGCCTGCCGCCATGATCGTCTGTGTTTGCCGCCGGATTTCCGACCGTGAGATTGCCCGCCACGCACGTGCAGGCATGAGCTTTGACGAAATCCAGTTCGAACTGGGCGTGGCCACCCAATGCGGGTGCTGCGAAAGCTGCGCCCGGGATGTGGTGGCGCAGTGCAGTGCATCGAGTCCGGTGGCCGCCCTGCACAATGAGGCAGCGCCGAAAACGATCCAGCTTGCCAGCTCCATCCTGGAAAGCAAGTCATGGAACTCCTCTCTACACTCGCAGGCAGCCTGATCCTCGTCGCAGGCTCGGCCTGGTGGATCTTTCGCAAATAATCGAGGTCTTTTAGGGCGCTAGCGCTTGATTTACAAGCGCTAGCTGCTATCATTTTTATGTCTCACCCAGATCGATTTGCCACCCCCGGGGGCCTCAGCCGCAATACCGTGATCGTGGGCTCCGTCGTCGCACTGCATGTTGCGGGCCTCTGGGCCCTGCAATCGGGCCTGCTGCGCAAGGCAGCCGAAGTCATCGTGCCAGCAGAACTGCTGACCGAGTTCATCGCG
>NZ_JAMXAX010000175.1 GCF_023913775.1 Acidovorax facilis
CCCAGGCACCTGACACCGCCTTGGACGAAGGCCGCTACCTGGCGGTGCTGGCGCGGGATGCACGGTTTGACGGGCATTTCTTCACGGCGGTGACCTCCACCGGCATCTATTGCCGCCCCGTGTGCGCCGTGCGCACGCCCCGGCGCGAGAACTGCCGCTTTTTTGTGCTGGCCGCACAGGCCGAGAACGCGGGCTTTCGCCCCTGCTTGCGCTGCCGGCCCGAGCTGGCGCCGCAGGCGCTGGTGTGGTCGGTGCAGGACGCCAGTGGCATCCTGGTGCAGCAGGCCGTGCGCCTGCTGGATGCGCCCGACCTGTGGCCCGCCCCATCCGCACCGGGCGAAGGCAGCGCCACCGTGGCCCGGCTGGCCGAGCGCCTGGGCGTGAGCGACCGGCACCTGCGCCGCATTTTTGAGGCGGCCCTGGGCGTATCGCCGCTGCAGTACCTGCAGACGCGCCGGCTGCTGACCGCCAAACAACTGCTCACCGATACCCCCATGCCCGTTACCCAGGTGGCGCTGGCCAGCGGCTTTGCGAGCGTGCGGCGCTTCAATGCGGCGTTTTCGGGGCACTACGGCCTGAACCCCACACAGCTGCGGCGCAGCGGCACCACCGCAGGGGCGCAACCCACCAGCACCTTGCGCCTGGCCTGGCGCCCGCCGTTTGATGTGCCCGCACTGCTGGCCTTTTTTGAACGGCGGCAGTTCCACGGTGTGGAATGGGTGCTGCCGGAGGAGACCACGCTGCGGCGCACGGTGCGTCTGCCCGCTTCCTGCACCGGCCTGCCCGGCGAAACCACGGGATGGTTCAGCGCACGCTTTGACGGGGCCCGCCACCAGGTGCTGCTGCAGACCAGCGACAGCCTGTACCCCGTGTTGCCGCTCGTGATCCGCCGCGTGCGCGCCATGCTCGACCTGGATGCCGACCCCGCGGCCATCAACGCCGTGCTGCACCAGCACTTCCCCCAGGGCGACGGCCTGCGGGTGCCCGGTGCGTTCGACGGCTTTGAGCTGGCCGTGCGCGCCGTGCTGGGCCAGCAGATCACCGTGGCCGCTGCGCGCACCCTGGGCCAGCGGCTGGTGGAGCGGCTGGGTGAGCCCATCGAAACGCCCTGGCCCGGGCTGAACCGCCTGTTCCCCACCGCTGCCACGCTGGCAGCGGCCGACGGCGACACCCTGGGCCAGCTGGGCATCGTGCGCCAGCGCCAGGCTGCCATCGTGGCTCTGGCTCGCGCCGTGGATGGCGGCACGCTGGCCTTGCACGCGGGCGCCGACGTGGCCAGCACCACGGCCGCGCTGTGCGCCCTGCCCGGTATTGGCGACTGGACGGCCCAGTACATCGCCATGCGCGTGTTGCGCTGGCCCGATGCGTTTCCGGCCGGGGATGTGGCGCTGCACAAGGCCCTGGGCGTGCAGGGGCACAAGAACCCGGCCCGCGCCGCAGGCGAGGCCTCGCAGGCCTGGCGGCCCTGGCGCAGCTACGCGGTGCTGCGCGCCTGGGCAGCGGGCACCCCGGCGGGTGCAGTGCCACCAGTTCTATCACTATCAAAATAGGAGCTGCTAGCGCTTATCCATCAAGCGCTGGAGGCCAATTTCATCTAAAAATCGCTCATTCAGTCATGCAATTTCACCCCCACACCGTGCAAATGCGCACCTCCACCGCGCTGGGGCCCGTGCGCCTGGCGGCGTCGCCCGCCGGCTTGGTCGGCGTCTGGTTTGAAGGCCAGCGCCACGAGCCCAGCCAGCGGCTTCATGGCCCCACGGCCTGGGCTGACACGGCAAGCCACCCCGTGCTGGAGGAAGCCGCCCACCAGCTCCAGCAGTACCTCGCCGGGCAACGTGCGGGGTTTGACCTGCCGCTGGACCTTTCGGGTGGCACGCCGTTTCAGCAGGCTGTGTGGCGTGCCTTGCTGGCCATCGGCCGGGGCGCCACCACCAGCTACGGCGCGCTGAGCCGCCAATTGGGCCGCCCCCTGGCCGTGCGCGCCCTGGGGGCCGCCGTGGGGCGCAACCCGCTGAGCGTGGTCGTGCCCTGCCACCGCGTGGTGGGCGCCAGTGGCAGCCTGACGGGGTATGCCGGTGGCCTTGATCGCAAAGCGGTTTTGCTGACGCTGGAAAATGCGCTGCCCTCCACCTCCCCCAACGCTTTCCGCAAAGGACATGCATGAACAGCCCCGGCAACCAGCCCGTTTCCACCTGGATCGGCGAATTCATCTTGCTGGCGGCGCTGTGGGGCGCGTCCTTTCTGTTCATGCGGCTGGGTGCGTCCGACTTCGGCCCTCTGCCCACGGCCGGGCTGCGCGTGGCGCTGGCCACGGTGTTCCTGTGGCCCATCATGCTGCGCCAGGGCCACTGGCCTGCGCTGCGCCAGCACTGGCGGCCCATCCTGTTTGCGGGGGTCATCAATTCGGCCATTCCATTTGCGCTGTTTTCCTGGGCTGTGCTGCACATTGCCACGGGCCTGACCTCCATCCTCAACGCCACCGTGCCGCTGTTTGGCGCGCTGGTGGCCTGGATGTGGCTGGGTGACCGCATCAACCGCCTGCGCTGGGCGGGCCTGGCGCTCGGTTTTGTGGGCGTGGCGCTGCTGGCCTGGCGTGCGCCAGCGGGCACCGGGTTCAAGAGTGACAGCGCCGAATGGGCCATTGCCGCCTGCCTGTTGGCTTCGAGCTTCTACGGGCTGTCGGCCAGCTTTGCACGGCGCTACCTCACGGGCATTCCACCGCTGGCCACCGCTACCGGCAGCCAGCTGGGCGCGGCGCTGGGACTGGCCCTGCCCACGCTGTGGTTCTGGCCTGCGCAGATGCCAGGCCTGCGCGCCTGGGGCGCCATCATTGCCATTGCGGTGCTGTGCACGGGCATTGCCTACATCCTGTACTTTCGCCTCATCGCCAGTGCCGGCCCCAGCCGGGCGCTGGCCGTGACCTTCATCACCCCCGTGTTTGCGGTTTTGTACGGCACGGTCTTCCTGGGCGAACGCATCACGCCCTGGATGGTGGGCTGCGCCGTGGTCATCGTGTGCGGCACATTGTTGTCAACCGGACTTATCAGGACACTCAGGCCTGCCCTGCCCGCCTCAGAACGGCCCTAAACTTGGCCCATGGGGTTTTCTTCGGGCTTTTGCCATCTGACCAAGTCCGTCAACGGCACCGGGCGCTGTACTGCCACACACATCCCCGGCCGCTCCCCCTGCAACTCCTGGCCTGCGGCTACCCCGCCGCAAGGGGCTTGCCCAGGGGTTTTCCATGGGTAACAACACCCTTTTGGCCGCCACGGCGCTGATGTCGCTGCTGCTGGTGCTGGCCTGGCTGCCGCCGCGCGAGTCCTTGCACCCGTCGCGCCGCACCTTGCTGCTGCTGGGGTTGGCAGGCGGCCTCGTTTCCTGGATTTCTTTTGAGGCGCTGCGCTGGAACGCCCCCGAGCTGCGGGTGGTGGCCTACCCCACGGTGGCGGCGTTTCTGGCGCTCTTTTTCAGGTTTCCGGCGGCCATCATTGCGGCGCTCATCGCCCTGGTGGCAGCGGTGCGCACTGATATGTCCGATGCGGTTCCAGCCGTTGCCGTGCTGGGCGTGTCGGTGGCCACGGGGTTGTTGTGGCGCCATGTGGGGGCACGCCTGCAGGTGCCCAAATGGGCTGCACTGATCGGCCTGACGCTGACCCTGCCCCTGGCCGTGTCTGGCAGCCTGTGGGCCACCGACGGCGCATCCGACATGGCGCGAAGCCTGCCATGGCACCACGGCGCCGGGGTGCTGATGCTGGGCGTGGGCCGGTTGCTGCTGGCCAACGGAGCACGCTCCGAGCTTTCACGCAGCGACATCCAGCAAGCCCTTGCACAACAAGAGCGCAGGCTGCGCCTGGTGCTCGACTCCATGGGTGGCGGGCACTGGGAGTGGGATGTGGTGCAGCGCCAGTTCCGCTGCCATGGCAGCTTCTATGAAACCTTCGGCATCACCGCCGCCGATCTGGAGGCGCCAGACCTGTGGCAGCGCTGGTATGCCCGGCGCCACCCGCAGGATGCCGAGCGCAATGCGGCCAGGCTGGCGCGGGCCATGGACGGGCTGGAAGACAGCTACGAAGCCGAATTCAGGGTGATGGACACCGAGGGCCGCTGGCACTGGCTCATGTCGCGCGGCACGGTGGCCACGCGCGACGCCCAGAACCGGCCGACCAGCCTGATCGGCATGGACGTGGACATCACCGCCCACCGCGCGGCCGAAGATGCGCTGCGCTCGTCCGAGGCCAAGTACACGACCTTCTACCAGACGCTGCCCGACCCCGCAGGCATCTCGCGCATCTCGGACGGCCGCTACATCGACGTGAACCCCGCATTCTGCGAGGTGCTGGGGCGCCCGCGCGAGGAGGTGATCGGCCGCACATCGACCGAGCTGAACATCTGGGCCTCTGAACAGGAACGCAAGCGGCTGGTGGAGACCTTCCGCCGTGACGGCAAGGTGGACCGCCTGCCGCTGGTTGCGCAGCGCGAGGGCGGACGCATCCCGGGGCTGATGTCGGCACGCTCCGTGCTTGTGGATGGCGAAAACTGTTTTGTGTTCGTTTTCCATGACATGACCGAAGCCCACCGCGCCAGTGACGAGCTGCAGGCCCTCAATGGCCTGCTGCAGCAGGCCGGCCGCCTGGCCCGGCTGGGTGCCTGGGAGGACGAGCGCGGCAAGGGCCTGGTCTACTGGTCAGACGTGTGTTTTGACATCCACGGCCTGCCCCCCGGTTCGCCGCTGCCCCACGACTACATTGACCGCCATGTGGCGCCCGCCTACCGCGAAACGCTGCGCGCCAACTTCCGCTTGAGCATTCTGGAGCGCCGCGAGTGGAGCATGGAGATCGAGGTGCTGCACACTGACGGTCGGCTGGTGTGGGTGCGCGCCATGGGTGAGCCGGTGATCGAAAACGGGCGCGTGACCCGCGTACGCGGCGTGATGCAGGACATCGACGAGGCCAAGCGCGCCGAGCAGCGCCTGCGCCAGTCCGAAGAGCGCTTCTCGCGCATCTTTCAGCTCATGCCCTACCCCATGGGCCTGTCGCACCGCCGCGACGGACGCTATGTGGACATCAACCCCGCCTGGGTGGACATGCTGGGCATCCCGCGCGAGGAGGCCATCGGCCGCACTGCGGTCGAGCTGGGCATCTTCACCGCGCACGACCGCGAAAAGCTGATTGCGGAGGTGGAGCGCTCGAGCCACCTGAGCAGCTACGAGGTCAACCTGAATGTGCGTGGCGGCCCACCCCGCACCGTGCTGCAGTCCATGCGCGCCACCGAATTCGATGGCGAGCCGTGCTGGCTGTTCTCGGTGCACGACATCACCGACCGCAAACGCAATGAAGAGCAGGTACGGGAACGCGAGGAACTGCTCTCGCTCACCATCTCGGCGGCATCGCTGGGCCTGTGGGACTGGAATTTGCAGACAGGCACCGTCACCGGCGACAGCCGCTGGCACGCCATGCGAGGCCTGGACACGCCCCACACCCCACTGGCCTCCACGCAGTGGACCGCCGGCATTGCCCCCGACGACATCGACCGCATCACCAGCGAACTGGCCCGCCACACCACCCACCCCGGCACCCCGTTCGACGCCACCTGGCGCGTGAACCAGCCGGGCGACCCCGCCCGCTGGCTGCGCAACCTGGGCAAGATCGTGGGCTTCGATGCGGCGGGCCGCCCCGCACGCATGCTGGGCGTGGCCATTGACGTCACGCCCCAGCGCGAGCAAGAGGTTCTGCTGCAGCGGCTGGCCCTGTTTGACGCCCTCACGGGCCTGCCCAACCGCGTGCTGCTGGCCCGCAAGCTGCAGGAGTGCATGGACCAGGCGCGCCAGAACGGTCGGCAGCTGGGTGTGGCCTACCTGGACCTGGACGGCTTCAAGCCCGTCAACGACCGCCTGGGCCACGGCGCGGGCGACCGCCTGCTGGTGGTGGTGGGTGGCCGCCTCACACGCGCGCTGCGCCCGCTGGACACGGTGGCGCGCCTGGGCGGCGACGAGTTCGTGATCCTCATGCCCGACCTTGAATCCGTGGGCGACTGCGAGCGCATGCTGCACCGGGTGATGGACAACATCTCAGCGCCCTACACACTCGACACCGAGCGTGTGGTGGTCACTGCCAGCATCGGCTACACCGTGTTCCCGCAGGATGACGCCGACGCCGACGCCCTGCTGCGCCACGCCGACCAGGCCATGTACGCCGCCAAGCAGGCCGGGCGCAACCGGTTCCACCAGTTCGACGCTGCGCAGGAACGCGCCCTGCAACTGCAGCGCGAACAGGGCCGCCACTTGCGCGAGGCCCTGGCCGCCGCGCAGTTCACGCTGTACCTGCAGCCCAAGGTGGACATGAGGAGTGGGGCCGTGGTGGGTGCCGAAGCGCTGGCGCGCTGGCAGCACCCCGAACGCGGCCTGGTGCCGCCGGGCGAGTTCTTGCCCCTGCTGGAGGGCACCGAGCTGGAAATCGACTTTGGAGAATGGGTGGTCGAAGCCGCACTCACCGTGCTGGCGCAACTGCAGGCACACGGACTGCACCTGCCGCTGAGCATCAACATCGCCGCCCAGCACCTGCAAGACCCAGACTTTGCCGACTGGATGGCCCGGTGCATCGCCCGCCACCCAGGCGTACCCGGCCACCTGGTGGAAATCGAAATCACCGAAAGCGCCGCCCTCTACGACCTGACCGCCGTGGCGCAAACCCTGACGGCGCTGCGTGCGCTGGGGGTGGCGGTGTCGCTGGACGACTTTGGCACCGGCTACTCGTCGCTGACCTACCTGCGCCGCCTGCCCATGGACACGCTCAAGATCGACCAGAGTTTTGTGCACGGCATGATGGGCGACCCCGGCGACCTGGCCATCGTGCAGGGGGTCATCGGCCTGGCCCGCTCCTTCGGCTACCGCGTGATTGCCGAAGGCGTGGAAACCATCGAACAAGGCCAGATGCTGCTGCAGCTGGGCTGCATGCAGGCCCAGGGCTACTGCATCGCCCGGCCCATGCCGCTACAGGATTTCATCGGCTGGACGCCAGGGTGGCAACCGCCGGTGGGGTGGCAGAAAAACCGGCCTGCGTGATTGCGCTCCGGCCGGAGTCTCGCCCCGCTCTGGTCCGGTGCCAGCGCACTGCGCCGATGGCAAAAAATCCGGGCGTTGCGACCGCCAAGGCGGTAAAAATGAATCTCCGTTCTTTTCTTACTATCGGAGGGGTCCCATGAGCGCTTTGACTTTGACCAACAGCACCTCGTACATCGCCCAGTACGTGATTCACCGGGGTGGGCTGGCCCTCGCCCGCCTGCCGGGCCTCGCCCCCGGCGCGACGCTATCCGTCCCGGAGGCCGAAACTTTCGAGATCACGGCCAGCACCATACTGGAAGGCAACACCTATACCTCCGCACCGATAGCAGTCAGTGGTGCGACCCGTTTTCTGGCGCAGGTGAAGCAGCAGCGCGCCCAGCAAACCTACGAATTCGAAGTGGTGACAACACCCAGTAGCGTTGCCAACCAGATGCAATTCGAAAAAACCAGCCTTGGCCCGGTGACCTTCCAGATCACGCACCAAGGTGTGCCAGTGCAAGACGTCGTAGTGCCTGACTCATTCGTGCAGGTCACGGTGGAAATCAGCGATGTCTACTCCGTCTACGCCGTCATCAATGGCATCACGACTGACAGCGTGACCACATCCAATCCCAACGCCACCGTCACAGCAGTGTCCGAAGCGACCGACATGGAGTTTGGCTACTTCACCCTGGTGATCTCCTGAGCCCTGGCGTGCCAAGCCCCACGCGAACAGCACGGCGGCCTTTGCACGGAGCCCACTGCGGGTCGAAAAGGCTCGTCACCCCACCAGGTCCTTCACCTGTTGCAGCGCCGCCGGGTCTTCCATCGTCGTCAAGTCACCCGGGTCGCGCCGCTCGGCCACGGCCTGGAGCGCGCGGCGCAGCAGTTTGCCGCTGCGGGTCTTGGGCAGCACGGTCACGAAGTACACACGCGACGGCCGGGCCACCGCGCCGAGCTGGTGGTCCACCTGCTTCATCACTTCGCCTTCGAGCTTGAGGCGCGCGGCATCGTCCGTGAGGCCCGACGCATCGCGTGCCACGGCAAATGCCATGGCGACCTGGCCCTTCAGGCTGTCGGCGACGCCCACCACGGCCACTTCGGCGATGTTGGGGTGGGAGGCAATGCTCTCCTCGATCTCGCGCGTGCCCAGGCGGTGGCCTGCCACGTTGATCACGTCGTCCGTGCGGCCCAGGATGAAGTGGTAGCCGTCGGCGTCGCGGATGCCCCAGTCGAAGGTACTGTAGATCAGCCGACCGGGAATGCTCTTCCAATAGGTGTTCACAAAACGTGCATCGTCGCGCCACACGGTCTGCATGCAGCCGGGGGGCAGCGGGCCTTCGATGGCGACCACGCCCTTCTGGTTGGGGGCGGTCAGCTCTTCGCCGTTGCTCTCGTCGATCAGCTTGACGTGGTAGCCGTACATGGCCTTGCCGGGGCTGCCAAAGCGTGTGGTCTGTTGCTCCACGCCATTGGCCAGCGTCAGGATGGGCCAGCCGGTTTCGGTCTGCCAGTAGTTATCGATGATGGGAACCTGCAGCGCGTCGCTGATCCACTGGGCCGTGGGCTCGTCCAGCGGCTCGCCCGCCAGCCACAGGGCCTTGAGGGTGGAGACGTTGTACTTCCTGAGCCAGCTGGCGTCCTGCTTCTTGAGCACCCGCACCGCCGTGGGTGCCGAGAACATGTGGGTGACCTGGTACTTTTCGACAATGCTCCACCACACACCGGCATCGGGTCGCGTGGGCAAGCCTTCGTACATGATGGTCGTCATTCCCGCGATCAGCGGGCCATAGACGATGTAGCTGTGACCCACCACCCAGCCGATGTCGCTGGTAGCAAAGTAGGTGTCACCCGCTTTGGCATCAAAGATGTGCTTCATGCTGGCGGCCAGCGCCACGGTGTAGCCACCGGTGTCGCGCTGCACGCCCTTGGGTTTGCCCGTGGTGCCGCTGGTGTACAGCGTGTAGCTAGGGTGGGTGGACTCCACCCATTCGCACGGCACCACGGTGTTCAGGTGCTGCTCGCGCAGCGGCGCCCATTCATGGTCGCGGCCCGGCTGCAGGTGCATGGGGGCCAAGCCGCGGTTCACCATGAGTACAGCGGCGGGCTTGTGTTTGGAGAGCGCAATGGCCTCGTCCAGCAACGGCTTGTAAGGCACCACCTTGCCACCGCGCGACCCGGCATCGGCGCTGACCACAGCCACGGGCTCGGCGTCTTCGATGCGCGAGGCCAGCGAGCCCGAGGCAAAGCCGCCAAACACCACCGAATGCAGCGCCCCAATGCGCACGCAAGCCAGCATGGCAAAGGCGGCTTCGGCAATCATGGGCATGTAGATGAGCACGCGGTCGCCCTTCTTCACCCCCAGGCTCTGCAGCACGGCTGCCATGCGCTGCACCTCGGCATGCAGCTCGGCAAAGCTGTAGCTGCGCTCGGTGTCGGTTTCGGTCGAAATGGCCACCAGCGCCGCCTGGCTGGCGCGCGTGGCCAGGTGCCGGTCTACGGCGTTGTGGCACAGGTTGGTGGTGCCGCCCACAAACCATTTGGCAAAGGGCGGGTTGCTGTAGTCGCACACCTGCTGGGGCTGCGTCTTCCAGTCGATCAGCTGCGCCTGTTCGCTCCAGAAGGCGTCGCGGTGGTCGATGGACTGGCGGTAGAAATCAGCGTAAGCGGTCATTGTGGGGGTCTCCTCGGCATCTCTCTCGGCCTGCCAAGACAGCAGGTTTTGAATTCATAATTATTCATAACGGGCTTGCGGCAAACTGACGCAGGGCTTGGCATCGGCCCTGAATCCATTTACACGGGGCCACATCTCCATGGACAAAAGCGACTGCCGCCCTGCATTGGGCGCTGTTCCTGTGTACCGCATGCTTTTTCGCCCGCTCTGCTCCTTGTATGACCAGAAGCACCCGGCATGCAAGGAATCTTTGGTGATGACGATTTTTGAAATAGAAATAACTATTTCACTACTTGATGCATATAATTCAATGCTATGTGGTCCACCCTCATCATGACGCTGCCCACGCAGCCCAACGCCGTGCGGCTGCGCATCTGGCGCAATCTCAAGGCACTGGGTTGCGCCGCCCTGCGCGACGGCGCCTACCTGCTGCCTGAAGAACACGCAGGCCTGCTGGCGCCCATCGCCGCCGAGGTGCGAGAACACGGCGGCACGGCCATGCTCCTGACCCTGACCGCTCCTGACAACATGCAGCGCCAGGAGATCGAAGCGCTGTTCGACCGCACGGAGGCCTTCTCGCAGTGGCGCGACACGGCCAGCACCTTGCAAGCCGAGCTCGCACAGCTCACGGAAACCGAAGCGCGCCGCCGCCTGCGCAACGTTGCCGATGCACTGCAGGCACTGCACCGCATCGACTACTACCCCGGCGCCGCAGCCGCGCAGGCCGATTCCGACATGGCCAGCCTGCGTCAGGCGCTGGACGCCTGCTTCTCGCGGGGGGAGCCTGCCGCCCTGCCCGCCCATGGCATCAGGCGCCTTGACACCGCCCAGTTCCAGAACCAGCGCTGGGCGACGCGGGCGCGGCCCTGGGTGGACCGCCTGGCCTGCGCCTGGCTGATCCGCCGATTCGTTGACCCGGGTGCGCGTTTTGTGTGGCTGGCCGATCCGGCATCGCCGCCTGCTGATGTCCAGGGCTTTGACTTTGACGGCGCCCGGTTCACCCATGTGGGTGCCCTGGTGACCTTCGAGGTGCTCATTGCCAGCTTCGGGCTGGAGACCGACCCCCGCCTGCAGCGCCTGGCCCGCGCCGTGCACTACCTGGACACCGGCGGCATGCCCGTGCCCGAAGCCGCCGGGCTGGAGGCCGTGCTGGCTGGCCTGCGCGAAGTGCATGCGGATGACGACGCCCTCGCCCAGGCCGCCGCGCAGGTGTTCGACGCCTTGTACGCCGTGCCAACCACCCTTCCATCCTCCCAGGCTCCGCTGACCAGCGCCGCAACATGACCACCCCTGCGC
>NZ_JAMXAX010000176.1 GCF_023913775.1 Acidovorax facilis
CAGGCGGGCGGTTGGGGGCTGTGCGCCACGGCGGCGCGGGTGGGGATGGAGGGCTGGGCGCCCGGCTGCGTGACGCACAGCGCCGAAGCGCGGATGCCCTCGCGCACGGCGGCATCCAGCGGCTCGCCGCTTGCCAGCGCCACGGCCAGCGCGCCCAGGAAGGTGTCGCCCGCTGCCGTGGTATCCACCGCCCGCACGGCCAGGCCGGGGTGGTAGCGGTTGCCCGCAGCATCGGCGGCCACGGCGCCTGCCGCACCCAGGGTGACTACCACCTGGGCGGGGCCCTTGGCGCGCAGCGCCTGTGCGGCCTGTGCGGCATCGGCGGGGGTGGTCACGTTCTGGCCTGCCAGCGCGGCGGCTTCTACCTCGTTCACGACCAGCGTGTGCACCAGCGGCCACATCGCATCGGGCAGGGGTTGAATCGGTGAGGGGTTCAGCAGCACGGGGCAGCCCGCCGCATGTGCCTGCGCGGCGGCTGCCAGCACCTGGGGCAGCGGGGTTTCGAACTGCAGAACCAGGCCGCCTGCGCCTTGCAGTGCGGTGCCCAGCGCGACGGCATCGAGCACAAACCGGCCATTGGCGCCGGGCACGACCACGATACGGTTCTGCCCTGTGGCCTCCACGGTGATGGCGGCCACGCCGGTGGTGGTTTGCGCATCGGTCTGCACGCCGCTGTGGTCAATGCCGTCGGCGTCGAGCCCGGCGCGCAGCGTGTGGCCGTAGCCGTCGTCGCCCACACGGCCAAACAAGGCCACCTGGGCGCCCTGGCGCGCGCAGGCCACGGCCTGGTTGCCGCCCTTGCCGCCGGGCACCAGGTGCAGGGTGTCGGCCAGCACGGTCTCGCCAGGGCCCGGCGCGTGTTGCACCTGCAGCACCAGGTCCATGTTCAGGCTGCCGACGACGGCGATGCGGGGCGTGTGGGTGGTGCTCATGCCGTACCTCCGGGCGCATGGGCCGTGGAGGCGCGCACGCGCAGTTCGGGCTGCAGCATCACCTTGCGTGCGTCCTGGCGCTTGCCGTCGATGCGCTCCAACAGCATGTCCACCGCCAGCGCGCCGATGCGCTGCTTGGGCTGGGCCACGGTGGTGAGCGGTGGGCTGGTGAAGGCAGTCAGTTCGATGTCGTCAAAGCCCACGATGGACAACGCCTCGGGCACGCGCAGGTCGCGTTCGTGTGCGGCGCACAGCGCGCCCATGGCCATGAGGTCGTTACAGACGAAGACGGCGGTGGGCGGCTCGGGCGCGCGCAGCACAGCGTGCATGGCTTCGTAGCCGCCCTGGCTGGTGAAGTTGCCATGCCAGAGCAGGCCCTCGCCGGTGCCGCAGCCTGCGTCGGCCAGGGCCGTGCGCCAGCCGGCAATGCGCTGCTCGCTGGGGGCAATGCCGTCGGGGCCGCCAATGCAGGCAATGCGGCGGTGGCCCAGCGACAGCAGGTGGCGCGTGGCCAGCAGGCCGCCCTGCATGTGGGCGGTTTCCACCAGGTCGCAGGGCTGCTGCTCGGCCAGTTCAATTTCGCGGTCTACCAGCACGGTGGGGATGGACAGGCCCGCGAGCTGCGTGGCCAGCGTGGCGTCATGCCCGGTGGAGACCACGATGAGCCCGTCGATACGCCGCTCGGCCAGCACCTGCAGGTAGGTGCCCTGGCGGTGCGCCTCGTCGTTGGTGTTGCACAGGATGAGGTTGTAGCCCGCACCAAAGCAGCGGTCTTCCACGCTGTGCACGATCTCGGCGAAGTAGGGGTTGGAGCTGTTGGGGATCAGCATGCCCAGCGTGCGCGTGTTGTTGCTCTTGAGGCTGCGCGCGATGGCGCTGGGCACATAGCCCAAGGCGCGGATGGCGGCTTCCACGCGTTCGCGCCCCTCAGGGCTTACGCGACGTGTGCCGTTGACCACGTGCGACACCGTGGTGACCGACACCTCGGCGTGGCGCGCAACGTCCTTGATAGTAGCCATGCGAAAAGAAGAATGAGGTCGTTGTTGGTGGGGGGCTGGATGCGAAATCAGTCTCTCAGACCCTGGCGCGGCGCTGGCGCAGCGTGTCCACGATGACGGCCGCCACGATCACAAAACCCGTGATGATGCGCTTGCTGGGCTCGCTGGCGCCCACCTGGGCCAGGCCCGCCTCCAGCACCGCGATGATCAGCACGCCAAAGGCCGTGGTCACCACCGAGCCGCGTCCGCCCATGAGGCTGGTGCCGCCAATCACCACGGCCGCAATCACCTGCAGCTCCATGCCGGTTCCGGCGTTGGGGTCGGCGGCTTCGAGCCGGGCCGACTGCATCAGGCCCGCCAGGCCCGCCAGCAGGCCGGTCATGGCAAACACGATGACGCGGATGGGGCGCGGGTCCACGCCTGCGAGGCGCATGGCTTCTTCATTGGTGCCAATGCCCACCACACAGCGGCCAAACACGGTGCGCGACAGCACCAGCTGCGCCACCACCACCAGCACCACGGCCAGCAAGAATGCGAACGAGATGCCGCCAAAGAAGGGTGCCGACAGCCACGAGATCGCGTCGCCCACGTACTGCGTGCGCGAGTCGGTCACCACGTAGGCGCTGCCGCGCACGGCTTCCAGCATGCCCAGCGACACGATGAACGAGGGCAGCCGCCATGCGACGGAAATGGTGCCCGTGATGGTGCCGCACACCAGGCCCGTGGCCAGTGCCAGCGCGGCGGCAGCGGGCACCGTCCAGCCCCACTGCAGGATGGCAGCGGCCGAGGTGGCGGCGGCCAGTGCCATCACCGAGCCCACCGACAGATCGATGCCCGCAATGATGAGCACAAAGGTCATGCCCACCGCCATCACGGCCAGGGCCGGGATTTCGTTGGCGATGGTGATGAAGGTCTCGGCGCTCCAGAAGTATTCGGACAGTGACGAGAACAGCGCCACCATGCCCGCCAGCACGGCCAGCAGGCCCAGGTAGGTGCCCAGCTGGCTGCGCCAGACCGAGGCGGAGGAAGGCGCCGCAGCGGGCGCGGCAGATGCGGTGGGGGCGTTCATGCGGTCACAGGAGAAGAAGTTGAAGGGGTGGTGCTGGTGCGTCCGCCGGGCTCGGAGAACGCGGCCGCCAGCAGCGATTGCTCGGACCACTCGCCGCGCTCGAACACGGCCACCAGGCGGCCCGCGCTCATCACGCCGATGCGGTCGGCCATGGCCATGAGTTCGCGCAGGTCCGACGACACCATGAGCAGCGCGCGGCCTTCGGCGGCCATGCGGTCCAGCTCGCCATACAGCTCGGCGCGCGCGCCCACGTCCACGCCGCGCGTGGGTTCATCCAGCAGCAGCACGCGGCCCTCGCGGTGCAGCCAGCGGGCGAACACCACCTTTTGCTGGTTGCCGCCCGACAGCTGCCCCACGGGCTGCTCGGGGCTGCGGCAGCGGATGCCCAGCGTGCGCACAAAGCCCTGCACCAGGCGGCTTTCGAGCCCGCGCTGCAGCCAACCGCCACGCGAGATGGCAGACAGGTCGGACAGCGTGGCGTTGATGCGGATGGGCTGCGACAGCAGCAGGCCCTGGGATTTGCGGTCTTCGGTGACCAGGCCCACGCCGGCGGCGATGGCCTGCAGCGGGGACGCGAAACCACGGGGAATCGTGCGGGGTTTGGCCTGGGAAGCCGCTGGTTTCTGGTCTGCTATGTTTTGTATAGCTTGTTGCGCTTGTCCATCAAGCGCTAGGACCTGTTTTTGTTCATATTCCGGGTGCAGCGTGACGATGCCCCGGTCTGCCCGGTCCGCGCCAAACAGCAGCCGAATCAACTCGGTGCGGCCCGACCCGACCAGCCCGGCAATGCCAAAGATCTCGCCCGCGCGCAGTTCCAGGCTCACGTCCTGCACGGCGGTGCCCCGGCCCAGGCCTTCGGCGCTCATCACCACCGGGCCGACGGGGCGGCGCGGGCGGTGGTCCAGGTCGCTCACCACGCGGCCCACCATGCGCTGCACCAGGTCGTCCTCGCTCATGCCCGCCATGGGGCGCACGTCCACCAGGCGGCCATCGCGCAGCACGGCCACGCGGTCGGCGATGCGGCGCAGTTCTTCGAGCCGGTGCGACACGTAGATGATGGCCACGCCACGTGCGGTGAGGTGGGCGATCTGCTCGAACAGGTAATTGGTCTCGCGCGGCGTGAGCATGGCCGTGGGTTCATCGAGCACCAGGATGCGCGTGTCGTCCTGCAGGTTGCGCGCAATCTCCACCATCTGCTGCTGGCCAATGCCCAGCTGCGACACGGGTGTGGCGGGGTCGATGCTGTCGAGCCCGATCTTGGCCAGCTGTGCGCGGGCGGCGGCGTGCAGCACATCGCGCTGCAGCCAGCCCAGCCGGTGCGGCAGGCGGCCCATCAACAAATTCTCGGCCACGGTGAGCGTGGGCACCAGGCCCAGCTCCTGCATCACCATGCGCACGCCGTGGCGCTCGGCGTCGCGGCGCGACGTGGGGGCGTAGGCCTGCCCCGCCAGCTGCATGCCGCCGCGCGTGGGCTGCTCCAGCCCGCACAGGATCTTGGACAGCGTGCTCTTGCCCGCGCCGTTCTCCCCGGTCAACGCCAGCACCTCGCCCGCAAACAGCTCCACGTTCACGCCATCGAGCACGGTGGCGGTGTAGTCCTTGCCTACTGCCTGGATGGCGAGCAAGGGCGGGGACTGAGGAGCGGGCGAGCGACTGGGCATGGGGGCTTGAAGTGGGCGGCTGCAGGGCGGTGGTTATCTATTGAGCGGCGAACAACGCCAGAAGGGCCTTGTTCGCCGCTCTCGGATTTACTTGCTGTCTTTCGTCACCAGCACCACATCCGTCTTCACCGTGGCGGGCAACTGGTTCTGCGGCGTCTTGGCGGCCAGGGCCTTCTGCGCCAGCTCGATGCCGAACACGGCCTGCTTGGCGGCGTACTGGTCGGCGGTGGCCAGCACGCGGCCGTCGGCCAGCATGGGCTTGATGGCGCCGATGTTGTCGTAGCCCACCACCTGCACCTTGCCGGTCTTGCCTGCGGCCTTCACGGCGGCCACGGCGCCCAGGGCCATGCTGTCGTTGCCGGCCAGCAGGGCCACCAGGTCAGGGTGCTCGCGCATCATGCCGGCGGCCACGGTGTTGCCTTTTTCGATCTCCCAGTTGCCGGACTGCACGCCCACCACGGTGATGTTGGCGGCCTTCATGGCGTCCTGGTAGCCCAGGGTGCGCTGCTGCGCATTGAAGGTGGTGGACACGCCTTCGATGATGCCGACCTTGTCGCCGGCCTTCAGCGTCTTGGTCAGGTGGTCGCCCACCAGCTTGGCGCCAGCGCGGTTGTCGGGGCCCACGAAGGGTACGGTGATGTTCTTTTCCTTCAGCGCGTCGGCATCGAGCTGGTTGTCGATGTTGACCACGAGGATGCCCTTGTCGATGGCCGTCTTGACCACTGGGACCAGCGCCTTGGAGTCGGCGGGTGCCAGCACGATGGCGCTGACCTTCTGCGCCATGGCTTGTTCGATCATCTTGATCTGCGCTGCCGTGTCGGTCTCGTTCTTGATGCCGTTGGCCACCAGCGTGTATTCCTTGGCATGGGCCTTCTGGTGCGCCTTGGCGCCGTCTTCCATGGTGCGGAAGAACTCGTTGGCCAGCGACTTCATGATGAGCGCGATCTTGGGCTTGTCCTGCGCAAACGCAGGGCTGGCCAGCAGGCTGCCCACAACGGCGAGGGCGGCGGCGGTCTGAACGGAACGGCGGGTAAATCGCATGGGTTTTGTCTCCAGGTTGGAATGTGGACTGAGGCAACGCTGAACAAGCCTCTCGCGCCCGGCGCATCCCTGGCTCAGGACGGTCTGCAGCGTTGCAAATCCTCGCGATAGCTACGGCTATCACTCTGGTTTGCGCCTTGCAGTCCATCCCGATCCAGGGCCCGCCGCATCGCGGAGACTTATTCAGCGTCGCCCTAAGGCGACCGACAGCGTGGAGGGAAATCCCCGGCAGCGCCCCTAAAAAGGAGCGGCTCCGGATGCCCGGTGCCTTGTCGCGATCGGGATGATAACGAAAGCAAACGTTTGCGCAAACGTTTGCTTGTCAGTAATAACCCGGAGATACAGACATCGGAGTACCCGGTGCAGGCGGGCGGCTTGCTTGGGTTGCGCCCAACAAAAAGGGCGCCGAAGCGCCCTGGGGGAGGTGGCAGGGGGCAGCGGTTAGCGCGCTGCCCTTATGAACGGCATCAGGCCTTGCGCAGCTCTCGGCGCAAGATCTTGCCCACGTTGCTCTTGGGCAGCTCGTCGCGGAACTCGATGTACTTGGGGCGCTTGTAGCCGGTGAGGTTCTGGTGGCAGTAGTTGGCCACTTCGTCCTCGGTCAGGGCCGGGTCGTTCTTGATGATGAACACCTTGATGGCCTCGCCCTGTTTCTCGTCGGGAACGCCAATGGCTGCGCATTCGACCACGCCGGGGCACAGGCTGATGACCTGCTCCAGCTCGTTGGGGAACACGTTGAAGCCACTCACCAGGATCATGTCCTTCTTGCGGTCAATGATGCGGGTGTAGCCCTGCGGGTCCATGATGCCGATGTCGCCCGTGCGCATGAATCCGTCGGGCGTGAAGGCCTTGGCGTTCTCTTCGGGCTGGTTGTAGTAGCCCACCATCACGTTGGGGCCGCGGATGCAGATCTCGCCCGACTCGCCCTGGGGCAGGCTGTTGCCTTCGTCGTCTTTGATGGCAATGTCGATGCCCGGCAGCGGCAGGCCGATGTTGCCACTGAAGGTGGTGCTGATCACCGGGTTGTTGGTGCCGATGGCGCAGGTCTCGCTCATGCCCCAGCCTTCGATCATGGTGCTGCCGGTCACCTTCTGCCACTGCTTGGCGGTGCCCTCGCTGGCCGCCATGCCCCCGGCCTGCGACACGCACAGGTGCGAAAAATCGAGCGTCTTGAACTGCGGGTTCTGCAGCAGCGCGTTGAACAGCGTGTTCACCGCAGGCAGCATGTGGAAGGGGCGCTTCTTGAGTTCTGCCACGAACTTCGGAATGTCGCGCGGGTTCGGGATCAGCGTGAGGCTGGAGCCCTGGCGGATGGCCAGCAGGCACAGCGTGAGTGCGAAGATGTGGTACAGCGGCAGCGCGGCAATGCTGTTGGCCTTGCTCAGGTCACCCACCTTGGACAGCGCCGGTGTGAACCACGCCTCGGCCTGCAGCGTGGCGGCCACGATGTTGCGGTGGGTAAGCACCGCGCCCTTCGACAGGCCCGTGGTGCCGCCGGTGTACTGCAGGAAGGCAATCGAATCCAGCGTGGCCTGGCTGGGTGTGAGCGACTTGTGTTCGCCCAGCGAAAGCGCCTTCTTGAAGGTGACGACCTTGCGGCCGTTGGACAGCGGCAGGTCGTAGGCGGGCACCATCTTGGCCAGGTGGCGCACGGCGAAGGTGATCCATTTGCCAAACCAGAAGCCCAGCAGGTCGCCCATGGAGGCCATCACCACATGCTTGACGGCCGTGTGGTCAATGACCTCAGCCAGCGTGTGGGCAAAGTTCTCCAAGATCACGATGGCCGTTGCGCCGGAGTCCTTGAGCTGGTGCTCGAGCTCGCGGGCGGTGTACAGCGGGTTCACGTTCACGCAGGTGTAGCCTGCGCGCAGCACGGCGGCCATGGTCACGCCAAACTGGGGGATGTTGGGCAGCATGATGGCCACGCGCGCGCCAGGCTCCAGCCCCAGGCTTTGCAGGTACGCCCCCAGCGCGGCCGAGCGGCGTTCCAGCTCGCCATAGGTCATCCACTGGTCCATGCAGACCGAGAACGGGCTGGGTGCGTGTTTGCGGAACGACTCTTCCAGCAGGTGGGCCACAGAGCGGTATTGCTCGGGCTTCACGTCGTGTGGGACGCCCGGGGGGTAGCTCTTGAGCCAGATCTTTTCCATGCGCTTGTTTCCTTGTGCTCGCCAAATGCCGTTGATAGGTGGGCACAGATTGTGGAAGGCGGGCGCGTTGCGGGCTATCGGGCTTGTCCTAGTGTGTTGGCGAGCTGGGTCCCGCAGGTGACAGGATCGGCATCGAACAATTGGTCCATCAGCGCCCGCTCGCGTTGCTCGATGGTGGCCAGAAACTGCTCCACCCCGCCGCGCTGGCGCGCGAGCTGGCCGAAGGTGTCAAAACCCGCCTCCAGAAATTTCTGCAGCGCGCCCATGCCCGCAGCGTTGGCCGGGCCGCGCATCATGCGCAGCATCATCCGCAGGCCGGGGGTGCGGGTCAGGCGCGCCAGATCAGTGCCCATGGCCAGCACGCGCTGCAGCTGCTGCTGGCGCGCATGGCGCTGGCCTACGGTGCGCCAGGCGGCGGTGTAGCGGTCTGCAACGTTGGCCGCATCGGCTTCATGCACCAACCACGCGCGGCCCATGTCCTGGTCCAGTTCCTCGGTCTGTGCGTGCAGCACCGCCAGGGCCACGGCGGTGGTCACCGCCGGCTGGGGGAACATGGTCTGCAGCGTGCCCGCAATGCGGCCAAACTGCAGGTCGCGGTCGGTGTAGTCGGTGTCGCTGTACAGCTCTTCCAGAAAGAACTGCGCTGCGGGCCCGAACGCGGGCGAGCCCATCAGGTCCGCATAGGTGCCCCGAAAGCGCTGCGCCTGCAGGCTTTTGACGCTGCCCACCGCCGCGCCCAGCGCCGGGTCGCCCGTGCGGTGCAGGCGCAGGGCGGTCACGTCGGCGATGCAGTCGCGGATGGTCTGGGCGGCATCCATGGGGCGGGGTCCTTTCTGCGTTCTGCGGGGTGCGGTGTCGGGCTGTGGTCAGACCGCACAATGCGGCTGGTCAATTACAACATCTGCCCATTACCACCATGATCGCGCGCTGGCAACGAATCCTGCTCCTGTTCATCCTGCTGACCATGGCCGCCTGGCTGGTGTGGCAATGGCCCCATTCACCCTGGCGCGCCGTGCTGGGTGCCTTGGTGCCGCTGTGTGTGTACCTGGTGGTGATGGCGGTGGAGTTTGTGCTGATGCACATCACCAACCGTACCGACGCCGCACCCCGCGCCCGCCTGTCACAGGTCGTGGGTGCCTGGTGGGCCGAGGTGTGGGTGGCGTTGATGGTGTTTGGCTGGCGCCAGCCGTTTCGCCACACGTCCGTTCCCGACTGGCTACCCTCCAAGCCCACCGGAAAGCGCGGCGTGGTGTTGGTGCACGGCTTCATGTGCAACCGGGGCCTGTGGCTGCCGTGGTTTGCGTCTTTGCAGGCGCGGGGGCATGCCTATGTGGCGGTCAATCTGGAGCCGGTGATGGGCTCGATTGACGAGTACGCCGACATCATCGAAGACGCCGTGCGCCAAGTGACGGCGGCCACGGGGCAGGCGCCGGTGTTGTTGTGCCACAGCATGGGGGGCTTGGCGGTGCGGGCGTGGCTGCGGGCGCACCAGGCGGATGGGCGGGTGCACCGGGTGTTGACGCTGGGCACGCCGCATGGGGGCACGTGGTTGGGGCGTTTCAGCCGGGCGGTGAATGGGCGGCAGATGAGCTTGGCGGGGGATTGGGTGGTGGCGTTGCAGCGGGCGGAGCCTGCGGGGCGGGCAGCGCTGTTTACCTGCTGGTATTCGAACTGCGACAACATCGTGTTTCCGGCGACCACGGCGGCGTTGGTGGGGGCGGAACACCGGTTGGTGGAAGGGGTTGCGCATGTGGAGATGGCGTTTGACCCCGGGGTGATGAAGGCTTGTCTGGAGGAGATAGGTTGAGGGTGATTCTTTGGTTTTTTGGGCTGCTGGCGCCTGTCTATAAAGCGTTGGTAGCTATTGATTTTGCAGTGTTTTGTTGAGTGTGCTGATTCGGTGGTATGCCTTTGTTGAGGGCGGAGGCCGGGAGTCGCCCGGCGTGCGAGTAACTTTCTTTTGCTTCGCCAAAAGAAAGTCACCAAAGAAAAGGCGACCCCCAGTCTGCGACCCCTTCGCTGTGCGAAGGGGCAAACCTGCGGCGGGGCGGTTGCGGGGTGCGCCGTGGAACTCGCTTTGCTGCTGCGCAGCGCCGCTCGGACAACCACGGCGATTCAGTTCACGAAGCACGCGCGCTCCGACGCGCGTGCCACCCCACAACCGCCCCGCCGCAGGCGCAGCCAGCAGGGGGTTGGGCAGTCGAACATCCAACAGCCGAACAGCCAAGCAGCCGCACGGGCCTTTGCTGCGCTCGGCCCCATCTCGTGGGCGCAAGCGCCTCGCGCTGCGCAGGCTGGGCCGAGTGCAGCGATGGCCCGTGTGGATGTCCGATTCGCGGGTTCCCTTCTGGAAGCGCCTGGGGCGCGCAGGGCGCGGGGTGGCGCGTGTGCCGAAGGACACACGCGCTTCGTGAACTGACTCGCCGCAGTTGTTTGAACGGAGCGCGTCAGCGCGCAGTGAGTTCTGCGGCGCACCCCGTGACCGAGCACCCCAGGTTGCCCCGTAGCGCAGCGAAGGGGTCGCAGACAGTAGGGTCGCCCTTTCTTTGGTGACTTTCTTTCGGCGACGCGAAAGAAAGTTACTCGCATGCCGGGCGACTCCCGGCCTCCGCCCTGGAACACAGGCACGCCTTCCAAACTAGCACGCCAAAGCTTCAAGAGGCTCAGCCCGTACGGCCGCTGAATGCTATGAAAATGATAGTTATTGGTGCTTTATAGAAAAGCGGTAGCAGCCAATTTCATTCGAAAAATCAAGCCGCAACAGCTTCCCGCTCATCCGCAGCAAACTCCGGCAACCCCCGCAGCCGCTCATAGATCGGCGCAAAGTCCGCCGCAGTCATCTCAAACAACTGCTCAAAACTGTCGATCACAAAATACGTCTGCTGGTACGTATCGATCTTGTACTTCGTGCGCATCGTCCTCTCCAGCGCCAGCGGAATCCGCTGCGGCTCCGGGCTTTGCACCGAATACGCCAGCTCCCCCGACGAACTCAAAAT
>NZ_JAMXAX010000177.1 GCF_023913775.1 Acidovorax facilis
TGCAGTCCCAGGGCTATTGCGTGGCGTTCGCTCTGGCTCAACTGCTGGTAATTCTTCTGTGTCATCTTGGCCTCAATTCTCGGTGTTGCACTTCAGAATTGAGGCCGCCAAGCGATAGCGGCCAATTTGACTAAGAATTTGGCTGCCGTGGAGCTATGCCACGCTCACCCGGTTGCGGCCCGCGTTCTTGCTTTGGTACAGCGCCTTGTCGGCGCGTGCAATGGCAGCTTGCAGGTCTTCGGCGCTGTGCACCTGGGCCACGCCAAACGACATGGTCAGCGCGATGGGCGCTTGGCCCACGTCCAGTGGCGTTTGCTCGATGGCGGTGCGGATGCGTTCGGCGGTGGCGCAGGCGGCGTCCAGCGGGCTGGCGGGCATCAGCGCCAAAAACTCCTCACCGCCCCAACGCGCCAGCACGTCCCCTTCGCGCAGGTTGGCGGCCAGCACTTTGGCCATGGCCACCAGTACCTCGTCACCCACGGCGTGGCCGTATTGGTCGTTGATGCGTTTGAACAAGTCCACATCACACAGCAGCAGGGTGACTGGCGCACCGTCGCGCTGGCTGCGCGCCAGCGCGTTGGTGGACAGGGCTTCGAAGTGGCTGCGGTTGGCCAGGCCGGTCAGCGGGTCGAGCGTGGCCTGCTTGCGCAAGCGGGCCTCCGCGATCAGGATCGTGCGGCGGTAAAAGGCCGACAGCGCGGCCGACATGGCGAACACCAGACAGATGTGTACCCAGTTCACGATGTTGACGCTGCGGGCGGGCAGGGGGTCGAGCGGGCCCAGGTGGCTGCTCAGTGCATGCAGGCCCAGGTAGTACGCCAGCAACGCCAGCACCATCGGTGCGGCATACCCGCGCGTATTGGCAATCACGATGGCAGGAATGAACATCAGCAGGTAGTAGTGAAACCCGCTGTCCCAGCCGATGAGCAGCGAACCCAATGCCGAATGCCCCACCACCTCCAGCCAGATCAGCAACAGCCCGGCCACGTTGTAGCGTTTCTGTATGAGCCGGTATGCGCCCAGGTACATGCCGATGCTGACCACGTTGATGGCCGCCAGGGGTAGCGAGCCCAGCCACAAAAACAGCGCGATGTAGCCGACATCGATGGCCGCAGCGGTCAGCGCCACCCGCTGCACCATGGCCCAGTAGGCCTTGCCCGCCAGGCTGGAGCCACGCTGCGGTGCTAGGGGAGGGCGTGGCTTGAAGGTGGGGTTCATGGCGCGAAAGCGGGGCGGGGCGGATGGAGCCTGGGCAAGGGTGCCACAAGCTGCTTACAACACGATACATCGTAAGCATGCAGACCATCGGCGGTCCGCAGAACTGGCCGCTTTTGCAACGCATATCCGCCCCGGGCGGGCGCCTGGGGGCGGCGTAGCTACCTCCTAAAAGGAGAAAGTAGTAGTCGGATTGGCCGCTAGCGCTTGTCCATCAAGCGCTGGCAGCTATCAAAAAGATACTAATGAGGCGATGTGCAGTGAAGCGCTGCGGGACGTTTCTGAGGCTCTTCAGGCACGTCTCAGGTCCCGCCCACGTAGGGATTGCTCTGGCGCTCACGCCCGAAAGTGCTCTCGGGCCCATGCCCCGGGATGAACACCGTCTGGTTGCCCATGGGCCACAAGCGCTGGGTGATGCTGTCGATGAGCTGCTGGTGGTTGCCCTGCGGGAAATCCGTGCGGCCCATGCTGCCCGCAAACAGCACATCGCCCACAAACGCCCGGTCGATCTGCGGCGCATGGAACACCACATGCCCAGGCGTGTGGCCGGGGCAGTGGCGCACGTTCAGGGTCTCGTTGCCGATCTGCACCGTGTCGCCATCGTGCAGCCAGCGCGTGGGCGTGAAGTGCTGCGCGGGCGGAAACCCAAACATCGCGCTTTGCTGCGGCAGGCCGTCAATCCAGAACTGGTCGCCCGGGTGGGGGCCAACGATGGGCAGCGAAAGCCGCTCTGCCAGCTCGCCTGTACCGCCCGCGTGGTCGATGTGGGCGTGGGTGAGCCAGACCTGTTCGAGGGTGAGGCCCAGGCGCTGGATCTCTGTCAGCAGCACCTCCAGGTCGCCGCCGGGGTCGATCACGGCAGCTTTGTGGGTGGCGTCGCACCATACGAGGGAGCAGTTTTGCTGGAACGCGGTGACGGGGATGGTGAGGTACCGGAGCATGGGGTTGGTTGTGCCAGAAAAGCAAAATTAAGCCATACTCGTTCAAGCGTTTCATCTGGTTGCATTTGCCGCCAGATGCTGGCGGCTCGCCGCCACCGCGCAAAGGGCTCTACCCCGAATCCCTCATCCAGGCGATCAGCCCGTGGCGCTTGGGGCCCCAACCGACACTTCACCATGAACATTTCTACCGAAACCCTCCCATCCGCCCCCCAGGAGGCCGCGCGCACTGCTGCTTTGCTGGCGGCGCTAGAGCATGTGCAGGCCGTGGTCGAGTTTGACCTGGAGGGCCGGGTGCTGCGGGCCAACAGCCTGTTTCTGGACCTGATGGGCTACAGCGCCAATGAGGTCCTGGGCCAGCACCACCGCATGTTCTGTCCGCCCGAGGTGACGGCCAGCGAGTCGTACCGGGCACTGTGGGAGGGACTGCGCGCCGGGCAGGTGCGCGAGGATGTGTTTTTGCGGGTCACCAAGGCGGGCAAGCCGGTCTGGCTGCAGGCCTCTTACAACCCCGTGCGGGATGCCGAGGGCCGTACGGTGGGTGTGGTCAAGCTAGCCACCGACATCACCGCGCAGCGGGCACAGCAGGCGGACTTTGAGGGCAAGATCGCAGCGATCCACCGGGTGCAGGCTGTGATCGAGTTCGACCTGACGGGCCGGATTCTGGACGCCAACACGAACTTTCTGGACGCTTTCGGCTATGGACGTGACGAGGTCGTGGGCCAGCACCACCGCATGTTCTGCCAACCCGAGTTTGCAGCCTCCAGCGAATATGCAGACCTTTGGGCGCGCCTGGGCCGTGGCGAGTTCTTTGCCGGGCGCTATCGCCGCCTTTCCAAGGAGGGCAAAGAGATCTGGCTGCAGGCTTCGTACAACCCGATCCTGGACGTCACCGGCAAGCCGTACAAGGTGGTCAAGTTCGCTGTCGACATCACGCACGACATGACGTCCGCCACCGAGACCAAGGGCAAGATCGACGCCATCAGCCTGTCGCAAGCGGTGATCGAGTTCGATATGCAAGGTAACGTGCTGGTGGCGAATCCGAACTTCCTGCGCACCATGGGCTACACCCTGGCAGAAATTCGCGGCCAGCACCACAGCATGTTCTGCGAGCCCGGCCTGGTGCAAAGCCGGGCTTACCGTGACTTCTGGGCGGATCTGGGCGAGGGCAAGTTCCAGAGCGCACGCTATCGTCGCATCGGCAAGCACGGCGCAGAGGTCTGGATCCAGGCCACGTACAACCCCATCCTCGATGTCGATGGCCGCCCCTACAAGGTGGTCAAGTACGCGATCGACATCACCGCACAGGTGCAGCGCGAGAGTGCGGTGGCGCAGAAAGTGCAGGACATCACCGCCGTGCTCCATGCCATGAGCGATGCGATCAAGCGGCTGGCGCGCAGTGCCGGCCGCTCCACCGAGCTGGCCGAGCAGACCCAGCGCGAGGCGGGCGACGGCAGCGGGCTGGTGCGCCGTTCGCGGGACGCGATCCTCGCCATCGAGCGTTCATCTTCGGACATCCATGAAATTGTGGACACGATCAGCGAGATCTCCAGCCAGACCCATCTGCTGGCCTTCAACGCGGCCATCGAGGCCGCGCGCGCTGGCGAGCAAGGGGTGGGCTTTTCGGTGGTGGCGGACGAAGTGCGCAAGCTGGCCGAGAAGTCGTCGCTGGCCGCGCGCGAGATTGCCAAGCTGATCCACCAGACCGTCAGCCGCGTTGCCGAGGGCAGTCGCCTGTCCGAGGAGGTGGATGCGGCGTTCTCGCGCATCCTGGGCGCGGTCGAAGCCACAACGCGCTCGATCAGCGAGATCCGCATTGCGACCGAGGAGCAGGAGCATTCGACGCAAGATGTGGCCCGGCTGCTTGAAGACTTGCAGGGCCGTGGCAGCCCGCGCCAGGCGGATTGAGCCTTGCTTGCGATGCAGGACCTGAACCCGCCCCCGGCCACTACCAGCCCTGCGGTGATTCCGCATGTGCATGTGCGTGTGGGCGGCTGCGATATCGCCATTCCCATTGAACAGGTTCGCCAGGCCGTACCGCTGCCGCCCCAGGGCCTGACGGTGCTGCCGCGCCGCAGTGGCGCGTTGCAGGGTGTCGCCGATGTGGCGGGTGCGGCCGTGCCCATCGTGGCGCTGGAGCGCTGGCTGCCGCTGTCGGCGGCGGACGATGAGGACAACGGCGCTTCAAGGCTGCTGGTGCTGCAGCATGCAGACGCCCTGGTGGGCGTTCGCGTGGACGCTGTGCTGGGCGTGAAGCCGGTGGCTGCGGAAGGCGTGCGCAGGCTGCACCACACGCCGGACGACAACGAGCTGTTCGAGTCGGTGGTGCCTGCGTCTGCAGCGGCCCCCACGCTGTGCATTCTGGAAGTGGCACGGCTGATGCGGCTGGCCCAGGCCTGGTGTGCGGCGGCGGAGCTGGCCCTCGCAAGGTCTGCGGGCGCAGCGGCGTTGGCGGTGCAAAGGCCGGGCGCCAGAGCGCAGCGGTTCGCGGTGTTCCTGATCGGGAGTGAGCGGTGGGCCGTGCCTGTGGCCGCCGTGCAGCAGGTGGTGCCCCTGCCTGCGACGGATCTTGCGCTGGGGCGCAATGACCGCACCTGGGCCATTGGCCAGTGGCGGGAGCGCAAGCTGCCGCTGGTGGACATCAGTGAAGGCCGCCAGGCCAGCGATCGCCAGGCGGCACCGTGGATGGTGCTGGTGGGTCAGGGGCCGCTCGTGCTTGGGCTGACGGTCTCGGAGTGCGAGCAGTTTGTCGATGTGGCTCCCGACGAGGTAGCCCGCACGCCCGAGGATGCCGTGATGGCCGGTGTGGTCCTGAGACCCGATCTGGGCAAGTTGCAGGTACTGGATGTGGACAAGCTGTTCAGCCTTACCCCGGGGGCATCGATCAGCCGCGTCGCCCCTGCCGCATCGGCGCCTCGCAACGGCGCCGTGCCTTCAGACGCCGCCGAGCCCGTGCCTTATCTGGTCTTCGCTGCCGATCAGCGCTATGCCTCTCCGGTGGAGGGTATTGTGGGTGTGGTGGAGATCCCTCCGCAGGCCCGGGACGATCTTCGTCAGGGGCGGCAGGCCGTTCTTGCCTGGCGTGACCAGACCATCCGTGTCGTCAACCTGCCCGCCATTGGCCGGTCGGCGGCGCCGCCCGACCCGCTCCTGGCGGTGCTCGTCCAGGCACCCGGGGACTGTGCAGCACCTATCGGCATCGGCATCCGCAGCCTGTGCGACTGGCTGCCCGCGCACAGCGCGCGGCGCAGCGGCATGCGCATGGGGGCCATGGGTGAGCTGGGGCTGATCAATGCACAAGGTGCGGTGGACGACCACGCCAATCTGGTGGTCGTCGATCTTGCTCAGATGGCCTATCTGCTGGGCTGAGCTGCCAAGACACCAACCTACCGCCAACACAGGATTCACCATGACCCCCGCACCCCTACCTGCTGATGAGGACGAACGACTGAACGCCTTGCGCGCCCTGTTGCTTCTGGATACGCCGCCCGAAGAGCGCTTTGACCGCCTCGCACGCTTTGCCGCCGAGCAGCTGGGTACGCCCATTGCCCTGCTCACGCTGGTGGACGGGCAGCGTCAGTGGTTCAAGTCGCGTGTGGGCCTGGATGCCACAGAAACTCCGCGCGAGATCTCTTTCTGTGGGCACGCCATCCTGAAGGATGAGCTGTTTGTGGTCGAGGATGCCAGCAGTGACCCGCGCTTTTCCGACAACCCGTTGGTGACCGGAGACCCCCACATCCGCTTTTATGCGGGGGCGCCGCTCAGCGCCCCGGGTGGGCACCACATTGGCACGCTGTGCGTGATCGACACCGTGCCGCGCACCCTGGGGCGGGTGGAACGGTCGATTCTGGATGCACTGCGCCGTCTCGCCAACGAGACCTTGGCGGGACAAGAGGGCGAGGAATGACCGCGCCGCTGCCCCGGATCTTGCTGATCGAACCCCAGTTCGTGCTGCGGCGCACCATGGTCATGGTGGCCCGCGATCTCGGCATGGTGGATTTCCACGAGGCCAGCAGCGTGGGCCGGGCCCGCGCGATGCTGGCAGCCGATGCTTTTGATGGAATGGTCCTGGACCTCCAAGAGGGCCCGCAGGCCCTGGAGCTACTCAGCGATCTCCGGCAGGGTCGGTTCGCTGCGCCGCGCGATGCGCGGGTGGTGGTGCTGGCGGGCGGTGGCAACCCAGTGGACGTCGAACGTCTGCAGGGCCTGGGAGTGGCGCGGGTGCTGGGCAAGCCGGTGCGCATCAGTGAACTGCTCGACGCCATCGTGGGCGTGCAAGAGGAGGGTGCGCCCGCATCCTGACCCGTCTGTTTGCGCCCTGGTCACGGGGGAGCTTTATCGCGCAGCGAGCCGCTGCACCAGGAAATCCACCAGCACGCGTACGCGCAGCGGCATGTGCCGGTTGGCGGGGTACAGCAGCGAAAACGGGCGAGAGGCACCGGCATGGGCGGGCAGCACCTCCTGCAAGGCGCCGCCGTGCAGATCGGCTTCCACAATGAAACGGTAGGTCTGCAGCAGCCCTGCGCCTGCACGCGCCAGGGTCACGGGGCCCAGGATGTCGGCGGCGCAGCGCAGGTGGCCTTGGGTGGGCACCTCCACATCGCGCCCGGCGGCGTCGCGCAGTATCCATGGCACCGCCTGGCCGCTGCTGGGCAGCACAAACTGGATGCATTCGTGCGCCGCCAGGTCGGCGATGGCATGCGGCGTGCCGCAACGCGCCAGGTACGCCGGGGCAGCGACCACCACCAGGGCGGCGTCCTCCAGCTTGCGCGCCACCAGCCCCGAGTCGATGGGGGCTCGACCGCGCACGGCCAGGTCAAAGCCTTCTTCGGTGAAGTCCACGTTGCGGTTGCTCAACTGCAGCTCCAGCTCCACGTCGGGGTAGGCCTGCGCAAATGCGGGCAGCAGGGGCAGGATGCGGCAGTGCCCGTAGGAGGTGGGCAGGCTGAAGCGAACGAGGCCTGCCGGGCTTTGCTGCTGGCCCGACAGCTCGCGTTCTGCCTCGGCCAGCTGGCCCAGCGCCTGGCGGCATTGCTCGTAGTAGCGCTTGCCTGCGTCGGTGAGCCGCACCTGGCGCGTGGTGCGCTGGAACAGCCGCACGCCCAGGCGCGCCTCCATGCGCGCCACCGATCGGCTCACGGCTGCCGCCGTCAGCCCGGCCGCCTGGGCGGCGGCCGTGAAGCTTTGCCACTGCGCGGTCAGGCAGAACAGTTCGATGCTGCCCAGCTTCAGGTCGTCAAATTGGCGCGCCATGTTCTGTTTATTACTTCATGTAATCAGTGAAATTCCTGAAGCCTAGTTTATTGCTGTTTGCATCCTCAATACCATCGCTTCATCTTTCCACCACGCTCCAAAGGCAACCCCATGAAGCTGTACTTTTCTCCCGCCGCCTGCTCCCTGTCGCCCCACATCCTGTTGCGCGAATGTGGCCTCACCTTCGACCTGGAGAAGGTCGATACCGAGCGCCACCGCACGGCGGACGGGCGCGATTTTTATGCCATCAACCCCAAAGGCCAGGTGCCTGTGCTGGAGCTGGCGGACGGCTCCCGCCTCACCGAAGGCCCGGTCATTGCGCAATACATCGCCGACCAGGCCCAGGCCACGCAGCTCATGCCCGCAGCTGGTACGCTGGCGCGCTACCGGGTGATGGAGTGGCAGAACTACGTGAGCACCGAGCTGCACAAGTCCTTCACGCCCTTGTTCCACGCCGGGCTGGACGACAACGCCAAGGCCACGCTGGCCGCTCTGCTGCGCAAGAAGATGGACTGGCTGGACGCGCAGCTGCAGCACGGCCCCTACCTGACGGGCGAGCACTTCACGGCGGCCGATGCCTACCTTTTTGTGGTGCTGGGTTGGGCCAAGTTCGTGAAGCTGGATATCAGCGATCTGGCGCATCTGCAGGCTTTCCTGCGCCGCGTGTCCGCGCGCCCCGCCGTGCAGGCCGCGATGCGGGCCGAAGGGCTGCTGGGCTGAGAGGCCTTTGCTTCATCCCAAGGAATAGCCATGCCTTACATCAACATCAAAGTGACCCGTGAAGGCGTCAGCAGTGCGCAAAAAGCGGCGCTGATCCAAGGCGCCACCGATTTGCTGGTGCGCGTTCTGAACAAGGAGCCCGCCACCACCTTTGTCGTGATCGACGAGGTCGAGACCGACAACTGGGGCGTGGCCGGTGAAACGGTGACCGTGCGCCGCCAGCGCGCTCGCGCCGCCGCCGGCGGGAGCGCGCCATGAGTGACCCGCGCTTTGACGCAGTCGCCGCCGTGCTGCAGGAATATTTCGACGGCCTGTGCCACAGCGATACACAGCGCCTGCGCCGCGTGTTCCACCCGCAGGCGGTCTATGCCTGCGCCACGGCCGAGCCTGCGGTGATTCTGCGCATGGAGGAATATTTCCCCATCGTGGACCAGCGCCCCTCGCCCGCCAGCCGGGGCGAGACGGTGCAGGAGCGCATCCTGTCCATCGAGTTTGCCGGGCCGGTGACGGCTCTGGCCAGGGTGGAATGCGCCATCCTGCCCAAGCACTTCACCGACCTGCTGACCCTGATCCACGTGGACGGGCGCTGGCAGATCATTGCCAAGGTGTTTCACTACGAACTGGATCGCTGAGGCGGCGGTGCGCGCAAGCCGGTGGGCGAGTTCCTCTTCTCGGAAGGACTCATTGATTGATAGCTGCTAGCGCTTGCCAGATAAGCGCTAGAGCCCAATTTGGCTAAAAACCGGCGGCAGGCATCATCGGCGGTGGGCCCGCCTCACAGGTTGGTCGCCGCGACCACTTCCGACATGTCGGTCAACCCCTGCAGCACCTTCTCGATGCCGTCCTGGCGCAGCGTCAGCATGCCCGCGGCCAGTGCCGAATGGCGGATGTCCGAGGCGGGGGCGCGGTGGCGGATGTGCTGGCGAATGGTCTCGTCGCTCATCATCAGCTCATGGATGCCCAGCCGGCCGTGGTAGCCATGGCCATCGCACTTCGTGCAGCCCACATGGCGCCACAGGCGCAGCTCGCCCTGTGCGCCGCCGTGCTGCTGGCGCCAGCGCGCCACCTGTGCCTCGCGGGCCTCGGGGGAGTTGTTGGTGCCACTGTCCAGGTACTGCGATGCCAGGCCCAGCAGCGTGTCGTGGTCGGCCACACGCGGCTCGCGGCAGGCTGTGCACAGGCGGCGCACCAGGCGCTGGGCCAGGATGGCGAGCAGCGAATCGGAGAAGTTGAACGGGTCCAGGCCAATCTCCAGCAGCCGCGCAATGCTCTCGGGCGCCGAGTTGGTGTGCAGGGTGGACAGCACCAGGTGCCCCGTCAGCGAGGCCTCGATGGCGATGCGCGCGGTTTCCTCGTCGCGCATCTCGCCGATCATGATCACGTCGGGGTCGGCCCGCAAAAAAGTGCGCATGGCGGCGGCAAAGGTCCAGCCGATGCGCGGGTTCACCTGCACCTGGCGCAGGCCCTCCTGCGTGATCTCGATGGGGTCTTCGGCCGTCCAGATCTTGCGGCCTGCGGTGTTGATGTCGCGCACCACCGAGTGCAGCGTGGTCGTCTTGCCGCAGCCCGTAGGGCCACACACCAGCACCAGGCCATAGCTTTTTTGCACCACGGAGCGCAGCGCCAGCAGGTTGGGCTGGCTCAGGCCGATGTTCTCCAGCGGCAGGGGCTTGGCACCGGCCAGCAGGCGCAGCACCACGTCTTCCAGTCCGCGCGAGGTGGGCACGGTAACCACACGCAGCTCCACCGGTGGGCCTCCGAAGCGCGCGAAGTCGATCTTGCCGTCCTGGGGCTTGCGGTGCTCGGAGATGTCCATGCCCGCCATGATCTTGATGCGCGCCACCATCGCAAAGCGGTAGCGCGCGGGCAGCTCCAGGTAGGGCGTGAGGTCGCCGTCGATGCGCAGGCGGATGCGCACGTTCTGCGGCGCGGGCTCGGTCTCGATGTGGATGTCGGACGCGCGGTGGTGGATGGCTTCGTCGATCACCGAGTTGATGAGCCGCACCAGGGTGTTGTCCGACTCGCTGATCACGTCGGCCTGCTCGGAGTCTGCGTCCGGGACGGTGCTGCCCAGGTTGGCGGCCAGCTCGCGCGAGGTGGCGCGGGCAGCGGTGGTGGCGTCGGCGCCGCCAGACTGGGTGCGGTAGGCGCGGTGAATGGCGGGCATCAGCGTGCCTGGCGCGGCCTGCAGCGGAATGAGCCGCCGCTGCGTGAGAAACCGCAGTTCGTCCAGCAGCACGCGATCGAGCGGGTCGGCCATCAGCAGCACCAGCGCGTCATCGCGGGCAATCAGCGGCAGCACCGATTCACGCTCTGCCATCGCCCGGGGCACCATGGCCAGGGCCGCCGGATCGGGGGTGATGTCGCCGGGGTGCACGGTGTAGTCGCCCAGCCACGCGGCAATGACCTGGCGCAACTGCTCCTGTGTCAAGACACCGTCATCCACCAGGATCTGCCCGATCAGCCGGTTCTGCCCGGCGCTGCGCTCCTGCTGCTGGGCCTGCAGGCCGTCTTGCAGGGCCGACGGGGACAACATGCCGGCGTGGATCAGCGCCTCACCCAGGTGCCGCGCCTTGCCGACGGTGGGATGGGGGGCGGAGAGCT
>NZ_JAMXAX010000178.1 GCF_023913775.1 Acidovorax facilis
TCTTCCGCCGCTTCCTCCCCACCCCCTGCCGATACCGCCGAATGCCTGCAGGCCGGTGTATTTGACGAGCGCCAGGCCGACGCCCTGCGCACCGCCGCCGCCAACCTGCCACCGGGCAGCTGGCTGCTGGAGCCCACGCCCATCCCGGGCCGCTGGATGGTCTACATGGGCCGCTTTGAAGACCTGGAAACGCTGGACCGCAAACGCGCCGAACTGCGGGCCCGCAAGGTGGACCACGACCGGGCAGGCGGCACACTGGAGTACGGCCTCTCGCTCGGCCGTTTTTCGTCCAAAGAGGCCGCAGAGCGCGAACTGGCCAACCTGGGCAACAAGGGCGTGCGCACGGCCCGCGTGATCCAGGAGCGGCCCGAGTCCCCCGGCTTCACGCTGCGCCTGCCCGCCGTGACCGACGCACTGCGCCCGCAGTTCGACGCGCTGCGCAGCGCCATGGCGGGCAAGACGCTGCGCAACTGCGCGTGACCGCAGCAGCGGCGATGGCGGAGCCATCGCTTGCGCCGCCGGTTGTCACATCGGGACGGCGCGCGTCTCCCCGTGGCGCATGAGCCAGACCCGGTCCTGCGGCAGGCCGCGCTGCGCCAGTGCAGCGGCCACGTCGCGCGGAGGGTGGTCAAACGCCTCCTGCGTCAGCATGAACGTGCCCCAGTGCACGCCCATGGCCTGCTTGGCGTCCACATCCAGCATCAGCTGCACGGCGTCCTCGGGGTTCACGTGCATGGGTTTCATGAAATCGCGCGGCAGGTAGGCGCCGATGGGCAGGGCCAGGAAGTCCACGGCCCCCAGGCGCTGGCGGATGGCCTTGAAGTCGTCGCTGTAGCCCGTATCGCCCGGAAACAGAAAACGCCAGGGGTCCCCAGCGTCCGGGCGCGCCCATTCCAGCGCGTAGCCGCCCCACAGCGAGGCGTTGGTATCCCACGGGGTGCGGCGGCTCCAGTGCTGGGCGGGCGTGAAGTGCACCCGCAGACCCGGGGCGATGTCGGTGTGTTCCCACCAGTTCAGCTCGGTCACGGGGCCCATGCCGCGTTGGGTGAACCAACCTCCCAGGCCCCGGGGCACCACAAAACGCGGCGACTGGCCCGCGTCGCGCAGGCGGCGCAAGGTGCCGTAGCAGAGGTGGTCGTAGTGGTTGTGCGAGATCAGCACCACGTCGATGGGCGGCAGCTGCTCGGGGGTCAGCGGTGCCGGTACGCGGCGTGGTGCGCCAAAGCGGCCGAGTGGCCCGGCAAAGCCGCACAGTGTCGGGTCCATGAGCACGTTCAGGCCTGCCACCTGAAGCAGGATGGACACATGGCCCAGCCAGGTGACGACCGGTGCCTGCGGGCGCTGCGCCAGGCGCGCGTGGTCCAGGGGCGCGCCCCACTGCCGGGCAAAGGCTTCATAACCCCCGGCGGGGTCCGAGCGGGGTTTGAAATCGCCGCGCAGCGAGCGCCACACCATCTCGTACCAGGGGAAATTGCCAATGACGACGCCGGGGTGGGTGTTGGCAAAACGGCGGGGTGATGGGGACATGGTGACAGCTTCGGGTCAAAGAGGTCGCATGATGCCGCAGCCCGGTGCGGGGCGGTGGGGTCTAGTGCATCGCCCCTGCGGCGTGCCGGTATTCGGGCAGTGCTGTTCAGCCGCCCGCCACTTCATCGCGCGCGGCAAAACGCACGCTGAAGCGCGCCCGGCGGCTGCTGGCCCGGGCGTGCGTCTTCCAGGGTGACCTCGGCATCGTGCTTGCGCGCAATCTCCAGCACGATCGGCAGGCCCAGACCGGAGCCGTCGGCCTCGCTGCCCAACGCACGGTAGAACGGCTGGAACACCAGCTCGCGCTCGGCCTCGGGCACGCCGGGGCCTGAGTCTTCGACCTGCAGCAGCAGCACATGGCCAAACGTATCGGCCAGCACGCGGGCCGTGACCACGCCCGGCTTGTCGGGCGTGGAAGGGGTGTAGTTGAGGGCGTTGTCCACCAGGTTGCGCACCAGTTCCTTGAGCAGCGTGGGGTTGCCGTCGAGCATCACGCCGGACGAGCCCGGCTCTGCACCGTCGTAGCCCAGGTCGATGTGTTTTTCCAGGGCGCGGGGCACCGAGTCGCGCACCACCTCGATGGTGAGCCGGGCCAGGTCGCAGGGCTGGCGCGCAAAACCCACGCCGCTGCCCTCGGCGCGCGCCAGCGCCAGCAGCTGGTTGACGGTGTGTGTGGCGCGGATGCTGGAGCGGCCAATCTGCTGCAGCGAGCGCTTGAGTTCCTCGGTGCTGGTGCCCTCGCGCTGGGCCAGGTCGGCTTGCATGCGCAGGCCTGCCAGGGGCGTCTTGAGCTGGTGCGCCGCGTCGGCCAGAAAGCGCTTTTGCGTGGCCAGCGAGTCGTTCAGGCGCTGCAGCAGGTCGTTCACCGAGGCAACGAGGGGCGCCACTTCGAGCGGCACCGTGCGGTCGTCCAGCGGGGAGAGGTCGTCGGGGTTGCGCGCGCGGATGCGCTGCTCCAGCTGGTTGAGCGGCTGGATGCCCCGCGCCAGCGCCAGCCACACCAGCAACACGGCCAGCGGCAGGATCACGAACTGCGGCAGCATCACGCCCTTGATGATTTCGGTGGCCAGCACGCTGCGCTTTTCGCGCGTTTCGGCCACCTGCACCAGCGCCACGGGGGTATCTGGCAAGGGCAGGCGCACCCAGATGTAGGCGACGCGGATCTCGATACCGCGCATTTCGCCGTCGCGCAGGCGCACCTCGCCGGACATGGGCACCTCGTCGGCGGGCGGCTCGGGCAGCTCGCGCTCGCCGGAGAGGAACTCCCCGCCGGGGCCCAGCACCTGGTAGTAGACGATGTCGGACTCATCGGCCCGCAGGATCTCGCTGGCAGGCTGGGGCAGGTTGAACTGCACCTTGTTGCCCGCCACGCCCACCAGCTGGGCAAGGGCGTGGGCGTTGTATTCGAGCGCCCGGTCAAACGGCTTGTTGGCCAGGCCCTGTGCCACCAGCCAGGTCAGCGCCAGGCTGACGGGCCACAGCAGCAGCAGCGGCGTGAGCATCCAGTCGAGGATTTCGCCGAACAGGGATCGCTGCTCTCGCTGGAATATTTTCAAGGCGTTCGCCGTGGCGGTTTTGAATGAAATTGGCCTCTAGCGCTTATCTATCAAGCGCTAGTAGCTATCATTTTTAAAGTATTCAATCGGCACGTCATGTCCGTCCACAGCATGTGCACTGACGCGGCCAACGCCAATGCACCCGTGGAACTGGCTCCGCCAGGCCACCGGGTGCGTCCCCCTCCCGAAGGAGAGGGGGAAGGCGCGAAGCGACTCAGGGGGTGCTTCATATCAACCTGGAATCTTTTCCAAACAGTAGCCCAGGCCGCGCACGGTAGCAATGCGGATGGGCCCGCCTTCGATCTTCTTGCGCAGGCGGTGGATGTAGACCTCGATGGCGTTGTTGCTGACTTCTTCGCCCCACTCGCACAGGCGCTCCACCAGTTGCTCCTTGCTCACCAGGCGGCCCGCGCGCTGCAGCAGCACCTCCAAGAGGCCCAGCTCGCGCGCCGACAGCTCGATCATCTTGCCGTCGATGGTGGCCACGCGGCCGGCCTGGTCGTACACCAGCGGGCCGTGTTTGATGGCGCTGCTGGTGCCGCCCATTCCCCGCCGCGTGAGGGCGCGCACGCGGGCTTCCAGCTCCTGCAGGCTGAAGGGCTTGGCCATGTAGTCGTCGGCGCCAAAGTCCAGGCCCTTCACACGCTCTTCCACGCTGTCAGCGGCGGTGAGGATGAGCACGGGCAAGGCGGAGCCTCGGCCGCGCAGCTTTTTGAGCACCTCCAGCCCGTGCATCTTGGGCAGGCCCAGGTCCAGGATGAGCAGGTCGAATTCGTTGTTGGTCAGGAGCGCTGCATCGGCCTCGGTGCCGCTGGCCACGTGGTCCACCACGGCTCCCGAGGCGCGCAGGGTGCGCAGCAGGCCATCGGCCAGCACCTGGTCGTCTTCGGCAATGAGAATGCGCATGCGTTGTCTCCTGGTGAGGTGGCGGCGGTCTGGTGCCGCGCCTGTGCTGTGATTTTAGGCGTCTGGCTCCCGCCTGGTCTTTGGTTTCGTGCAAGCTTGGGCGGGGACAATCACCGCCATGCACATCCTGCTCATTGAAGACGATCTGGACCTGGGACAAGCGCTGCTGCAGGCCCTGCAGCTGGACGGCTTCACGGTGCAATGGCTGCGTAGCGTGGCCGCCACGCCGCCCGTGCCCGACGCCAACGAGATTGCCGCCGTGCTGCTGGACCTGACCCTGCCCGATGGCCAGGGCATGGCGCTGCTGCGCCACTGGCGGCGCGCGGGGCTCGCGGTGCCCGTGATCGTCATCACTGCCCGCACGGCGCTGCAGGACCGGCTGGACGGCTTGGACGCCGGTGCGGACGACTATGTGCTCAAGCCCTTTCACGTGCCCGAGCTGCTGTCGCGCCTGCACGCGGTGCTGCGGCGCAGCGCCCGCCAGGCCTGCGAGGAATGGACACTGGGCACACTGCGGATTGCGCCCCGGCGGCATGAGGCCTGGCAGGGCGACGCCCTGCTGGCCCTGTCGCCGCGCGAGTTCCGCCTGCTGGTGGAACTGGCCCGCGAGCCCGGCACCGTGGTCGCCAAGAACGTGCTCGCCCAGCGGCTCGAACCGCTGGGCGATGCGCTGGACGCCGCCACGCTGGAGGTGCATATCTCCAACCTGCGCAAGAAGATTGGCGCCCAGCGCGTGGTCACGGTGCGCGGCGTGGGCTACCGACTGCAGCCATGAAGTGGCCTGTCCTTGCACACGGCGCATGGAACCGCTGGTGGGGCCCCAGCCTCACGCGGCGCACCCTGCTGGCGCTGCTTGCAGCCATGGGGCTGGTGTGGCTGGTGCTGCTGGCGCAGATGGCCTACACCCACTACGAGACCATGAGCACAAACCCGGGCGTGCGCCAGCTGGCACAGGGGCTGGCAGTGCCGCTGGCCTCCATGCCCGACCCGGTGGAAGCCCGCGCGCTGGTGCGTGGCATGGCGCAAACCTTCAACGCCATGCGCCTGGATGTGGAGCTGTTGCAGGGTGAAAAGGTCCTGCTGCAGTTGCAGGACACACGCGGGCAGCTGTTTCACAGCAGCGCCGCCGACCTTCCCGCCGTGGCCCTTGCCGGCCCGTCCGGCCACGCCAAGATGGTGATTGCGGGGCGCCCGCACTGGGCCGCGTGGGAAACCTCGGGCGCGTGGCGCGTGCTGGTGGCCGAGCCCCTGTTGTCCGACGCGCGGCTGCTCAGCTTCATGGGCGAGGACCTCGCGGCTTCGGTGCTGCTGGCGCTGCCCCTGGTGGGCCTGCCGCTGTGGCTGGCCGTGCGCACGGGCCTGCGCCCCCTGGCGCGGCTTGGCGCCCAGATCGCGGCGCGCTCTGCCCACGACCTGCGCCCCCTGCAGGATCTGCCGCCCGAACGCGAACTGCGCGGGCTGGCCCAGGCATTCGACCATTTGCTCACCCGCCTGCGCGCCCATCTGGCGCGCGAGAAGGCGCTGGTGCACGACGCGGCCCACGAGCTGCGCACGCCCATGGCGGTCATCGCCACCCAGGCCCACGTACTCCTCCAGGCCCCTGAAGGCCCAGCGCGGGCGCGGGCGTCCGAGGCGCTGATGCACGCCGTTGAGCGCGCGGCGCACCTGAGCGAGCAGTTGCTCACCCTGGCCGCACTGGAGGAAGCCCCCACCCCCAACGCCGAGCGGCAGGACCTGATGGCCTTGTTGCAGGACTGCCTGGCCCAGCGCATGCGCTGGGCGGATGAGATGGGCGTGGAGCTGTCGCTCGAGGGGCCCGACACCTGGGTGCTCGCCTTTGACCGCCAGCTGCTGTGGTCGGCGCTGGGCAATGTGCTGGACAACGCCCTCAAGCATGGCTGCGGGCCGGGGGCCGGACGCACGGTGCAGTTGCGCGTGGGCGAGAAGGCAGGCGATGTGATGGTCTGGATTGCCGATGACGGCCCAGGCATCGAGGCCGGCGAGCAGGCACGGGTCTTCGAGCGGTTCTGGCGTTCGCCCCGCGCGCGCAGCAGCGGCTCCGGCCTGGGGCTCACCATCGCGCAGCAGGCCATGGGGCACCTCGGCGGGCGGGTGAGCGTGGGCGGTGGCCTGCAGGGCCGGGGCGTGGGCTTCACGCTGCGCTGGCCTGCCCGGGCGTCGGAATAGGCCTTTGGGTAGGCCCAAGGTTCGCATTCCAACAATCCGGCATCTTTTCTTTGCGAGATGCCATGAACTTCCTGAACTCCATTGCGGCGCGCGGCGCCATCCTCTCTCGGCGCCGCTGGCTGGCCGCTGCGGGCCTGGGCACCCTGGTGACCGCCTGTGGCGGCGGCAGCAGCGACGATGGCGCCGACGCCTTGCTGGAGCGCCTGCAGTCCCAGGCCCGCAAGCTGGTGTCCCAAGGCGTTGTGGGTGCGGCCACGGGCTGGGCGGATTCCACGCGCACCCGTGGGGCGGTGGCCGGGCTGCGCCGGTTGGGCGGCACCGCTGCGCTGGAACGCGGCGATGTCATGGCGATTGGCTCCAACACCAAGGCCATGACCGCGTGCGTGGCGGCCAGCGTGGTGGACCAGGGCCTGCTGCGCTGGGACAGCACCCTGGCGCAGATCCTGCCCGGCCTGGCCCGCGAGGCCCTGCCCGCCTACCAGGGCGTCACGCTGCGGCAGCTGCTGGACCACCGCGCGGGCGTGATGGCATTCAACAAACCGGAGGATGTGGCGATATTCCTCGGCGAAGTGGGCACCGACGTGCTCACCCGACTGCAAGAGCCCGCCGCAGTGGAGGACTTCTTCCTGCAGTGGCTGCTGCGCCAGGCCCCTGTCCGGGGCACGGGAGCCGACCCGGATTTTGCGTACTCCAACGCTGGCTATGCGCTGGCGGCCCGCATGCTGCGCGCCGCCACGGGCCAGGACTGGGAAGACCTGCTGCGCCAACGTGTGGCCCAGCCGCTGGGCATCTCCCTGTTCGTTGGCGAGCCTTTGCGAAAGGGCAGCGACCAGCCCGCAGGCCATGCCTTGGAAGGCGGGCAATTGCAGCCCCAAGGCCTGCCCGGGGCGCCCGAGCGGGTATGGCTGGAAATCCTGAGCCCTGCCGGCGCCGTGAGCCTGGCCGCGCGGGACGACGCCCTGTGGCTGCAATGGCACCTGCGCGCCCTGCGCGGCGATGCCACGCCCCTGCCCCGCAGCTACGTGCAGGGGCTGCAAGACCTGGCACGCGCCCCTGCCAACCGCTATGCGCTGGGATGGATCTCGCACGCCATGCAAGGCGCAGGCTGGCTGTTGCACACGGGCGAAACCGGCGGGTTTCAGGCGTTGTCGCTCGTGGCCATGGAAGGTTCGCGCGCCGCCTTTGCGCACGGCAACATCGCCACCGAGGACAGCATCGCGCTGCTGTACGAAAGCGTTTCGGCGCTGCTGGCCTGAGAAGCGGCTCTGAAAGCGGTGCGCGCCCGTCAGCGCGGATCGTGCGCGAGCAGCCTGCGCACCAGCACCTGCAGGTCTGCCTGCAGCCGCGCCATGCCCTCGGGCACCTGCGCCAGCGTGCGCTCGTCCATATAGAGCTTGCGGTTGATCTCGACCTGGATGCTGTGGCGGTGCTCTGCGGGGTTGCCGTAGCGGCGCACCAGCTCCACGCCTTTGTAGGGGTGGTTGTATTCCACGCTGTAGCCACAGCCGCGCAGATGCTCACAGATCAGCGCGGACAGCGCCGGGCTGGCCGTGGTGCCATCGCGGTCGCCCACCACGAAGTCGGCGTGCTCCAGGCCCGGAAAGTCGGTGGCAAACCGCCCCGCCACGGCGGGCATCGAGTGGCAGTTGAGGTGAATGCTGTAGCCGTGGCGCGCGTGGGCGGCATCGATGGCCTGGGCCACCGCCGCGTGGTACGGGCGCCAGCACTGGTCGATGCGCGCGCGCACCTCGGCCACGGTGAGCTGGCGGTTGTAGATGGGCTCGCCTTCGTCGGTGAACTTCCAGATCAGGCCTTTGCCCAGGCGCACCTTGCTGAGCACCTGGGGGTCGGTGGAGATGGGGTCGGTCCACTCGCCATCGAGCAAGCTGGTGTCGAGCTCGGTGGTGTCGCGGTTGGCATCCAGATAGATGCGCGGGAAATGGGCCTCGACCCAGGCGGAACCCAGCGCAGGGGCAAAGGCGTAGATTTTTTCGACATGGGTGTCTTCGGCACGGCGCAGCGTGGGCAGGTCGCAGGCCGAGCCGAAGTCGGCGGGGTACTGCGTGCCGCTGTGGGGCGAGTCGAGCACCAGCGGGGTGTTGCCGGGCATGGCCGTCACCCTGCGATCAGCAGGGGGGGGGTGGCCTGTCCGGGTGACCCGGTGGCGCCCGGCTGGGCGTGCTGGAAGCGGTGGTGGATCAGTTTCAAGGCTGAATGCATAGGCAGAGTGTGCGCAAAGTGGGGCGGCTGGCCTGGCCGTCCAGACCGGGTGAAGACCATGGTTATATCCCTGCAAGGGTCTTCCCCGGCTATGGCCGCCGGGCCCGCAGGCCCGGTGTGGGTTCAATCCAGCGCCACCTTGGCGTAGGTGGCAATACCCTTCATTTTGTCGATCTCATGGGCAATCTGTGCGGTGAATTCCTTGGAGGTCGTGCCCGAGGGATACAGCCCCTGCCCCGCCAGGCGCTCGCGCACGGCAGGCTCCTTGAGGGCCTGTGCCACGGCCTGCTGGATGCGGTCTATCGCCGCCGGGGGCGTCCCTGCCGGGGCCACCAGACCGAACCAGGAGGGCTCGTTGGCCTGTTTGTAGCCCAGCGCGGCATAGGTGGGCACATCGGGCAGCACATCCAGCCGTACTGGCCAGGAAACGGCCAACGCCTTGAGTTTTCCAGCCTTGATGTAGGGCAGCGAGGAGGCCACCTGGTCAAAGTACACCCCCACCTGACCAGCCAGCACATCGTTGATGGCCGGGCCTGCACCCCGGTAGGGGATATGAACCATGGCGGTGCCTGCGCTGCGCTTGAACAGCTCGCCCCACATGTGGCCGATGGTGCCGTTGCCCGGGGTGGCGTAGGACACCTTGCCGGGGTTGGCCTTGAGGTGCCTCACCAGATCCGCAAGGTCCTTGACGGGCAGGACGGCCGGGTTGACCACCACCACGCCGGGCGCCTTCACGATCTCGGTCACGCCCACAAAGTCCTTGGTGGGGTCATAGGGCAGCTTGCTGTAGACGGCAGGGTTCACACCATGGGTGGACAGCGTGGCCACCCCCAACGTCAAACCGTCCGCAGGGGCCCGGGCCACTTCGGCCATGCCGATGGAGCCACCCGCGCCGCCACGGTTTTCCAGCACCACGGGCTGCTTGAGGATGCGGGCCAGCGGCTCCTGCAGGCTGCGGGCCGTGATGTCGGTCGCGCCGCCTGGGGGGAAGGGCACGATGATGCGCAGAGGCTTGCCCTCTTGCGCCAGTGACATTCCAGGAACGAAAGATACAGAGGCCAGCGCAGAGAGCATGTGACGGCGTTTCATGGGTTTTTCTCCTATGGGGTGCTTTAAGGTTAAGTGAGGCACAGACAATTTCCAAGCAATGGATACGCCTGATAACATTCCAAAATGGAATGATCCAACCCTGCAACCATGTCCTCTCTTCGTCGGCTTTCGCCCCCTTTGCACCTGTTGCGCGCGTTTTCCATGGTCACGCGGTTTGGCAGCGTCTCCCGCGCGGCCGAGGCCTTGCACCTGACGCAAAGCGCAGTGAGCAAACAGGTCAAGGAGCTGGAGGGGTGGGTGGGCATGGCGCTGTTTGAGCGCAGCCGCAAGCGCCTGGCGCTGACACCGGCGGGCGAACGCTACGAAAAGGCCGTGCGCGCGGTACTGGCGCAGCTGGAGGCGGCGACCCTGGAGCTGATCACCAGCGACGACGGTGGTGGCGCACTGCACCTGTCCAGCCTGCCCACGTTTGCAGCCAAGTGGCTGATCCCGCGCCTGCCGCAGTTCCAGCAGCAGCACCCGCAGGTCACATTGCACTTTGTGCCCTACGTGCACAGCTACGACTTCGAGCGGCCCGAGCTGGACTGCTCCATCCTGTTCGGCGAAGGCCACTGGCCCGGCGCGCACGCGCACTACATCACCGGCAACGAGGTGGCGTTGATCGCCCCGCGCACCCGCGTGGCCGACTGGGCCGTCCACACGCCGGGCGACGTGGCGCACCACACGCTGATGCGCCACGTGACAGTGCCCGAGGCCTGGCTGCGCTGGAGCGAGACACACGGGGTGCCCGGCCTTATCGATCCCCTGGCGGGCCCGCAGTTCGACCAGTTCCAGACCATGATCCGCGCGGTCATGGCTGGAATGGGCCTGGCACTGGTGCCGCGCTGCCTGGTGCAGGACGAGATCACCGCCGGGCTGGTGCGCGAGCCCCTGGCCGACGCGCCGCTGCGCGGTGGCTACCGGAGCGACATGGGCTACTGGTTTTGTTATCCCGAAGGCCGCACCCAACTGCATGCGTTGCAGTGTTTTCAACAATGGCTGTTGGCCTGCGCTTCGCCCGCCGGCGAAACACCACAACCCCTGCCCGCATCGGACATGGGAGCGAATACGTTCGCCACCGTCTGACTCCGGCTCAAAAAGCCCCTCGTCAATGTTTGTTGACGCCCGGCCATTCGTCAACTACAGTTGACGAATGGCCGGGCGTCAACAAACATTGACGAGGGGCTTTTTGAGCCGGAGTCAGAC
>NZ_JAMXAX010000179.1 GCF_023913775.1 Acidovorax facilis
GTCGGGTGGGTTTGCGCGAATGCTCGAATCCGTTGTCTTGATCTGCGGCCATTGCCAAGGTCTGCTGCTTCATCTGCGGATAACGTTTGACCCCTCTCAATGGTGGACCTTAATCAGCGTTGCCCTAGGGCGAGGACTTTCCTGCGGCGCTCTCTGCCCCTGAAGATCGCGCTGGCGATTTCTTCGATCACCCTGCTGTTGATCACGGCCAGCTTCTGGATGGTGATCTACCTGCTGGGCCAGGATTTCAACGACCTCCAGCCTCTGCTCGCCAGCAACGGAGGCATGGTCCATATCCCTGCAGAGGATTTGCACGCGCGGGGCCATGCCTTTGCCCTGCGCTCATGGCGTGTTTTTGCCATCACGCTGGGCGTCGGCGCGCTGGCCGCGAGCCTCTTCGCTTGGTGCACGGCCAGGCTCATCCTGTCCTCGGCCCACCGCCTGGCCAACACGGCCAACCGCATCAGCGCCCACGCCTTGCACGAACGGCTGGCCCCCGAGAACAACATTGCCGAGCTGGAACCCGTGGCCCGCGCGTTCAACCACATGCTCGACCGGCTGCAGGATTCCTTCACCCGCCTGTCGGGTGTGTCGTCCGACATTGCGCACGATCTGCGCACTCCCATCCACCGCCTCCTGATGGTTGCCCAGGTGACGCTGGACCGCCCCCGCAGTGCGGAGGAATACCGTGCGGTGATCGAGTCGGCCGTGCCAGCGTATGAGCGCATGGGGCGGATGATCGAGAACATCCTGTTCCTCGCGCGCGCCGAGAGCCAGCAAAGCGCCGTTCATGCCACCTTCATCCCGCTGGAGCAACGGCTGGGGGCCACCGCAGCCTTCTTCGAACTGCTCGCCCAGGAGCGGGGTTTGGAGCTGGCGCTCCAGGTGGACCAGAGCGCCCATGTCTGGGCTGATGACACCCTGCTCACCCGCGCCACCGGCAACCTGCTGACCAATGCCATTCGCCATGCCCACCCAGGCAGCACGGTTGCGCTCTCAGGATCGGTGGCATCGAATGGTGGCTGCCATATTTCGGTCTCCAACGAGGGCGAACCCATCGCCCTCCAGCACCAAGCCAGGATTTTTGAACGCGCATACCGGGTCGAAAGTCAGAGCAACGAAGAAGCACCCGGCGTTGGCCTGGGGCTGGCCATCGTAAAAAGCACAATGGAATTACATGGAGGCTTGGTCTACGTGCGCAGCGCCCCAGGCCATCCGACGGTGTTCACCCTGTGGTTCCCGCCACCGCCGCCGCGTGCACCGAGGGCTGGGCCATCGCGCGGGCGTATCAGCCGGTAGCACGGGGTGCGATGGGGGCTGGGGCCGTGGGTCGCAAGATCAGCGCAGCGCCGTGACGCCAAACAACCCCACCCCGTTGTCCCACGCCACCTTGCGCGCCACATCGGTAGGCAGGCCGCCCAGCCACTGGCGGTAGCCCTGCATCAGGTTTTCGTAGTGCTGCCAGCGCTGGTTGACCCAGGTGTCCGAGCCGATCACGAAGCGCGTGGGGTACTTGAGCAGCAGCGCACGCCAAGCGGGGCACAACTGGTTGTCGTCGCACACCAAGCCGGGGCGGTACGAGAGTTCGCCCACCAGGCCGGGGTAGCGCGCCATCAGCGCATCCACCCGCTCCACCGGCGCGCCGCCGATGCCGGTGTGGGCCCAGATCAGGCGCGCCTTCTGGCCCTTCGACGGGGTGTGGGCCATCAGCAGGTCGATGGCGACATCATCCACATGGGCCAGCACCACCAGGTCACGCTCTTCGGCCAGGGCCATGAGCTTCTGGGCCACGGGGCCGTTGGCATTGGCGCTGTCGTACAGGTGGAACTCGCCAATGCCCCGATACGGCCCCGCCGCCGTGCCGCGCGCCAGCTCGGTCTGCACCATGGTGTAGATGCTCTCGTCGGCAAACCAGCCGGTGTAGTCCGCCCGGTTGCGGTACAGCCGCACAAAGGGCACGACGGTGACACCCGCCTCGCGCGTCTGCGGCAGGCCCGCCAGCGTGAGCGAACCCGCGTTGGGCCGCGAATTGGCAACGATGGCGCGCACGCCGCTGGCCTTCATGCGCGCGAGCACATCAGCGGGCGGGTGGGGGCCGGTTTTGCCGTCCCACGCTTCCTCGTTGTAGTGCAGGTGCGCATCGAACAGGGGGCCGGTGTAGTCGGCCGCGTGGGCCTGAAATCCAAATGCTATTAAAACAATAGCTGCTATCGATTTACAGGCAAGCGGTAGCGGCCAAATTTGACTCAAAACCTGGATATACGTCGAACTCGCCATGGCGGCCTCCAAACATTGAGCAGTTCATCGCTGCGCCCTGGCGCCTGCAATGGGCGCGCCCCCGCCAGAGACGCCAAGCAAGGGCCGCCCCGCAGCGACGGCGTCGTCCCCCTTGGGGGAAGGCGCGCAGCGCCTCAGGGGGGATTCCAATTCATGCGAGGTGTTTGTCGAAGAACGCCAGTGTGCGATCACGCGCCGTCATGGCCGCAGGCTCGTCGTAGCTGCCGCGTTGGTCGCAGTTGAAGCCATGGTCGGCTGCGTAGATGTGCACCTCGGCACCCGGCTGGGCGCGGGCAAAGGCCTGCACGCTGTCCACCGGGATCCAGTGGTCGCGCTCGCCAAAGTGGGCCAGCACGGGCACGCGGGGCTGGCGCGCGGCTTCGTCGGGGCTGGTCATGCCGCCGCCGTAGTAGGGCACGGCGGCCGACAGGCCGGTGAGCGTACAAGCCGCACGCCAGGTGAGCAGTCCACCCCAGCAAAAGCCCACGATGCCCACCTTGCGGCCGCTTTGCGCAGCGGCGTAGTCGATGGCGGCCTGGATGTCGGGCATCACGCCAGGGGCGGGCAGCGCCTCCACCGCCGCCTTCAGGCCCATGCCAGCCTGCATGTCGTCGCCGGTGTAGCCCAGGTCCACGCCGGGTTTCACGCGGTGGAAGGTCGAAGGCGCCACCGCCAGGTAGCCACGCGCCGCAAAGCGGTCGGCCACGGCGCGAATGTGGGAGTTCACGCCAAAAATTTCCTGCAGCACCACCACGGCGCCACGCGGTGCGGCATCGGGCTGGGCCACCCAGGCCGGAAATACAAAACCGTCACCCGAAGTCAGATCGACAAACTGTCCCATGCTGCAATCTCCTTGATAAAAATGCGCCGGAGTGGAGGTGTGCCTGCTGCAAACCGCTGCCCGCAGCACCCAGAACCTGTTCCAATGCGCCATTCTTGCAGGAGACCCCGATTTCATGGACAAGATCGTCTTAATCACCGGCGCCAGCCGAGGCATTGGCGCCGCCACCGCCCAACTGGCCGCGCGCCAGGGCTGGGCGGTGGCGGTGAACTACCAGGGCAACCAGGCCGCCGCCGATGCAGTGGTGCAGCAAATCCGCGCCGCAGGCGGCACCGCGCTGGCCGTGCAGGCCGATGTGGCTGACGAAGCCCAGGTGCTGGCCATGTTTGCCACCGTGGATACACAACTCGGGCGCATCACCGCCTTGGTGAACAACGCGGGCGTGGTGGACACCACCCAGCGGGTGGACGAAATGAGCGTGGCGCGCCTGCGCCGCATGTTCGATATCAACGTGATCGGCAGCTTTGTCTGCGCCCGCGAGGCCGTGCGCCGCATGAGCACCCGCCACGGCGGCGCGGGCGGCAGCATCGTCAACGTCTCCAGCGCAGCCTCGCGGCTGGGCGCGGCCCACCAGTATGTGGACTACGCGGCGGCCAAGGGCGCCATCGACACCTTCACCATCGGCCTGGCACGCGAGGTGGCGGCAGAAGGCATCCGTGTGAACGCCGTGCGCCCGGGCCTGATCGAGACCGACATCCACGCCAGCGGCGGCCTGCCCGACCGCGTGCGCGACCTGGCCCACCAGGTGCCCATGCAACGCGGCGGCACGGCCGAAGAAGTGGCCGAGGCCATCGTATGGCTGATGTCGGATGCGTCGCCCTACACCACCATGTCATTGCTTGAAGTCTCTGGAGGACGCTGATGGACCTGAAACCTCTTATCACCCTGCTGGCCATCGTGAACCCGCTGGCCATCGTGCCGTTTTTCATCCACTACACGCAGGGCTTTTCGTACCCGCAGCGGCGACGCACCATACAGGTGGCCAGCTTCAGCGTGTTCTGTGTGATTGCAGCCTGTGCGCTGCTGGGCCTGCAGATCCTCGACTTCTTCAACATCTCGCTGCAGAGCTTTCAGGTGGGCGGCGGAATGCTGCTGCTCATCAGCGCGATGAACATGCTCAACGCCCAGCCCGCTGAGGCCAAGCCCAGCACCAATGAGTACGAAGAAGGGGCCGAGAAGGCAGCAGCGGGCAGCAGCATTGCCGTGGTGCCGCTCACCATCCCGCTGCTCACCGGCCCGGCCAGCATGTCTACCGTGGTGATTTATGCCGACCGCGCACAGACCTTCTGGCAGCACGCGGCGCTGGTGGGCTACGGCGTGGTCATCGCGCTGGCCACGGCCGTGTGTTTTGCGCTGGCCGACCCGATTGCACGCGTGCTGGGCAAGACCGGCATCAACGTGATGACCCGGCTGATGGGCCTGATCCTGGCCGCCCTGGCCGTAGAGGTGATGGCCGACGGGTTGGGTAAATTGTTCCCCATCCTCGTTGCACGCTGACATGGAATACCCCCTGAGTCGCCTGCGGCGCCTTCCCCCAAGGGGGACGACGCCCTCACTGCGGGGCGGCCCTTGCTCGGAGTCCCTGGCCTGCGCCGCGCCAGTTGCGTTGTCTGCGCGGGGTGCGCAGCACCGGGGATGATTGAGGCATGTCTGCCAAACTCCTTTTGCTCGAAGACGACCCCGCCATCGCCCGCACCGTGGCCTATGCGCTGGAGCGCGATGGCCTGACCGTCACGCACAGCCTGCTGGTACACGATGCGCGCCAGCAAATGCAGCGCGCCCGTTTTGACCTGCTGGTGCTGGACGTGGGCCTGCCCGACGGCAGCGGCCTGGACCTGCTGCGCGACGTTCGCAACGCCGCGCCCACCGCCGCCCTGCCCGTGCTGATGCTCAGCGCCCACGGCGAGGAGATCGACCGCGTGCTGGGCCTGGAGCTGGGCGCGGACGACTACCTGACCAAACCCTTCAGCCCCCGCGAACTGGCGGCGCGCGTGAAGGCGCTGCTGCGCCGAGCGGGCAACGGGAACGGCAATGGCCACCCGGCAACGCCCACCGCCACGGCCTCCGCGCTGTTCCTCGACGACGAGACGGGCCAGCGCATCAGCCTGCGCGGCCAGGCCCTGCCGCTGACCCGGCGCGAATACCGCCTGCTGTCCCACCTGTTGCGAGGCGCAGGCCGCATTCATTCGCGCGACGCGCTGCTGGCCGCTGCCTGGGGCGACGACAGCGAGAGCACCGACCGCACGGTGGACACCCACATCAAGACCCTGCGCGCCAAGCTGCGCGAGGTGGACCCGGGGCGCGAGTACATCAGCACGCACCGGGGCATGGGGTATTGCATCGATATTTAAAACCCCATTGGCCCCAGTCGATGGAGTCGATGACATCACACGCACTCATAGGTAGAGCGGGCCCTTGCAAGGCATCCCGCCCCCAGCAGGCACGAGCACTGGCGTGCAGGCCACGGCCGCATGCCACCGAAAACTGAGAAATGCTCGGGCCGGAGGGCTGGACAGGCGGACTATCTGGCGGGGTAGTGTGTAGGGCCTGAGCGGCGCAGCACACGGATGCCCTCCGCTCTGCAAGCCCTCAGAAACGATGGCGAATCGACAGTGCCAGGCTATTGACGTCTTTTCCGGGCGCTGCCGCAACGCCACCCAGAAATCCGTTGCCGCCCAACATGTCTTGCGACGTGTTTTTGTTGTTCAGGTGTGTGAATACGGCATTCAGGTCGGTGCGCTTGGACAGTGCATAGGTGTAAGCCACCCCATACGAAGCGCGATCCGCATTGAACGGGCGTTTGTCGTTCATGTTGTTGTAGGCCACGGTCACGGCGTGCACGCCGCTGGTGATGCGGTAGCCAACCTGGAACAGGCGTGCGTCTTGCCGGAAACCCTGAATGAAGGCGTTTTGCACCAGACCGGCCACTGGTGCCGTGGCAGGGTTGGCAGACAGGACTGCGGAAATGCCGGACAGGTTGGTGGGATGGTCGTCCTTGATGACGCTGAATTGACCCGACAGGGTGCCCGGCCCGACATCCAGCGTCGCGCCGAGGACAGCGGTCGTCAGCGACTTTTCACCCAGTTCGTTGTTGCGTGTGTTGTAACCGCCGCCGAACGAATAGCCGTTGCCGTTGTACATGGCCATGGCACCCCACAGCCGCCCCGCGCTCGAACGGCCAGCGACTTCCCCGGCTGCGTACATCGCGGTGGCGGTGAATCCGTTCAATTGCAGACCGTACTGGAGTGAGTTGCTCACGCGGATATCGAACGAAGCCGGAATCGCCACCAACTGTCCCAGTGACAGGCTGGACTCGGTCTTCATCGCGTCAAAGTTGGCGTTGGCCAAGTAGCCCGGTGTGTACTGTCGCCCGAATGTGAAGGCACCGAACGGGGTGATCAGACCGGTGAATACTTGCCGATCAAAGAAGTTGTTGCCCAAGTTGACGCCCACGGAATTACCGATCTGGGCGGCCACTGCGGACACAGCAGGCTGAAGCGCAGCAGGCAGGCCCAACGATCCAGCGTTGCTGAGTCGGTCCGGCAGCCGCCCTTGGGAAATGGGGCGGTTGCCCAGTGCGCCGGTGTCAGCTTCGAGCCGCGATTCGAGCGTGAAGACGGCGCGGTATCCACCTCCCAGGTCTTCATTTCCCTTGAATCCGAGGCGCGAACCTTGCATGTTCCCACTGGTAAGGCTGGTCTTAGAGCCGCCGGGTGCTCCGGTGACATGGTGGATGCCAACGTCGACGATGCCGTACATCGTCACACTGCTCCCGTCAGCCGCGCTTTGCGCCATGCCAAACGACGAAAAGCACCCAAGCACGGCCGCTGATAGGGCACGCATTTTGTTCATAACTTGTCTCCTGTTGCTGCATGAAATTGGCAGAAGCCCACGCCACACCGTGGGCAGCTCCGGGTTCAGCCTAGGTGACATGTCTCAAACGGTAACAGCGGGTAGCACGGGATCGCTGGAGCAGCCCGGTCGTACCGACCTGTTTTCGAGCGAAAACGTTGCGCGTTTGCAACTTTTGTGGGCCGCGCAACAGGCTTTGCGTCCCCACGGTGCATCCCGTGCCAGATGGCAAGGACTGGGTCGCAGCATCACGCACAGGAAGCCCGCATCGCGCTTCCTGGCCAAATTCACCTTGCGATTCAACCGCCTGTACGATCTGACCAGCATGTCCGCCAGGCGTGCTACGCACTGCCCGTCCCCCACATCGTCTTGCTCCATACCGATACTCAGCGCTTCTGAGACGCTTTGCCGGTCAAGATTTTTTAAGAGAACTGCCCCATGCGCCTGGGCATCCGCCTGCTGTTCGCCTTCTTCCTGATCAACGGCATCGCCGCGTTTTTTGTGCTGCGCGTGTTCATGGCCGAGATCAAGCCCAGCGTGCGCGAGGTGATGGAGGACATGATGGTGGACACGGCCAACATCCTGGCCGAGCTGGCCAGCGAAGACCTGGCCGCCGGGCGGTTGGCTGCGGGGGCTGACAACAGCAGCACCAGTCCGTTTGCGCAGCATGTGCGCCGCTACGCCACGCGGCCCATCGATGCAGCGATCTGGGGTTTCTCCAAGCAGTCACTGGACTACCGCATCTATGTGACCGACACCACGGGGCGTGTGTTGTTCGACTCGGAGAACCGCGCCATCGGCGCCGACTACTCGCAGTGGCGCGACGTGGCCCGCACGCTGCGGGGCGAGTACGGCGCACGCTCCACGCGCGATGTGGAAGACGACGATACCAGCGGCGTGATGCATGTGGCGGCGCCCATCTACGTGAAAGAACAGATTGCAGGCGTGCTGACGGTGGCCAAACCCACCCGCACCGTGCAGCGCTTCATCGACCGCGCCGAGCGCAAGGTGTTCATGGGCGGTCTCTTGCTACTGGCGCTCTCGGCCGCCGTCGGCGTGGCCGTGACGCTGTGGATGGTATGGAACGTGCGCCGTCTGCGCGACTACGCCTTGAGCGTGCAGGGCCCGGCCGATGGCGAGCGCCATGACCCCGGCGCCCCGCCCACCACGGCGCTGGCCGTGCCCGAGGTACCGGGCGAGCTGGGCGACCTGGCCCGCGCCATGGACCGCATGCGTGCCCGGCTCGAGGGGCGCGATTACATCGAGGGCTACGTGCGCGCGCTGACGCACGAACTCAAAAGCCCTGTGGCGGCCATCCGGGGCGCGGGCGAGCTGCTGCAGGACGAGCTGCCCGCCGCCGACCGTGCCGAATTTGCGACCCAGGTGGTGCAGCAAAGCGAACGCCTGCAGCGCATCATCGACCGACTGCTGGAGCTGTCCAAACTGGAGCAGCGCCACCACGCCGAGGGCCGCGCGCCTGTGGCCCTGCAGGCCTGCGCCGAGGCCGCCATCGGCCAGACACGCGCCCGTGCTGCGCAACGCGGCATCATGCTGGCCCTGTCAGGTACGGGCAGCAACGGCCCCTGGGAGGCCGAGCTGGTGACCATGGCACTGACCAATCTGCTGGACAACGCCATCGACTTTGCGCCCGCAGGCAGCACGGTGCAGGTGGAGCTGGACGACGCCACCGTGGCCGTGCGGGACAGCGGCCCCGGCGTGCCCGACTACGCCCTGCCCCGCCTGGGCGAACGCTTCTTCACCACCGCGCGGCCAGGCGGCGAGCGCAGTGGATCGGGCCTGGGGCTGGCCATCGTCAAGCGCGTGATGGCGCTGCACGGGGGGCAGATGGTGGTGCGCAATACCGGGCCAGGGTTGCGCGTGGCGCTGGAGTTTCCCGCCAGTTAATGCGAGCGGCGCAGGTGTAGAGCGAGCCCCACCACCAGCAAGGCCAGTGCCACCCCATCCACCCGCACGACCGTCACCAGCGGGGCGCTGAGCGCACTGCCCCGCTGCAGCCACGACAGCAGGAGAAACGACACCACGCTCACCAGCCCCGCCACCAGGCCCAGCCGATGCAGTTCGGGGCGCAGGGCTGCATAGCCCATGAAGGCGGCCAGCAGCCCGAAAAGCACGGCCCGGTGCCGCAACAGCAGCTCCACGCCTGGATCCTGCACCGGGGTGCCGTACAGCTGCGCCAGCTTGCCCGCCCCGAGCACGCCCACCAGCGGCAGGGCATGGACCACTGCCACCAAGACCAGAATCAACGGAACCCCATAGCGCATGCCGCCCCCTAAAACGTGTTTCCTATTGCCCTGTGCCGTTTGTAGGTGCAAGGAGTTCGGCCGTCGATGACCTGACAGGTCATGCCGACACAACGCCCGACTTCACACTGGCCTCACAAACTTCATAGCGCCCTCACACCGGGCCACAACACTGCCTCCACAACATCATTTGTGGAGGATCTCTTGTTCAAACACCCCTTGTTTACCAAACTGGCCGCGCTGGCCGCCATCACCGTGTTGCTGCTCTTTGGCCTCGGCATGATCGAAGACGTGGTGCGCGACCGGTTGCGCTACCGCAGCATCACCGCCCAGAGCGTGGCCGAAAGCCTGGCCGGACCGCAGACGCTGATGGGCCCGATGATCCACAGCGCCTGTGTGGAGAGCTGGGAGGTAGAGACCGGCAAGGGGGATGAGCGCCGCATGGTGGAGCAGCGCCGCGAGTTCCTGCTGACCGCCATGCCCGAGCAGCTCAAGCTCAGCACCGGCGCTGCGATGGAAGAGCGAGCGCGCGGCCTGCACAAGGTGAACACCTTCAACCTCAAGGCCCACGTGACGGCCCAGTGGGGGCCGCTGGCGAGCCTGGTGCCGCAAAGCAGCATGAAAAACTCGCGCATGCACTGCGGTGCGCCCATCGTCATGATGGCCGTGGGCGACGCGCGTGGCATCCGCACCGCGCAGTTCACCCTGGATTCGCAGACCCTGGCCCTCAAGCCCGGCACCTTCCACCCCACCTACAGCCGGGGCCTGCATGCGGCACTGCCAGAATCGGTGCGCGGCAAGGCCGACGGACTGACCGCCACGCTGGACCTGGAACTGGTGGGCACCGAACGCCTGGCCTTTGTGCCGCTGGGTGGCAACACCGAGGTGCAGATGACCAGCAGCTGGCCCCACCCGTCGTTCGGGGGCCGCTTTCTGCCGTCGGAGCGCGAGGTCAAGAAGACCGGTTTCGCGGCCCAGTGGCGCCTGTCGTCGCTGGCCACCACGGCGCAGGCCGACATTGCCAACGGCAAACGCATCTGCCTGGGCGGCACAGACGATGGCGGCCACAGCGACTATGTGCCCGGAGGCGCCACCCCCGGCGACTGCGCCGACAGCTTCAGCGTGGCCTTCATCGACCCGGTGAACCCCTATTCCCTGTCGGACCGCGCCACCAAATATGGCGTGCTGTTCATTGCCCTCACCTTCGTGGCCGTGGGCCTGTTCGAACTGATGAAGAAGCTGCGCGTGCACCCGGTGCAGTACCTGCTGGTGGGCAGCGCGCTGTGCAGCTTTTTTCTGCTGCTGGTGAGCCTGTCGGAGCACCTG
>NZ_JAMXAX010000017.1 GCF_023913775.1 Acidovorax facilis
CTGCCCAGCGCCCTGCGCCTGCGCCCGTGGCACAGCCACCCCGCGCAGCCTCGGGGTTTGACGACATGGATGACGACATCCCGTTCTAAAAGCCGCGCTTTCCAGCTTTTGCAAAAAGGCCCGCAGCACAGACGCTGCGGGCCTTTTTTTGCGCCCGCACGATGGTCAAGAAGCGCTGAATCAACAGCACGCAGCGCTTCTTCTACAACGGCCTGCGCCATTCCCACCCCCTCAGTTTGTCCAGTGCGGCACGGGGACAACGGCGCCAACACTTTCTTACACCGGTTGCGCCCAACTCGAAGATCATCGGGCGCTTGTTGGCGGCTGGCCTGCGGTGCCGCCAGCAAATTCTGGTTAGTCACAACAACATTCAACAGCACAAGAGAGGGATAGCCATGCCAGGCTTTGTTCGCAAGATTTTGATTTTCATCACCGGTTACGCGTGGCTGCTGCTACTGGCCGGGCCCGGCCTGATCGGCCTGTCGCTGTACAGCGGCTGGAAGGCCGATGGCGACCATGCCTACGCAGCGCGGGAAAGCCTGCAGAGCGTGGCAGGCACGGTGACGCAGGCTTCGGAGGTCACCGTCAAGCGCAAGCGCCGCGCTACCAAGCAGTTCTACGAAATCAGCGTCCAGCCCGATGGCGCAGGCGCCGAGGCCCGCAAGCTGCGCATCGACTACAGCACACCCCAGGAACTGGTGGGCAACCTGATCGACGAAAAAATCACCGCTTTGGTGGACAAGAGCGACAACGACCTGGTGTACGAAGTGGCGGTCGATGGCAAGCCCGTGATCAGCTATGAGACCACCAGGCAGCGCCTGCAGGCCGAGGCAGCGTCCTCCGCCCGGTCCTTCAGCGGCGCTGGCACCTGGATCTTCGCGATCCTGCTGACGCTGATCGGCGCCGCCGGTGTGTGGTCCAACCGCAGGCTGCGTGCAGCGGACTCCAGCCAGCAGCTCAGCGCGGCCTGAGAAATTTTCACAGAGAGGGAGGGAGGAGGCGCCTGGTGCGCCCCTCCCGTGATTTCACAACCAACACACAGAGCGAGGAATACGCCATGAATCCCAATGTCCTGACCCCTTCGACGCCGGAAGGCGCACCGTTTGAACGGCGCGATTTCATCGTTGCTACCTACAAGCACCTCGGTGTGGCCATGCTGGCCTTCGTGGTGCTTTCCGCCGTCCTGATGGCGACCGGATTTTCCGGCACAGCGGCCAAGATGCTGCTGGCCAGCGGCAACAAGTTCCTGTGGCTGGGCGTCATGGGCGCGTTCATGCTGGTGGGCTGGCTGGCCTCGTACATGGCCGACAACGCAGAGAGCCCGCAAACACAGCTGATGGGCCTGGGCCTGTATGTGCTGGCCGAAGGCCTGATCTTCGCGCCGATGTTCGGCATCGCCCAGATCGTGGCCCCCGGTGCCATTGGCGCTGCGGCCTTCATCACGCTGCTGCTGGTGGGCGCGCTCACCTGGACGGCGTTCACCACCAAGACCAACTTCTCGTTCCTGGGGGGCATTCTGACGGTGGGCGGCCTGGTGGCCCTGGGCACCATCATTGCCGGCGCCATCTTTGGCTTCAAGCTGGGCATCTGGTTCTCGGGGATCATGGTGCTGTTTGCCGGCGCCTGCGTGCTGTACGACACCTCGCGCATCATCCACGACTACCCCGCCGACCGCCCTGCGGGCGCTGCGCTGCACCTGTTTGCATCGATCGCGCTGATGCTCTGGTACGTGCTGCGCATCCTGATCAGCCTGGCGACCAACGACGACTGAGCCGCCATTCTCGAAGCCCCGCGCGGTGGCAAGGGCCGGCTCCTGCAAAGGGGTCGGCCCTTTTCTTTGCAGCAGGCTGAAATCCAAGAAAAAACAGGCTCTAGCGCTTGATGAACAAGCGGGAATAGCTATATTATTGATAGCAAATGATCGTAGATGCATTCAGGTGCACCTGACAGGCGTGGCCCAGCCGACATCCGAGCTCGCATTCCCCGTGGGCGCACCGCAGCCCCACAGCCTGCCGCCCAACTCTGGCATGCCATTTTCCTGTCGTCCCTTGCGCCCGCTGCTGGCACAATTAGAAACAGCAAGACAGCCAGCATGCACCAGTGCGCGCTCGCTGGCCCGTCGATAACGCCTCGCGCGCCACGGCGGCATCTCGACGACTCCCCAATTACCTACTGATCCTCTTTCTGTCCATCATGCGCAAATACCTCTGGCTATCTTTGACCTGTGCGGCCCTGCTCGCCAGTTGCGGCGGCGGCTCGTCCGACGGCGAAGACGTGGGCCCCGCCCCTGGCGTACAGCAATACCCCGGCGGCATATGGGAGGGCACGGTGGGCACCGGCGCTGCGCAGCGGCAGGTGGTGGGCTACATCGATCCCGGCCCGCTGGGCACCGGGGGCGAGTTCTACATGGCACGCGAGGCCCCGGGCGCAGCGGGCTTTGATGCGATTTACGGGCGTTTGAATGTCAACGTCACGGCAGTGCTGGCCACTGGCGTCACGTACTACTCGGTCCAGGACGGCAAATTTGCCACGGGCCTGACGCTGCGTGGCACGGCATCGAACAGCGGCAAGATCGGCCGCACCGACGGCATCAGCGGCAATTATTCCGACCCGGTGCAGACGGCGGCTGCGTCTGGCGCGGTGGTGCCGATCAAGCTCTCGTACAGCAGCCTGAACTTCCACCCCGCACGCGCGAGCCTGGTCGAGGGCACCTACCGGGGTACCGGCCTGTTTGGCGGTGGATGGGTGCTCACCGTCACCCCACAGGGCCAGCTCTCGGGCCGTATCGGCGGCTGCCTGGTCACGGGCACAGCCACGCCACGCGCCGCAGACTCTCCGCTGTATTCGATGACGCTCAATCTGTCGGGCGACACCACCTCCTGCGAGGCCAGCGGCACGCAGCAATCCGGCATCGCCGTGCTGCGGTTTGATGCGGCAGGGGTGCCCAACGGCATCTGGGTGTTCACGCGCAATGCAACGGGTCCGAACAACACCTTCACCCTCAACGGCATTGCCGACCCCCGCACCACCGTGCCGCCTTCCACGACGCCGTTGTCGGTGGCAGGCAACTGGCAGGGCTCCTTCACGCTGCCTGCAGGCGTGATTGGCGATACGACCGTCTGGGGCAGCGTGCTGCCGGACGGCGGCCTGTTCTTCTACACCAACAGCAGCCTGGACCACAACGCGCTGTATGGCCGCCTTATCCGCTACGAGAACAACGTCACGAACAACCGTTTTGTGACGGCCAACGACGGCGTGTTCTTCAACCGCCTGCTGGCCAACACGGGCGCCTACAACGAGTCCGTGCTGATCGACGGCACGCTCCAAAGTGGCGATGGCACCAGCACCGCCGGCCTGTTCAGCGGCAGCTTCAGCTACCCAACGCAGCCAGGCGGTTTCCCCACCCGCTTCAGCGTCACACCCGACCCGCTGTACGCCCTGCCCTCCGGCAAGGTGCCCAACGCGGCCTTGATCATCGGCACCTACAAGATGGCAGGCACGGGTTTTGGGGGCGACACCACAACGCTGACGGTGTTTGCCGATGGCGCGATCACCGGCCTGACCACCAGCGGCTGTGAAGTGGCGGGCAAGCTCCTGGGCGAACTGGGCAGTGGTCTGAACCTGTACCGCGTCGAGGCATTCGGCTACCTCAACAGCCCCAACGCACCCATCACCTGCGGCCTGTCCTCGGGCCCGCCGCAGTCCGGCTCGGCATCGGCACAGTTCGATGCGAATGGCAAGGTCATTGGCCTGCGCATTCTGACTGCCGGGTTGTCCGTGGCTGGCACACGTGCCCACACCGTGTTTGTGGGCGCCAAGCAGACCACGCCGTAACGGCAGGGAGCACCCCTCGCGCTAGGCGGGGGGTGCTGCAACCGGGCAATCACTGCGGTGCCCCTGTGATCGGCCCATGGGCCTTGGCTTACAGCGCCTTTACCCCGCGCAAGCGCCATGTGGCACGCAGACAGTGCTCCCGCAACAAGCGGGTTGCCCATAAAAAAGGCCCGTCGCACGTGAAGTGCGACGGGCCTTTTTTGTGGCTTGCAGAGAGCGGGTGAGCGCCCTGGGAAAGTTCAGTAGCTATACGGTGACCGCAGCGGGTTGACAGGGAACGCCTGCAGGCCGTTGTAGGGCTGGAAGGCATAGCGCACATACAGGCCGCCCGCAAATTCGCGGTAGTTGCGTGCGTTGTTGAGCGACAGGTGTCCACCCACGAACACCTGCGGATGCATCTGGTATTCCATGGCTGCACCCAGGTTGTATCCCAGGCCCGTGCGGGACTGGCCGGGGTAGATGGCCGTGGCGCCCGTTTCGCCAAAGGCCAGCGCGTCGGCCGCTGCCTGGACGGCAGACACCTGCCGCGATGGGCTGTTGGGGAAGTACGGCGCCGCATCTTCCTTGAAATACTGCACGCCCACCGAGCCCTTGAGCTGGTAGGACAGGCGGCCATTGCGCTGCGCCCATTCGACGGGAATGCCAAAGGACACGAACTGCTGGGGACTGAAATAGCCACCGTGGCCCACCGTGAAGTAGCGCAGGTTGCGCTGGTACGACAGCCCCGTAAAGCTCAGGCCCGCCGTCAGGTCGGCGTTCGATGTGCGGTGCACATGCCAGTACATCCCGCCACCCAGCTCGGCCCGCGCATTGCTGCGCACGCGGGTACCGGTCAGGCCATGCAGCGAACCGTACCCATAGATCCCCAGTTCACCATCGTCCCAGGTCAGATCAACGCGGCCCCCCGAAGCGGACACGCCGCCCCAGCGGTCGCCGGTCCGGGCATCACGGACACCGGCAAACGACAGCAGGCTGTCGGTCACCGGGCGGCGCGAGAGGTCCACGGCCACGGTCAGGTCGTCGGTGAGGGCGGTGCGGTATCTCGCGCCTGCCGTCACATCGGACTGGCCGAAGCCCAGCGGCGTGCTGCCGATGTCTGCCCGGAAGCCTCCGCTTTCATAGCCTACGCTCAGGCCGACACCGCTGTCGCTTTGCGAGCCCGCACCGCGTTCGGGCATGGCCAGGGCCGTGACCGGACCACCACCAAAGCGGCTGATGGTGCCGTAGGGCGAGCCGGGCGAACCTGCGCTGGCGCCCGTGGGCGTTACGCCCAGCAGCAGGTGACCGTCACCCACGCTCATCTTGAGCTGCACGGGCGCTTCGATCTCGGATAGCTGGCTCATGCCCGCCTCGCCCTGCCGTGCGCGCGCAACTGCGCCCACGGAGAACGAAGAAATCTGGCTTTGCTGCACTTCGCGCAGCTCGTCGCGGGCCGTGCGGGGCCGCGTGGGGTCGGGCACGTTGCCCAGCCCCGCCGTGGACCAGGCAGAAGGTGCTGCAGGAGCAGGCATTGCGCGTTGCGCAGGCAAGGACTGGGCGCCGCCCGCATACCCACCACCATAGGCCTGTGCAGGCGTGTAGTAGCCCGCCGCAGCCGGGGCCGGAGCGCCCATCGGCTGCATGGGTTGTGCAGGCGGCACGTACACAGGTGCCATGGCCGGCGCCGCCGCAGTGGCACCCACCGACCGTGGGGTCGAAGAAGGCAGTGCCGCCGCGTTGCGCCGCGCAGCGCTGGTCGAAGCCGCCGTGTCAGCCGCCGCCACCGGGCTGGACGCTTCGGGGTAGTAACTGGCGGGCGTCATGGGAGCGGCCTGCGCATAGGCCTGCGGCGCCGTGCCAAAGCGGCTTGCACCGGCCGGGTCGGGAATGTAGAGGCCTGCAGGTGCGTTGTTGCTGCGCGCTACTGGCTGGGGCGCGTACTGCTGGGGGGTGTAGCCCACCGGCGACCGTGCGACGGCTGCGGCACCAGGCACTGACAGGCCGCCCCCGGCACGCTGCTGCAACGCCGCGCGCTGGGCAAATGGATTGCCCGAACGTGCAGGCCCCGCCGCCACGCCACTGGCCGCCAGCACGGCATCGCGCTGCGCGTTTTCGGCAGCAACGGCAGCCGTGAAGAACTCGGTGGCCTTGGAATTCTTGCCCTGCGCCCGGTACAACCGACCAGCGGCCGTCAGCACTTCGGGATCACGCGGCGCGCGCGCCAGCGCCACGGACAGCAGCGACTCCGCATAGCCATAGTCCTTGGCGCCCGTGGCCATGGCTGCGGTCTGCAGGATGAGGGGCACGTCATTGGGAGACTTTTCCAGCAGCCGCGCATACAGCGCCTGCGCCTGGGCATAGTCGTTGTTGGCCGCGTACATGCGGGCCAGTGCCGCCATGGCCAGGGGCTCGTCGGGCTGCTCGGCCAGCAAGGGAACGAGCGTGTCATAGGCCGCGACCAGGTCGCCCGCCTCGCGCAGGCCATCGGCCTGGCGCACGATGTAGGCGCGGCGGATGTCGCTGAAACTCTTGCGCTCGCGGTCATTCATCGGGGCCGTCTGCAGCTGCCGCAGGATGCCCGCCAGTTCCACATCCTGCTGGGTCTTGAGCAAGGTGGCTGCGTACTGCAGGCGCAGGCCGACATCGGGCCGGGGGGTGCGCGCCAGCACCTGGCGCACCATGCCGAGTGCGCGCTGCGGATCGCCAGCGTCCGCGTAGGCCAAGGCCATGGCGCCCAGCAATTCGGGGTCTTGGGTGGCAAAGGACTCGGCCTGGGCCAGGGTGGCCAGGGCTTCCGTCTGGCGACCTTCGGCCGCCAACGCCGACGCAGCCGATGCCTGCACATGCACCCACACCCGCTTTTGCAGCGCGGCGATGTCACGGGTGCGGTGCTTTTCTGGAACGCGGTCCAGCAGCGCCAAGGCGCTGGGCCAGTCACCAGCCTCCGAGGCCAGCAGGGCGCTGGCATACAGGGCCTCGGGCATGTTGGGGTTGGACAGCAACAACCCGTCCATCACGCCCCGCGCCTCGGCCACCGCGCCCATGCGCAGGTACAGGCGGGCAAGGTCCAGCCGCACCCAGGGGCTGGCCGGATCGTTCAGCAGGGCATCTTCCAGCGCTGCGCGGGCAGCGGCGGTATCGCCACGCTCCGTCGCTGCGCGGGCCTGGCCCAATGCCTGCGCAGCACGCAGGCGCCCCAGGGCTCCCACCTTTTCTTGCTGCGAGGGTGACAGCTTTTCCACCAGCGCCAGGGCTTCGGCCGCCTTGTTGTTCTGCGCCAGCACGCCCACGAGTCCCCGCACCGCGTCAGGGTTGTCGGCCTGGCGCGCGAGCACACGGCGGTAGGCCGCCTCGGCGGCGTCGTACTGGCCATCTTCGACCAACAGGTCTGCCAGGTCGGTTTCGGCCGTGACTTCGGCCGGATTCAGCCGCACAGCCTGCTCCAGCGAACGCCGCGCTGCCGCTGTCTCACCGCGTTCGCGTTCGGAGGTGGCCTGCTCGACCAGGCTCCAGTAGGTGGCACTGTCGAGCGCCTGTTTCCACCGGCTGGCCGAGCCCGCACGCGAGGCCCGCTCCAGCAGCCCGCGCGCGTCGGCAAACCGTTCCTGGCGCAAACGCAGAATGCCCAGGCCACCCAGCGCATCGCCGTCGGTGGGACGGGATTCGAGCACGTTCAGAAATGCGGCCTCTGCAGCATCCAGCTCGCCATCGTCCAGGGCCTGGAACCCTGCTGTCGTCCGCTGGCGCAGCGGGTCGGCCGTCCGGACGGAAGCTGCCTGGGACTGTTTTTGCAGGTTCTGGGCCTGCACCAGGCGCGTCTGCACGGCCGTGTCTCCAGGATTGGCGCGCAGGAATTCCTGGTACAGCGGGATGTCGGCCGAACGATTGCCCGTCCAGGCCAGCGCCTTGCGCCAGCTTTCCGTCGCCGCCTTGCCCACATCGGGGCGCCCGGCCAGCCGCGCCAGCTGGGCGATGCCTTCGCGGCGTGTGGATTCGCGGTAGGTCAGGTGTTGCGCCAGGGCCAGCGCAATCTGCGGGTCTTCGGGCGATTCCTGCGCCAGGCGGTTCAGACCCCGGCGGGCCTCGTCCCAGCCGCCTGCTGTGGCGCCCAGCGTCTGGTAGTACTCCAGCGCCAGGGGGCCGGTGGGAGCGCGGTCTCCCAGTGCCGCCTGGTAGGTGCTCAAGGCCTGGCTGGCCTGCCCGCTGCGGGCCTGCTGGCGCGCAGTTTCGATCTGGGGTGCGCTGCGGCCCGTGCGGATGGATTCCTGCAACCGGCTGACCAGCGGGCTGCGCGGATGGGCTGCCTGCAACTGGTTCAGGTAGCGCTGGGCGCCCTCGGGGCGGCGGGCGTTGAGCTCCACCAACGCCATCCCATAGAGGGCCTGGGCGTTCTGGGGGTTGATGCGCAGCAGCTTCTGCCATGCCTCACCCGCGCGCTCCGTGTCGCCGCGCTCCTGCCAGTACTGCCCCTGGTCCAGCAGGGTCTGCTCGGCCCCAGTCTGCGCCCAGGCAACGGGGGCCATCAGCGAGGCCAGCAGCCCCATGGCAAGTGTTTGATGACGACGACGTTTGGAGGACATGCCTTCCTTCTCCCTGCGAGGCTCCCGGCCACCGAGGTGCCGGGAATGTGTTGCGTGATTCAGAAACAGCCGGGCGTGCTTTGCACCGCCTCAGCCTTTTTGCTTCAGCCGGGCCCGTGCGCGCGCTCTCAGCGACAGGTACATGATGATCGCTATCAGCACCGCCGCCGACACGCCCAGGACAATCAGCAACAGCGGATTGCGCGAAAGAAACCACTGGGTATACAGCAAGGGGCCCAACTGACCCACATGGTAGTTTTTCTCGGCCACCAGGCTGTCCACCTGCTTGCCCCGGATGACCGTGGTGCTGCCCTGCACGTGTTTGAGCATTTCGGCATCCAGCAGTGCATCCATCACTTGCGACAGACCTGCAGGCTGGTTGCTGGCAACGAGCACCACACTGCGGCCACCGCGCAAAGGCGATTCAAAACCTGCCACCAGAGCATCGGTGCTGTCGCTGGAAAACGCAACCTGGCTGCGCCGTGCGTGCACGCTGGAGTCCTCGCCAAAGCCCCACCAGCGCAGCAGGCGGTTGGCGAAATCCGACATCTGGAAACTCTTGGTTTCGCCCTGCAGGAGGGCCGGAATGGAACTGGCCCATTGCTTGAGCAGGGGCTGGTTGCCGCCGGAGGCAATGACCAGCAGGTCCTTGTCGGCAAGCCGCTCCACCTGCTGGGCCTGCGCCACGGTCACGCCCAGGGCAGGGTATCCCGTGACGCGCCCCATGACACCCATCAGGCCCAGATAGGCCGCGTACTCCTGCGCACCCGGCTTGTCCGGCATCACCACCGCAGATTCAGAAAGGTCTGCCATGCGTGTGAACGGGAACCCTGCATTGCCAAAGGCCGCCAGATCCGGCATGGCGATGAAATGCGGAAAACCGGAGATGTCGATGGTCGAATCGGCCTCGACAGAACCCCGGACGTTGTCGAGTGGCACGTCCTTGCAGGCGCCCTGCTTGACCACGTCGTAGTAGTAATGCATCTGCAGCTGCGACTGGGCCGGCAGCTTGAACAGCGGGATGTGGAACGTCTCGCGCTCCGGCGCCATCTCGCCCTTGGGGACCACCTTGGTCAGCAGGCGGTCCAGAGCGCCGGGTTCTTCATGGTTCACTGCGTGCAGGGGCAACGAACGCAGGAACTGCTGGTTCACATTGATGTTGAGGGTGGACTTGTCCGGGTTCGGGCGCGGGGTATAGCGATACCGCAGGTCCACCGGGATGCCCTTCTGGCGCCATGCGAACAGGTCGGGCGGCAGGAAGAAGTTCAGGCGGATCAGGTCTGGCGAGTAACCGGACACGTTGAGTGAATCGGCCTCGACCAGTTCACCAAATTTCACGGGCCGGTCATTGGACAGCCAGTTGGGCGCGTCGTACGGCTTGCGGGGCTTGAGTTCCGTGACCTCGGTGATCCGTGCCAGCGGGCCGGACAGGGCCGAGGAACCGATGGCCAGTGCCTTGGCGGCAACGCCAAGCTCGGCCTCGTCCCGCCCCATGACCAGCAGCAGCTTGCCATGGCGGTCTGCCGGGTGGCTCACCACGGCCACGGTGGGGCCCTGGATGTCTGGCAGGTCAGCCCGGCGGGCGCTTGCGCCTTGCCAGCGACCATCACCACCGCGTTGCCGCGCGCGGGGAGTTCGCCCACCAGTGACGGGAACCTCGCTCCCCGGAAACCCGCCAGCGCGCCAAACCAGGACGACATCGTGCCTGCGGCCTGCAAGGTGCCCGTGTTGGGCACTGCGCCGAACACCATCGGCAGCTCCAGCGGGCGCACATCGCGGCGATCAAAGAAAGGCTGCGGCAGCAGCGCCAGATCGTTTGTCTGGGCCACGGGCGCCACCGTCAGTTCCAGCACGCTGTCGTTGCCGACGTTGGCCCACAGGCTGGAGTGCAGCGGGTCTTCGCACTCCATCGTGTAGTGGCCGATCAGCTGCAGGTTGAGCCGGTTGAACTCGGTGATGAGGCGCGGCGGGATGACGATCTCGCGCTGCAGGTTTTCGCCCGCCTGCTGCGTGGTCACCGGAATGGTGGCGGCCACCTGCTCGTTCACCAGCACCTTGATATGGGACAGGTTGGGGAGCAGGGCGGGCGAGTAGGAGTAGTTCAGCTTCAGTCGCGCGCCTGTGACCACTTCGTCGTTGCGCACGCTGAACGCCACACCGCTCGTGCCGTCCACACCCCGCAATTGCAGCGGAAACAGGGCCCCCAGGTCCTTGAAACTGGTGCGGTGTACACGCACTCCACTCTCGGTCGGTTGCGCCGCAGCCAGCATTTCCGCCCCAGCCAAGCCCGCTGGTGCAGGGGCCGCAGCAAGTTGGGATACGGGCACGGCCGTCCCTGTCAGTACCAAGGCCAGCATGGCAGGCAGCATGCGCTTGCGCGGCAGCCGCGCTGTCGGATGTCTTTTGGGAATCATGGTGTCGAGTCTTTGGAAACAGGGAAAGGCTTAGCGGGGCTTGAGGGACTTGACGGCGGAGACGGTCAGTTGTCCCATGCCGCGCACTCCAATCGCAATCACGCTCCAGAGCGAGCGCAGCGGCTTGTCGCGCTGGCCCGTGCCCCAAGTGGCAATCCAGGCATCCGCCCGTGCAAAGGTCAGCGATGCCAGTTCGGCCTGCTGGCGCAGACTGAGGTTGTCGAACTTCACGCCCAGACGCCCCTTGCCACTGAACGTGACAACGGCCGGAAAAACACCTTCTTCGTCGGACCGGAACAGCGACACGGAAAGGCGGCTGCCCATGGGAATGTCGCTGTCCGCCGGAACGGACAGGCCCAGCCCGTGCTGCGAAAAATCTTCGGTCTTGCAAACCAGCGTGCGGCCGTTATCAAAGCGGATGACAGCGGGCAGGGCAGCCGCCACGCGCGGTGTGCCACGGATCTGGCGCGTCTCGCTGGCCACCGCCACACTGGCGCCCAGCAGGATGACGTTGTAGGTGGTCCAGACCATGTTGATGACCAGCGTGGTGGTTTCGTCGCCTGCGGAGGAGAACAGCTTCCAGATCCCCACCGCAAAACCCACCAGATTGATCACCAACAGCACCACATAAGGCCGTGCAATGGTCCAGTCGAAATAGGCTTTCTCGATCACGCCCCCCCTTGGCCGTCACGTTGAACTTGCCCAGCTTGGGGTTGATGAAGGCAACGATCACCGGGCGCATGATGTACCAGGCCAGCACTGACTCGTACACCTCATTCCAGAACGAGTGGCGAAAGCGCCCCTGGATGCGGGAGTTGGTCACGCTGGCGTGGGCCAGGTGGGGCAGCGCATAGGCGGTGATCATCAGCGCCGTGGCCTGGAACACGTGGGCCCCGAAGAACAGGTAGGCCAGCGGTGCAGTCAGAAACACCAGGCGCGGCAGTCCGTAGAAGAAATGCAGCATTGCGTTCAGGTAGCACAGCCGCTGGCCGAACTTGAGACCCTTGCCAAAGAGCGGGTTGTCGGTACGCGCGATCTGCGCCATGCCCCGCGCCCAGCGAATGCGCTGGCCTACGTGGCCGGAAAGGCTCTCGGTGGCCAGGCCCGCAGCCTGAGGCACTTCGAGGTAAGCCGTGTTGTAGCCCAGGCGGCTGAGCTTGAGCGCCGTGTGGGCGTCCTCGGTCACGGTTTCTACCGCAATGCCACCCACTTCCAGCAATTCCTTGCGGCGGATGATGGCGCAAGAACCGCAGAAGAACGACGCGTTCCAGAGGTCGTTGCCGTCCTGGACGATGCCGTAGAACAACTCGCCCTCGTTGGGCATCCGGTGGAACGTGTCCAGGTTGCGCTCAAACGGATCCGGTGAGAAGAACACGTGCGGCGTCTGCAGCATGACCAGGTTGGTGTCCTTGAAGAACCAGCCCATGCAGACCTGCAGGAAGGAACGCGTGGGGATGTGGTCGCAGTCAAAGATGGCGATGTATTCGGAACTCGTGACTTTGAGCGCCGCGTTGATGTTGCCCGCCTTGGCGTGGTGGTTGTTGTCTCGGATCAGGTAGCCGACGCCCAGCTCTTCGCAGAACTCACGGAACTCGGGACGGCGGCCGTCGTCGAGCACATACACGTGCAGGCGATCGGCGGGCCAGTCCAGGCTCATGGCCGAGAACACCGTCTGGCGCACCACTTCAAGCGGCTCGTTGTAGGTCGGAATGAACACATCCACGCTGGGCCAAGTGCTGATGTCCTGGGGCATGGGAACCGGGCGGCGTTGCAGGGGCCACGCCGTCTGGAAGTAGCCAATGAGCAGCACCGCAAAGGCATACAGCTCTGCCAGCACCAGGCCATAGCCGAATGCCGCATCCAGCCAGTTGGTAAAGCCGATGGTGTCGGTAAAACGCCAGTAGATGTAACGCGACGAGGCCGAGATCGACAGCACGATCATCGCCAGCGTGGACAGGCGGCCGGGGGTCCTGCTCAGCAGCAAGGCCGCACCAAAAGAACCCACCGAAAAGAGAATCTGCCCCTGGAGATCCAGCGGTACGCTGATGACCAACCCCATCAGCAAGGCACTGAACACCACAGCCGCTACACGCGCTACGGGGTGCTGCCACAGATCCCACCCGGTGATGGCATGCACCACGGTGCGCCAGTGTGCCTGGGGACTGTGCGAATCGGCGTCAGCTACCTCGTCGGCCTGCGGGCGTTGGTCGATACTCATTGCGCGGCTCCAGCCAGTGGCAGTCGCAGGCGCTGCGCAAGGACGCGCGCGCACTTGCGCAGATCATCGGCCGCCTGGCCTTGGGGGTCATACTCCAGCACGCTCTGGTCGTAGGCGAGCGCCTCGCGCACCGCCTGGTCTTCGTGGACCACGCCCACCAGGCGCTCACCCAGGTTGTCCTGCATCACACGCGTGATGTCTTTGGACAACTGGCGCGCGCCGTCCACCTGATTGAGCACGTACAGCGTTTCGGAAAAATCAGGGCGCGGTGTGCAGTAGGTGTGCACCAGCCGCTGCATCAGGGCCAGCGCCGCATAAGACGCCGCATCCGGCAGGCTGACCACCACCACCACCTGGGCCGCCGACAGCGCCTGCTGCATATAAACAGAAGGACCGGGCGGCGTGTCGATCAGCACCACGGCATCCTCCGGCAGTTCCAGGCCCTGCAATTGCTGCTCCAGCCAGTTCGGGTGTGCGTCCAGGTGCCGCTCGAAAGCGACGCGGTCAGACTCGTTCACCACGCCATAGGGCAGCACATGCACACCCGATGGGCTTTGCACGCAGACCGAGCCCCAGTCTTCGCCTGCCAGGCTGGCACGGGATACACCGGCCAGAGAACGGGGATCGGCGCCGAAATGCAAGCCCAGCGCATTCTGGGGATCCATGTCCACCACCAGCAACGTCGCAACACCTTCGCGCTGCAGGGCGGTGGCCAGGTTGGCCGTCAGGGTCGTCTTGCCCACGCCACCTTTGGCAGAAACGATGGCAATCACTTTCATAGGTGGCCCTTGCGAGGCTGCCAGGCGGGTGCTGGCGCTGCGCCGCCGGCCACAGGGGCACCTGCCAGACGCGCAAAAACCGATGGGAGGTCCACCGGCAAGGACTCCTGGTGCACGGCCTGCTCTTCAGCAACAGTCGGCGCAGCCTGTCCACGCAGACCCGCAAGGCCCGCCAGGGGGGAGCGCGAGGCCAGCGCAGCCGCTGGCGGCAGACGGTCTGCCGATACTGCTGCGGGCGCGGCCACCGGGCGGGGCAACTCGGCGGCGACGGGTGCAGTACGCTGCACTGCCACAACGTGCTCTGGTCGCGCCGAAGCGGAGGCCTGAGCCTGCTGGGGAAGCGGCGCCGCAGCGGTACCGGCGCTTCGGTCTACCGAGGGCACGTCATCGGCCACGGCATTGCGCACGGCGGAAACAAGGGGCCAGCGCTCGTTGGAGAGTTGGTGCTCCTGCTTGCGGGCCAGCTCATGGTAGGGGTCTGCCTTGGCCCCAAACTGCTGAAAGAGGTTCACGATGTCGTCTGAGTGTTTCATGGGTCACCGCCAATGCCGCAACATATAGATCCGAAACCCGGTGCTCAGCGCGACAGCTGAAGGTGTACACACCCCCAGGCATCTGCAGGTGCGCACTGCACCACCTTGAGTTGCCCGGCACCCGCTTGGTCGAACCAGCTTTGGTAGACCCCTTCGAGGAAACCACCCGACCACTGCACGTGGTCCGGCCCGAATGCAGCAGATACGGGCGAGAGGCTGTGGTGGATGTTCAACTGTGCAACTTCCTGCGTCAAATCGACCCAGCCCCAGTCGATGCTCGTCCAGACCGCCGTCATGCTGCGCTGCAGGTCTTCCACAGTGACACACGCTGGCAAAGGATGGTCTGCCGCAAACCGCGCGCCCACCCGGAACATCAGCGCGCGAAGGTCTTCCGGTGGCAGCGCAGCGACAAACTCCGCTGCAAGAGCCTGGAAAAACCCTCGCCATTGCACCGAACACTGCTGCCGGGCCAGGTGCGCGGCGATGTCGGGGCTCGAAGGCATGGAAACAATTTGAGACATGGTGCAAGCACGAGCAAGCTTCGGGCCCGTTTTTGACGGCCGTCAGCAAGATGAACTAAGGGTTTACCACGTGCATTTTTTGATACATGTGGTTTCAAACAGCGTTTTCGGGAATTCTAGAAGCCACGCCGTGACAAATGACGCTTGTGGCGACGAACCAAAGGTCAACTTAGTTCAACTGGCGGTAACTACGTAGAAGTTTGTGGGTGTCACGCCACAAGAACTAATTATTTACTATTTGGATTAGCCAATCCATAGTCTTAATTAATTAGAAAACCCCATTTGTGGGGGCGCACCACAATCGGCTAGAGGGCTAATGTGCCCCAGATGTTTCAGTCTGTCGCACCAAAAATGACCCCGCCCCCGAGGCAGACCTCCCCGTCGTACAAGACCGCACTCTGTCCCGGCGTCACCGCCCACTGCGCCTGTGGGAAACGCAGCTGAAAACCCGCGCCGTCCGCGCTGACGACGGTGCACGCGGCGTCCTGCTGCCGGTAGCGGGTCTTGGCGGCATAGTTCCCCGGCACAGGGGGGTGGCCGGACGTCCAGCTGGCATCTTGCGCCTCCAGGGCGGAGGACAGCAGCCAGGGGTGGTCGTGCCCCTGCACCACGCGCAGCGTGTTCCTGGCCAGGTCCTTGCGGGCCACAAACCAGGGCGCATGCTCGCCGCCGCCACGTTGTGCGCCCTTCTCCTTGATTCCGCCGATGCCCAGGCCCTGGCGCTGGCCCAAGGTGTAGAACGACAAGCCCACATGCTGGCCCAGCTTGCGGCCCCGGTCGTCCAGGATGGGGCCGGGCTCATGGCTGATGTAACGGTTCAGGAACTCGCGGAACGGCCGCTCGCCAATGAAGCAGATGCCCGTGGAATCCTTCTTCTTGGCATTGGGCAGGCCAATCTCCTCGGCGATCCGGCGCACCTCGGTCTTGTGCAACTCGCCCACCGGGAACAGCGTCTTGGACAGCTGCGCCTGGTTCAGGCGGTGCAGAAAGTAGCTCTGGTCCTTGGAGGGATCCAGCCCCTTGAGCAGCTCGAACAGGCCGGAGGATGGGTTCTGACGCACGCGGGCGTAGTGCCCCGTGGCGATCTTCTCCGCGCCCAGGCGCATGGCATGGTCCAGAAAAGCCTTGAACTTGATCTCGGCGTTGCACAACACGTCTGGGTTGGGCGTGCGGCCCGCTTGGTACTCACGCAAGAACTCGGCAAAGACGCGGTCCTTGTAGTCGGCTGCGAAGTTGACGTGTTCGATCTCGATGCCGATCACATCGGCCACGGCGGCGGCGTCCACGAAGTCGATGTTGGACGAGCAGTATTCGCTGTCGTCGTCATCTTCCCAGTTCTTCATGAAGATGCCGACGACTTCGTGGCCCTGTTGCTTGAGCAGGTGGGCGGTCACGGCAGAGTCCACTCCGCCCGAAAGGCCCACGACAACACGTTGTTTGGGCGGTTTGGTATTGGCAGTCATTGCCCCGATTGTATTTTTTGCGCCGTGGCAGCACTGCGTGGACGCACAGAACGCGTAGCCACCAGCAGGTCATAGAGCTGCTGCGCAGCGGGCGACAGCGATTTGCCCCTGCGTTTGATCAGCCCCATCTGGCGCGTCACCACGGGCTCGATCAGCGGAATGCTCACCAGCGTGGGATGGTCCTTGCCCGGCATGGCCAGGCTGGGCACGGCAGCCACGCCCAGGCCCGCCTCCACCAGGCCGAGCAGCGTGGTCACGTGCTTGGCCTCGTACAGGCACTGGGGGCGGTCGGGCACGTTGGCCAGCGCCAGGTCCATCAACAGACGGTTTCCCGAGGTCTTGCCCACCGACATGAAGTCGTGCTGGCCCAGCTCTGCCCAGGTGACCTTCTTGCGCCGCGCCAGCACATGGTCGCGCCGGCAGGCGGCTACGAAGCGCTCGGCCAGCACGGGCTTGAACTCGATCTCGGCCTCCTGGCTGCCGATGAAATTGAGGCCAAAGTCGGCATCGCCCTGCGCCACGGCCACCAGCACCTCGTTGGCGCTGGCGTCGTGCACCTTGACGCGGATTTTCGGAAACCGCTCGTGGTAGCGCTTGACCACCTGCGGCAAGAAGTAATACACGGCCGACGGCACGCAGGCAATCGTCACCTCGCCCATGCGGCGCGCGGCCACGTCGCCCAGGCCCATCAGCATGCCGTCCAGGTCATCCAGCCACACGCGGGTCTTGCGCGCAAAGTCACGGCCCACGGCCGTGAGCGTGACACGGCGCGTGGTGCGGTCAAGCAGGCGCACGCCCAGCGCTTCTTCGAGCTTGTCGATGCGACGGCTGAAGGCAGGCTGCGACAAGTGGATCGCCTCGGCCGCAGCACGAAAGCTCTGCAGCTCAGCCACCGCGGCAAAGGCCTGGATGTCAGCAAGATCGAATTTGTTGTTCATGGGCATGGGCTTTCAAGACGTTTCGCTGTTGCGCAGCACGCATCAAACGATCAGAACATTGCAATTCACGAACGTGATTTCACCATGTACAAGGGCTCATAGCCTATTGCGCTGCATGCATCAATCATTGTCAACAATGCAATTCACAGAACAGATGAAGCGTCGCACCATGCCGACCCATGAGCTACAACCTTCCTTGCGTTCTGATGCGTGGCGGCACTTCCCGGGGGCCGTTCTTCCTGGCCGACTGGCTGCCGCAAGACCCTGCGGCGCGCGACCGCACCCTGATCGCCGCGCTGGGCTCGCCGCATGAATTGCAGATTGACGGCCTGGGCGGAGGAAACTCGCTGACCAGCAAGGTGGCGATCGTTTCCAGGTCGGCACATGCCGACTGCGATGTGGACTACCTCTTCGCCCAAGTCAGTGTGGAAGAGGCCCGCGTGGACACGCGGCCCAACTGCGGCAACATGCTGGCGGGCGTGGGGCCTTTTGCCATCGAGCAGGGGCTGGTGCCCGCTTCCGGCCATGGAAACACCACCACAGTACGGGTCTACAACGTCAACACCCGTTCACGCATTGATGTGCAGGTGTGTACCGCTGGCGGACGGGTGCACTACGACGGCGATGTGCATATTGACGGCGTGCAGGGCACTGCGGCACCGGTGCTGATGAACTTCCTGGACGCCTGGGGCGCCGTCACGGGCCAGATTTTCCCGACCGGCCAGCGCATCGACACCATCCACGGCCTGCAGGTCACCTGTATCGATGCCGCCCAGGTGATGGTGCTCGTGCGGGCAGCGGACCTCGGCCTGTGCGGCAACGAGAGCCCTGCGGAGCTGGATGCCAATGCCGAGCTGCTGTCCAGGCTGGAAGCATTGCGGTGCGAAGCCGGTCTGCGCATGGGCATGGGCGACGTATCGAACAGCGTGCTGCCCAAGCCCGTGATCGTGTCTGCGGGCGATCAACCGGGCAGCGTCGTCTCGCGCTATTTCACACCCCACCGCTGCCACCGCTCACACGCCGTGACCGGTGCGATTGGCGTGGCTGCTGCCCACGTGCTGCCAGGCACGGTGATCACCGACTCCCTGCAGCACGCCATTGCAGGCACACGCCGTGTGGAAGTGCTGCACCCCGCCGGCCGCATTCATGTGGACGTGGAACTCACCGAAGTGGACGGCCAATTCAAGCTGGTGCAGGCCGCGCTGGTCCGCACCGCGCGAAAGATTCTGGAGGGCACGCTGTTCGTTTCAGAAAACGCATTCACCCACTGATTTCACACCCCAACCCTTTGGATGACAGGAGACAAAAAAATGATTCGCCAACACTTTGCGCCATCGCGCGCACGCCGCACCCTGATCACCGTGGCGGCCCTCGCTGCCGCTGTGCAAATGATCCCCTCCCTGGCACATGCGGCCTATCCCGACAAGCCCATCACGCTCGTGGTGCCGACCGCCGCTGGCGGTGGCAACGACGGCATGGCGCGCGTGGTGGCGCTCAAGCTGTCCACCCTGCTGGGGCAACAGGTCATTGTGGAGAACAAGGCGGGCGCCAACGGTGCCATTGCGGCGGAGTTTGTGGCCCGCGCGGCGCCCGATGGTCACACGATTCTTTTTGGCTACATCGGCACCCACGGCATGAGCCCTGCGCTGCAAAAGCTGCGCTACGACCCCATCACGCAGTTCGAGCCCATTGGCATGGTGAGCTACTCGCCCACGCTCATGGTGGTTCACCCCAAGGTGCCAGCCAAGTCGGTGGGCGAGCTGGTGGCGTTGACCAAAGCCAAGCCCCAGGACTTCAACTACGCCTCGGCCGGCAACGGCACAGCCCCGCACTTCTCCGCCGAAATTTTCAAGCTGGAAAGCGGTGCGCAAATGGCCCACGTGCCCTACCGGGGTGCCGCGCCCGCGATGAATGACACCATGGCCGGGCAGACCCAGGTCATGTTCCCCAGCCTGTTCTCAGCCTACCCCCACGTCAAGAACGGCAAGCTGCGCGCCCTGGCGCTGGCAGGCCCCAAGCGTTCATCGCTGTTGCCCGATGTGCCCACGCTGGAAGAGGCGGGCGTGAAAGGCGTCGAGATCACGCAGTGGTACGCCCTGTTTGCGCCCGGCAAAACGCCCAAGCCCGTCGTCGATCAGCTCAACAAAGCTCTCAACATCGCCCTGGCGGACAAGGACGTGGTACGGCGCATTGAAGAACAAGGCGCCGTGGTGGACCCCAGCACGCCCGAGCAATTGGCCCTGACCGTACGCCAGGAGATCGCCAAGTGGAAGGGCGTCGTGCACAAAGCCCAGCTCACCCCCGATTGAGCCCCCAGAAATACCCTCGCACCCCTTTCAGATTTCAATCAGGCAGGAGACATCTATGAGAAAAAGAATAGGCAACATCGGTGCGCTTTGTGCCGCACTGGCCAGCAGCTGCATCGCGGCACAAACCAGCGGCGTCACGCTGTATGGAACCGTGGACCTGGGGCTGCGCCACGGCAGCGGCCTCACGGCGGCCAATGCGGCAGCCCCAGGTTCGTCGCACAGCCTGGGCAGCGGCATACACACCACCAGCCGCTGGGGGCTTCGCGGCAGCGAAGACCTGGGGGGCGGTGCCAAGGCGCTGTTCCAGTTCGAGAGCGGACTGAACGCCGACACCGGCGCTTCTGCCAATGCCAGCAAGACCTTTGATCGCGCATCCTGGGTCGGTCTGGAGGGCGGATGGGGCACGCTGGCCCTGGGCCGCCAGACCACCACACTGGCGGATGCCATCTCGCCCGTGGACCCGCTGGGCATGCGCTTTGCCAGCTTCAACCCCAGCATCGGCGTGGCCGCGCTCAGCCAGCATGGCCTGGGCATCGAGTTCGGCAGTGCGGGGTCCACGTCAGGCTCTTACCGGCTGGACAACGCGATCAAGTACACAGCGCGATTTGGCGGCCTCACCGCACGGGCGATGTTGGGCACGGGTGAAGTGGCTGGAAAGACATCGGCCCTGTCGTCGCGCGGGGTCGGCATGGCCTATGCGGCCAGCGGCGTCACACTGTCGGGCGCATTCCAGACCTTCAAGGACACGAATCAGCGCACCCTGGACGGAGCCACCCTGGGCGCGGCCTACCAATGGAACACCGTGCGCCTGGCGGCCAACGCGGCACGCAGCGAGGCCGAGACAGCGGTCGGCAAACACACGGTGCAGCGCGTGTTCTCGGCAGGCGCGACCTGGTCCGTCACGCCCCTGTTCGATCTGACGGCTGCCTACTACAAGGTGGACCGCACCCGCACGGGCGCCGCCGACGACGGCTACGGCCGCCTGGTGGCGTTTGCCGAGTACAAGCTCTCGCGCCGCACCAAGGTGTATGCCGAGCTGGACAACACCCGCTGGCGCAACGGCTTCCAGGGCGCGGCGAACAAGGCCACGGCCACCGGCATCTCCGCCGGTGTGGTGCATACGTTCTGAACCTGCCTTACACGAACTTGCCGGTGATGCCCCCGTCCACCACCAGCTCGGTGCCGGTCACGTAGGCGGCGGCATCGCTGGCAAGGAAGGCGCAGGCATGCGCCACATCCCACGCCGTGCCCATGCGGCCCATGGGCACCTGCCGGGCGCGCGCGGCGCGGGCCTCGTCGAGGCTGGTGTCCGAGAACATCTTCGCCACCGTGGTGGCAATGCGCGGCGTGTCGATGAGCCCGGGCACCACCGTGTTGGCGCGCACGCCCTGGCCCGCGTACTGCTGCGCCACCATGCGTGTGAAGTGGGTGACGGCCGCCTTGGTCACGCCATAGGCCAGGTGCGGGTAGCCGAGGTAGCGCATGCCCGCGATGGACGAGATCGCAATGATGGAACCCCGCCCGCGCTCCACCATGGCGGGCAGCACCTGCTGGCAGGCCAGCAACAGGCTGTTCACGTTGACCGAATGGATGCGGTCGAAGTCTTCGGTGCTGGTTTCCAGCGGGCCGCCGGTCTTGCCGATGCCCACGTTGTGGTGCAGCACGTCGATGGCGCCGCCAAAGCGCTCGCGCGCCTCGGCAAACAGGCGCTGCACATCGGCCGCGTCCGCCACGTCACCCACCAGCGTGGCGGCCGTTCCGCCCTCGGCGTGGATGAGCGCCGTGGTTTCTTCGGCCGAGGCTGCGTCGCGATCCGCCACACACACGCTGGCACCCAGGCGCGCGTAGGTCACGCAGGCGGCGCGGCCAATGCTCCAGCCCGGGCCGGCAGAACCGCCCCCGGCCACAAACACCACGCGGCCCGACAGGTCCAGCGGCAGGGCGGGTGGATGGTCTGGCGGTGCGCTCATGCGTCCGCGCCCTGGCCAGCACTGCCGCCGACGAACGGAATCGCATGCTCCACCGTATCCCAGATGAAGCGGCCCGAGGGGCTTTGCTGCTCTTCCACGATGTGCGCCACCAGCCCGGCCGCACGCGAGATCACGGCAAAGCCGCGCATCACAGCTGTGGGCACGCCGATCTCGCCCAGCAGCGCGGCCACCGCGCCGGTGGCGTTGATGGTGATGGGGCGGCCAGCCACCTCATCCACGGCCTTGGACAGCGTCTCCAGCGCACGGATCTTGTCGCCCTGCAGCTCGGGCTCGGCGCGGCCCATTTCGAGCAGCTTGTAGGCCCGCGGGTCCACGGGCTTGTGCAGGTGGTGGCCAAAGCCGGGCACGGGGGATTTGAGGCCCTTGTAGTGGCGCGCAATGGTGAGCGCTTCCGCCTCAGGGTCCTGCGCCGCTGCAATGCGGTCGAGCAGGCCCGAGCAGTTCTCCATGGTGCCCACAAAGGAGCTGCCCACGGCCAGCAGGCCCGCGCTCACGGCGCCCTGCAGGTTCTCGGGCGCGCTCATGTAGATGAGCCGCGTGGCAATGGCGCTGGGCGTGAGGCCATGCTCCATGAGCACGATGAGCACCACGTCGGTGATGCGCAGGTCCACGCCGCGCGGGGTGCGGCCCAGGATCTGCATCAGCATCACCTCAGTGAAGGTCTTCTTCCCCATCAGGTCCTCGACCAGGTCCGCATCGCGGTAATGCAGGCTGGTGAGGGTGTGGGTGCACAGGCGGGTGACGGGGTTCTTGGAAGCAGGGTGGGTCATGAAATGGGTTCCTTCGTTCAGACAGTGGCCGTACCGGCCAGCTTGTCCAGTGCCGCATCGCGCACGGCAGACTTGAGCACCTTGCCCACGGGCGAGCGCGGCAGGCTCTCGTGAAAGTGGATGCGCTTGGGGGTCTGCACCGGGCCCAGGCGTTCGCGCACAAAGGCGATCAGCTCGGCCTCGCTCGCCGCTTCGCCTGCACGCAACTGCACGGCGGCCTGCACGGTCTCGCCCCATTTGTCGTCGGGCAGTCCGAACACGGTGCATTCGTGCACCGCAGGATGCTGGCCCAGCGCGTTCTCCACGTCCACGGGGTAGACGTTGAAGCCGCCGGTGATCACCATGTCCTTGAGCCGGTCCTTGAGGTAGAGAAACCCCCGCTCGTCGATCAGGCCCCGGTCGCCGGTGTGCAGCCAGCCGTTCACCAGGGTCTCGGCCGTCTTCTCGGGCAGGCGCCAGTAGCCGGTCATCAGCAGGTCGCCGCGCGCCACCACCTCGCCCACTTCGCCCGGAGGCAGCGGGCGGCCATCGGGCGCCATGATGGCCACGTCGCTGAACCAGGTGGTGCGGCCCACCGAGGCCAGATTGCGCTCGTCCTCGAAATCCTCGGGGCACAGCACGGTGAGGATCTGCGGCGCCTCGGTCTGGCCGTAGGTGGTGCCCAGCACCGGGCCGAAGAACTCGCGCACCTGGCGGATCTTGTCGGGCGGCATAGGGGCACCGCCGTAGATGAGCCGGCGCAGGCGCGGAAAGTCCGCGCGGGAGGCGCCAGGCAGCGCCATCAGCATGTAGACCAGCGTGGGCGGCATGAAGCACACGGTGCCGCCGCGCTCGCGGAAGGCCGTGCGCACCGCCTCGGCGCCCGCGCCGGCCAGCACCACGTGGCAGCCACCCTGCGCCAGGATAGGCAGGATGTACGTGGAGGTGCCGTGTGTGATGGGTGCGGCCACGATGTAGCGCTCGTGCTCGTCAAAGCCCCAGGCGTGGATCTGGTTGGTGATGTTGGCCATCCACGCGCGGTAGGGCTGCATCACGCCCTTGGGTGCGCCCGTGGTGCCGCCAGTGAACTTGATGGCCTGGGTGGCGTCGTCCGGCAGGTCCAGCTGCGGGCGGGGTGCGCCAGCGTGCGCAGCGGCCAGGCTGGCCAGCGTGGTGGCGTCCTCGGTGGCCGGCGCCCCAGTCAGCACGCGGGCGCCGGGCGCGCCTTCGAGCAGGTCGGCGCACGCGGCGTCCAGCACCAGCAGGGTGAGCTCGGTGGCGTCGATGATGCGGCGGATCTCGGGCCGGGTGCTCTTGGGGTTGAGCGGCACCCACACCTTGCCGCAGGCCAGCACGGCCAGCAGCGCGGCGATGTGGTCGGCGCTGTTGCCCGCGCAGATGCCCACGCGGCTTTGGGGGGTGGGGTCGATGGTGATGAAGCCCGCCGCGAGCGCGGCCACGCGGGCGGCCAGCGCGTCGTAGCGGATGGCGCCCTCGGGCGCGTCGATGGCGATGCGGTCGGGCCAGCGCTGGGCGGCCCGCCAGAAGAAGTCGATGGGGAACATGAAAGAGGTGAGGTTGTGTGGGTGATCTGTCACTCTGCGGATGCGCCCGACTCTTTCACCACTTCGCGCCAGCGCTTGATCTCGGCGGCGGCAAACTGGCGCATCTTGTCGGGGGTGCCACCATCGGGCGTGGCGGCCAGCTCCTGCAGGCGCGTGCGCACCTCGGGCTGGGCCAGCACCTTGTTCAGGGCCGCGTTGACCTGCTCGATCACGGCGCGCGGCGTGCTCGCCGGTGCGGCCAGGCCGAACCACGACTGCACATCAAAGCCCGTGTAGCCCGACTCGGCCAGCGTGGGCACGTCCGGCAGCAGGGACGAGCGCTGGGCGCTGGTGATGGCAATGGCGCGCAGCTTGCCCGCCTGCACATGCGGCAGGGCCGACGGCGTGTTGTCGAACATCGAATCCACCTGGCCGCCCAGCAGGTCGGTGACGGCGGGTGCGCTGCCCCGGTAGGGCACGTGCAGCATCTTGAGCTTGGACTGCATCTTGAACATCTCGCCCGAGAGGTGGATGGACGAGCCGCTGCCCGACGACGCAAACGTGATGCCGTCCTTGGAATCCTTGGCGTAGCGCACGTAGTCGGCCAGGTTCTTGATGGGCAGCTTGGGGTTGACCACCAGGATGTTCGGAATCTTGGCGATCATGCCGATGGGCTCGAAGTCCTTGACCGGGTCGTAGCCCAGCTTGGGGTACAGCGTGGCGTTGATGGTGTTGGCGATGGTGTAGACGTACAGCGTGTAGCCATCGGCCGGCGCGCGCGCCACGGCCTCGGCGCCCACGTTGCTGTTGGCCCCGGCGCGGTTGTCCACCACCACCGGCTGGCCCAGCTGGTCGCCGAGCTTGACGGCCACCAGGCGCGCAATCACGTCCGTGGCGCCGCCCGCTGCATAGCCCACCACCAGCTTGACCGGCTTGGCGGGCCAGCCCGAGGCATTGGGCTGGGCCTGCAATGGCATGGCGGCGCCGCAGGCCAGGGTGGCGACCAGCGCCAGCAGGGCACGGCGTGGCAGGGATGGCGAAGCTTTGCGCTGACCCAGCGCGGCGGGGGTGTGTGGGCTCATGGTGTCTGTCTCCGTTGGTTCTTGGAAAAATGCCGTCTTGACGTCTGCTGGGTGCCCTGCGGCACACTGCGCACTGGTGGCGTTGACGAACAAATTCTTTCCCATGCCCTCCCGACCTGCGAATTCAAACGTCCGGCTGCCGGACGAACGTGTGAGTGCGCACACGGCAGACGAACCGGCCGACGACCACGGCAGCCGCACGCTGCGGCGCGGCCTGCAGGTGCTGGACGCCGTTCTGGCCCATGGCCGCGAAGGCGCGCGCGTGGTGGACCTGTGCCGCGCCGCCGCGCTGGAGCGGGCCCCCGTGTACCGGCTGCTCGCCACGCTGATGGAGAGCGGCTATGTGGCGCAGCGTGGGCGCTTTCGCTATGTGGCGGGCCCGCGCCTGGCCGCCCTTGCCGAGCCCCCGGGCCAGCCCAATCTGGCCGTGCGCCTGGCCCCCGTGCTGGAACGCGTGAGCCGCGCCTGTGGCGACGCCGCCTTTGCCATCGTGCGCGAAGGCCCCACCTCGCACTGCATTGCACGCCATGTGGGAACGCACCCGGTGCAGATTCTGGTGATCCAGGTGGGCACGCGCCAGCCGCTGGGCGTGGGCGCTGCGGGCCTGGCGCTGCTGGCCGCGCTGCCCGATGCCGAAATGCAGGCCTGCATCGCCGCCAACGCGCAGGAGCTGCCGCGCTACGGCGGCATGACGCCCGAGCGCCTGCAGATCCTCGTGCGCGCCACACGCGAGCGCGGCTGGTCAGTGGTGGGCAACCATGCCACGCAGGGCGTGCTGGCGGCTGGCATGGCCGTGCGCAACGCGGCGGGCGACCCCATGGCAGCGATCAGCGTGGCATCGACCGTGGACCGCATGCCCCGCGAACGCCAGCAGCTCATCGCACGCTGGATGCGCGAGGCGCTGGCGGCGCACCTGCCCAATGGCATCTGAGCGGGTCTGCGGCACACTCTGGCAAGCCGCAGACGGACGATGCCAGCCAGCCCACGCCGCGAACGCCACCGAAGCAATTACTATAAAAATGATAGCCCTCAGCGATGCATGGACCAGTGCCAGATGGCAATTTGGCTTCAAACCAATGCTTCCCCTGCAATTCCACCACCCTGTTGACCGCCCTGCATCCGAGTCACGCCATGCACCCTGAGGCCCGCCCATGGAACTGAGACAACTGCGCTATTTCGTGCGTGTGGTGGAGCAAGGCTCCATGAGCCGCGCCGCGCTGGACCTGGACGTGGTGCAGTCCGCGCTGAGCCAGCAAATCACCCGGCTGGAGAGCGAGCTGGCCACGCGCCTGCTGCAGCGCACACCGCGCGGCGTGACCCCCACCGAGGCGGGGCTGGCGTTCTTTCGCGAGGCGCAGCTCACCCTGCGCCATGCCGACCAGGCCGTGCGCGCGGCGCAGCAGGCGCGGCTATCGGGCACCGTCACCGTGGGGCTGGCGCCCACCACCTCGGGCGTGCTGGGCCTGCCGCTGATGCAGGCCATGCGCACACGCTACCCCGACGTGCGGCTGCACATGGTGGAGAGCATGTCGGGCCACCTCACGGCCATGCTGCATGCGCGCGAGCTGGACCTGGCCGTGCTGTTCGACACACGCCTGCACCAGGCACAACAGGCCACGGGCGCGCGCCGCTGGGACATGGCGCCGCTGCTGGAGGAAGACCTGTTCCTCATCTGCGCCCGTGACCGAGGGGAGGGCCCCGGCAACTCCCGCGGCCGGCAGCTGCCGGAAACCATCACCGTCGCCGAGCTGGTGCAAGAACCGCTGATCCTGCCCACCGGCCCACACGGCCTGCGCAGCACCCTGGACACGGCCTTTGCCCGCGACCGCGTGGCGCCACACGTGGTGCTGGAGGTGGACTCGCTCGCCATGGTGATGGCCGCCGTGGACGCGGGCCTGGGCTCCACCGTGCAGCCCTGGGCCGCCATGGGCCGCTACCCCGATGCGGCCGAGCGCTTTCAGTGCGCACGCCTCACCGATGCGCCCGCGCGCCGCGTCAACCTGCTGTGTAGCCTGCCCGACGAAGAGCTCTCGCCCGCCGCCCTGGCCGCGCGGGTGGTGCTGACGGATTGCGTGCGCGAACTGGTCACTACCGGTCAGTGGTTTGGCACGACATGGATAGGCACATCCCCCTGAGCTGCTGCGCCGCTTCCCCCTTCTCTCATCGCTGCGCGATGGGAAGGGGGACACCGCCTTCGGTGCGGTGGAAGAGCCAGGCGTAACACCCGCCGGGCCTCATCGCAGCCATCACGATCCGTGATACCCCCATGACCTGAACCCGCTGCACGGCGGGCCCGTGTCTCCCTACAGTCGCCATCACCCCGATGAACGACACGGCGACCGCGCCAGGAGACACCCCATGGGCCCCACACCCCCTTCTTCATTCCCCCGCGCACCGCGCATGACCGGGAGCCACCAGCCATGAGCAGCGATGCTGTGGTCGATGTGCTGGTCATCGGCGGCGGCAACGCCGCCCTGTGCGCCGCCCTGATGGCACGCGAGGCCGGTGCCAGCGTGCTGCTGCTCGAATCGGCCCCGCGCGCCTGGCGCGGCGGCAATTCCGCCCACACGCGCAACCTGCGCTGCATGCACGACACGCCGCAGGACGTGCTGGTCGATGCCTACCCCGAGGAAGAATTCTGGCAGGACCTGCTCAAGGTGACGGGCGGGCTGACCAACGAACACCTGGCGCGCCTGGTGATCCGCGAGTCGAGCACCTGCCGGCCCTGGATGCGCCGCCACGGTGTGCACTTCCAGCCCGCGCTGGCGGGCACGCTCCATGTGGCGCGCACCAACGCGTTCTTCATGGGTGGCGGCAAGGCGCTGGTCAATGCGTACTACCGCAGCGCGGAGCAGCTGGGCGTGCAGATCCGCTACGAAGCGCCCGTGGAGCGCATCGAGATGGACGGCCGCCGCTTCATCGCCGCAAACCTGGTGAACGGCGAGCGCATCACCGCCAAAAGCTGCGTGCTGGCGGCAGGCGGCTTTGAGTCGAACCGCGAGTGGCTGCGCGAGGCCTGGGGCCAGAACGAGCGCGGCGAGTGGCCGGCCGACAACTTCCTGATCCGCGGCACGGCCTACAACAAGGGCGTGTTGCTCCGGCACCTGCTCGACGACCACGGCGCCGAGCGCATCGGCGACCCCACGCAGGCGCACATGGTGGCCATCGACGCGCGCGCGCCTCTGTACGACGGCGGCATCTGCACGCGCATCGACTGCGTGTCGCTGGGCGTGGTGGTCAACCGCAACGGCGAGCGTTTCTACGACGAGGGCGAGGACTTCTGGCCCAAGCGCTATGCCATCTGGGGCCGCCTGGTGGCGCAGCAGCCGGGGCAGATCGGCTATTCCATCATCGACAGCAAGGCCATCGGCCGCTTCATGCCGCCCGTGTTCCCGGGCGTGAAGGCCGACACCCTGGTCGAGCTGGCGCAAAAGCTCGGCCTGCCCGTAGACACCTTCATGCGCACGCTTAACGCCTACAACGCCGCCTGCCGCGTGGGCACGTTCGACCACACCACGCTGGACGACTGCCACACCGAAGGCATGGCACCCGCCAAGACGCACTGGGCGCGGCCCATCGACACCGGCCCTTTCTACGGATACGCGCTCAAGCCCGGCGTCACCTTCACGTACCTCGGCCTGCACACCGACGACACCGCCGCCGTGCGCTTTGGCAACGTGCCCAGCCCCAACCTGTTTGTGGCGGGCGAAATGATGGCGGGCAACGTGTTGGGCAAGGGCTACACGGCCGGTGTGGGCATGAGCATTGGCACCGCGTTCGGTCGCATCGCGGGCACACAAGCGGCGCGCGCCTCTTTGGCATCAAAACAGGCCTTACCGCCTGATGGCATTGCCACAATAGCTATCAATTCAGGAGCAAATCATGCAAACGCTTGAGGCCCTGGCACGCGACGCCTGCGCGCTGGCGAACGGCGACGTCGTGCTGTCAGCCCCCGAAACCGAGGTTGCCCGCCAGCTGCAGATCTGCAACGCCTGCCGCTACTGCGAAGGCTTTTGCGCCGTGTTCCCGGCCATGACACGGCGGCTGGAATTTGGCAAGGCCGATATCCATTTCATTGCCAACCTGTGCCACAACTGCGGCGCCTGCTTGCACGCCTGCCAGTACGCACCGCCGCACGAATTTGCGGTGAACATTCCGCAGGCCATGGCCCAGGTGCGTGGCCAGACCTACGCCGACTACGCCTGGCCACCCGCTCTGGGCCAGCTCTACCAGCGCAACGGCCTCACGTTGGCGCTGGCGCTGGTGGCCGGGCTCACGCTGTTCCTGCTGCTGGCCGTGGCGCTGCACGGGCAAGGGCTGGCGGCGCTGTGGCACGCGCCCGTGGGCGGCTTCTACGGCATCTTCCCGCACAACCTGCTGGTGGGCCTGTTCGCGCCGGTGTTCCTGTTCACCGTGCTGGCGCTGGGCCTGGGCGTGCGCCGCTTCTGGCGCGATATCACACCTGCCACCAGCGGCGCGCCGCTGAGCGCGCCCGCCACGGCCGAGGCCACCGATGCCGTGCTGCGCCTCAAGTACCTGGACGGCGGCCATGGCGACGGTTGCCACAACGAGGACGACGCCTACACCTTGTCGCGCAGGCGCATGCACCACCTCACGTTCTACGGATTCATGCTGTGTTTTGCGGCCACCAGCGTGGCCACGCTGTACCACTACCTGCCGGCCTTGCCTGCACCGTACGACCTGCCCAGTTTGCCGAAGCTGCTGGGCGGCGTGGGCGGCATCAGCCTGGCGATTGGCACGGCCGGCCTGTGGCGGCTGAACCTGCGCCGCCACCCACAACACGGCGACGCCGCGCAAAAGCCCATGGACCGCGCCTTCATCGCCCTGCTGTTCCTCACCGCCACCAGCGGCCTGGCGCTGTGGGGGGCACGCGGAAGCGCTGCCCTGCCGCTGCTGCTGTGCCTGCACTTGGGCGCGGTGATGGCGCTGTTCGCCACCATGCCCTACGGCAAGTTTGCGCACGGCATTTTCCGAACCGCTTCGCTGCTGCGCCACGCGGTGGAAAAGCGCCAGCCCCACCCCATCGGTTTGAGCGCCGACTGAGCCAACGATCCATACACCACCCACGATGAAGGAGACACCCATGAAAAAACGCACCCTGCTGCACTGCGCCCTGGCGCTGGCGACCGCCCCCCTGGCGTTCGGCGCTGCTGCGCAAGACTTTCCGCCCAAGAAGCCCGTCACGCTCGTCGTGGGCTTTGCCGCAGGCGGTGCAGCCGACGCGGCGGCGCGACTGATTGCCAAGAAGCTGGGTGAGAACATCGGCCAGTCGGTGGTGGTGGACAACAAGGGCGGCGCAGGCGGCAATATCGCCCACCAGTTCGTGGCCAATGCGGCACCCGACGGCACGGTGCTGCTGTTCGGCTCGGTGGGCCCGCTCACCATTGCGCCGCACTTGATGAAACTCACCTATGACCCGTTCAAGGACCTGGCGGCGATCTCAGGCGGCGTGAACTTCCCCAACGTGCTGGTCGTGCACAAGGCTGCAGGCGCAAAGACGCTGGCAGAGTTTGTGCAGCTGTCCAAGAAGAAGCCTGGCAGCGTTGACTTTGCCTCCACGGGCGCGGGCTCGGCATCGCACCTGGCAGGCGAGCTGTTCAACCAGCGGGCGGCCATCGACATGACCCACGTGCCCTACAAAGGTGGGGCACCCGCCTTGCAGGATTTGCTGGGCGAGCGCATCACCTCCTACTTTGCAGCCCCACCCACGGCCCTGCCGCACATCGAAACGGGCAGGCTGATCCCGCTGGCCACCACGGGTCTCACGCGGCCAGCCTATCTGCCCAATATCCCCACCGTGGCGGAATCGGGCTTTCCGGGCTTTGAGGCGCTCAACTGGTATGCGTTTGTGGCGCCGGGCAAAACGCCGGTGCCGCTGCTGGAGCGCTGGAACCAGGAGATCGTCAAGGTGCTCAACGACCCGGCCGTGAAGGACGCACTGAACAAGCACGGCCTGACGCCCCAGCCCACCTCACGCGCGGAACTCTCCACCTTCATGAAGAAGGAGTCGACCCAGTGGGCTGCCATCATCAAGGAGCGCAAGCTCACGGCGGACTGAGCTGGCCTCTGCGGCAAAGCGGTGCCCCCGCTGCCCCATGCAGGTCAGGCCATCTCCTTGCGCGCCGCGCTGCCGCGTGCTGAAAAGCCGGCCCGTCCGCCGCTGGCCTGGGCCTCACCCAGCAGCCAGCGTGTGAACTGCGCGACCGCTTCGTTCTCGGCCAGTGCTGCACGGCTGCACAGGTAATAGCCCCGGTCCGTGTTCACGGCCGGGCTGAAGGGCAACACCAGCTGGCCCGACGCCAGTTCGGCTTCGATCAGCATGGGCTGGATCACCGTGACCCCCATGCCCGCACAGGCTGCAACGATCAGGTTGTTGCCCAGATCAAACCCCGGGCCCAGTACGGGGGCTACGTCTATCCCTGCGGCCTTTTGCAGCCACAGCGCCCAATTGCCGGGAAAGTTGATGTGCTGCAGCAGCGTTGCCTTGAGCAGATCACGCGGTTGGCGCAGCTTGGCCGCCAGCGCCGGGGTGCAAGCGGGCACGATCTCCCGCCCCGCCAAGTAGCGTGCACGGATGCCGCGCGGCCAAGTGCGCCCGGGGCGCTTCACATTGACCCACAGGTCCACGTCGTCGCGCGTGAAGCTCTCATCGTGGTGGAACGGCCGCAGCTCGATCTCGATGTCCGGGTGCAGCGTGTGGAACTGGCCCAGCCGTGGGACCAGCCAGCGGGTGGCCAGGGTGGGTACTACGCTGACCCGCAGCCGACGCTTTGAAGCGCGCACCCCGAACCGGCTCACGGCGGTCTCCAGGCCTGCCACATGGGCCTCCACCAATTGCTGGAACTCGCGGCCCCGTGCGGTGGGTAGCACCCGGGGGCCGGAGCGGTCCAGCAGCGTGCATTCCAGCCGCTGCTCCAGCCGCTGCACTGCCCGGCTGACAGCCGCCTGGGTCACGAACAGCACACCCGCCGCCTGTCGAAAACTGCCCAGCTGGCAGACCGCAAGAAAGGCGTGCAACTCGGGCAGTGAGGGGGACTTGAACTGCATGGTGGTGATTACATCCGGTTATCAGCGCAGATCAAATTGTCGTTTGCCCGCAGGCACCTGGCTCCCTACGCTTCGCCCATCTGTCCCACCTTGATCCCCGAGAACCATGCAGCTACCCGAAGCCCTTCTTCCCGCCACGCCCGTCCAGGTGCTCCGGCCCGCCACCGATGCCCCCATCCCTTTGGTCTGCGACTCTCCGCACAGCGGCACCGACTATCCGCCCGACTTTGGCTATGCCGTCTCCACCGCCGATCTGCGCAAGTGCGAAGACACCCATGTGCACTGGCTGTGGGACGCCGTGCCGCGTGTGGGCGGCACGCTGGTGCACGCCACCTTTGCGCGCAGCTACATCGACCCGAACCGCCATGAGTACGACATCGACCCCATCATGCTGGCCGATGCCTGGCCCGGCAATACCGCCCCTACCGCCCGCACCCTGGAGCTGGGCATGGGGCTGGTTCCCAGCCACACCCCCACGCACCAGCCCATCTACGCGCGCCGCCTGTCGGCCCAGGAGGTTGCGCACCGCATCACCCACTACTGGCGCCCATACCAACATGCGCTGGCGCAGGCACTGGAGGCCGCCGCCCAGCGTGGCCCGCGTTGGCACCTGAACTTGCATTCCATGCCCAGCAACGCCTACGAGCGGCTGGGCCGCGTGGCGCCCGGCCCGCTGGCCGACGTGGTGCTGGGCGACCTGAACGGTCGCAGCTGCAGCAGCGCATTCACCCAGCGCGTGGCCGAAGCTTTCCGCCGCCGCGGCTACTGCGTGGCCATCAACGACCCCTACGCAGGCCAGGAGCTGCTGCGCCGGTTCGGGGCGCCTTCGCGGGGTCATGAAAGCCTGCAGATCGAGATCAACCGGGCCATCTACCTGAACGAGCAGACGCGGGAGCCGCTGCCACACGCTAACCGCGTGCGCGCGGACATCACCGACCTGCTGCACGAGATGGCCGCCCATATCCGCAGCGCTTGCCTGGACAACGCCTGATTTCAACCAAGAGGACCCACCATGCCCACCCCCATGAACCGCCGCCGCTTTATCGCATCGACCAGCGCCGTGACGGGCGCCATTGCCCTGCCGGCACTGGCCCAGGCGCCCGACCGCTATCCCACACGTCCGATCACACTGGTGGTGCCGTTTCCGCCCGGAGGCGCCGTAGACAACTCCGGCCGGGCGATAGCCGACAGGCTGGGCCGAGTGCTGGGGCAGCCCGTGATTGTGGAAAACAAAGGGGGCGCTGGCGGCACCATCGGCACCACGCAGGTGGCCAAGGCCCAGCCCGATGGCTACACGCTGATCGTCACCTCGCAGACCACGCATGTGATCAACCCCGCCCTGTCGGCCAGTCTGCCCTACGACGCGGTCAATGACTTCGCCCCCATCACGCTGATTGATCGCCTGGCCAATGTGCTCTTGATCACCCCCGGCCTGCCCGTGAAGAACTTCGCCGAGTTCGTGAAATACGTGAAGGAGAACCCGGGCAAGCTGAACTACGCCTCCTCGGGCAATGGCTCGCTGGCGTACCTGAGCATGGAGCTGCTCAAGGCCAAGCTGGGGCTGTCCATCACCCACATCCCATACAGGGGCGCTGGCCCGGCGCTGACAGACCTGCAGGCGGGCCAGGTGCACATGACCTGGAACAACCTGTCCTCCAACCTCAGCATGGCTCGGAACGGTCGCCTGCGCGCTCTGGCGGTGGCATCGCCAATCCGCGCTCCCCAACTGCCGGATGTCCCGACCTTCGACGAGCTGAAGTTGCCGGAGCTGAACCTGACTTCCTGGACAGGTCTTGCCGCACCTGCAAAAACGCCGGAATCCATCGTTGCGCAGCTCTACGAAGCGATGCGTACCGTGTTGCGTGATCCGCAAACACAAAGGGCATGGAATGACCGCGGCGCTATGGTCCCCGATACCGTGAAGCCCGCAGAGTTTCGCAAGGAGATTCAGCAGCGCATCGGTTTTTACAAGAACATCGTGAAGACCCACAAGATCTCCGTGGATCAATAGTGCCCACTCCCCATCCGTGCGGAATGGGCGAAACATATCCCCGACCTCGTGCGCATGTGCGCATGTGGGCAAGCCATCAGTACGTTGGAACATAGCCTTCAACAGGCCCATCCGCTCGCACCAGCCCATCATCCAGCAACTGCGCAAGCCAGCCGCCGAGCACGGTGGGGTCGCCTTGCCACAGGCCGCTGCCCAGCAGCGCCGCGCACGCGTCGTGCACCGAGGCACCGGCGTGCAGCGCTTGCACCCAGGCGGCCTCGGCCGCGTCGAGCGTGCGAAAGTGCGGCTGGTGGCCTTTGCGCCAGACCAGCAGCGTGGCCGGTGCAGGCAGGGCCACGGCCTCGGGCACGTCGTCGTCGGTATGGATGGCGTTCCACACCCCCACAACGTTCGTCGTGATCGCGCGCAGCAAGGCGCTGGGGTGCAGTACACGAGGGCGGGTAGTCCAGGTGTCCGACGCCTGGGCTGCTGCGGGCGCCAAGGCCGCCACATCGTCGCTGTCAAAGCGGGTGCGCAGGTCCCAGTCGAGCTGGGCCAGTTCGTGCAACTCGGGGTTGTCGGGGTACGCCGCGCGCAGCGTGCCCACCAGGCCTTCGCCATAGCGGTTCAGGCTGCGCGTGCGCGGCGGATGGGCCACGGCGTAGTCGCGCGCATGGGCCTCGAAGGTGTCTGACCCCATGTAGAGGCAGGTCTTGGCATAGGTGTCGGCCAGCACATCGGCCAGCCGGGCGCGGTAGGCATGGTGGTAGATGGGCAGGCGACCTGTGACGAGGTCGTCGGGCATTTCGGGCGGCAGCGCATTCGCCAGCACGCGGTCGGCAAAGTGGCGCTGCACCACAGCCAACCCAGCCGGTCCCACTATGGGGTCCAGGGTGATGGCGGGGATGGCGACGGGCACAAAAGAGGGGACAGGCGAGGCCACATGCTCAGCGGCAATGCGGCGGGCAATGGCCATTTCATCCAGCAGTTCAGCCAGCGGCGGGATATGGTCGTCGCGCTCGATCATCGCGGCCACAGCGCCAAAACGCTGGCAGGCCTGTGCATACAGGTCCCACACCGGCTGCGCCACAGGGTGGTCGTGCGTGTCGATGATGTGGTCGCCGTTGTCGCTGTGCCCAGCCAGGTGAATCTGCTGCACCCGCTGCGCGGGCAGGGCATGCAGATAGGTCAGTGGGTCAAAGCCATGGTTCACGCTGCTCACGTAGATGTTGTTCACATCCACCAGCAGCAGGCAGTCGGCCTCTTGCGCAATGTGGGCCAGAAACTGCCATTCACTCGCGCTGTCTTGCCGATAGCGGACGTAGCTCGACACGTTCTCCAGCACCAGCCTGCGGTCCAGCACATCCTGCGCACGGCGGATTTGCGCGATGACATGCCGTGCGGATTCGTCGGTGTAGGGCAGGGGATACAGGTCGTGCAATTGCTCGGGGCCAGGGCCCGTCCAGCACAAGTGGTCGGACACCCACAGCGGCTCGATGCGATCAGCCAGCGCCTTCACGCGCTGCAGATACGGCACATCCACGCCCTGCGAAGCACCGATGGACATGGCCACGCCATGCATGGCCACGGGGTAGTCGCGCCGGATGGCATCGAGCACCGCCAGAGGTTTTCCACCGTCGATGAGGTAGTTGTCGGTGATGATTTCCAGCCAGTCCAGTGGCTGCTTACGCGCCAGGAAATCGGCGTAGTGCTGCGTGCGCAGCCCCAGGCCAAAGCCTGTGCCGCGCGTGGCGATGGAGGTGGGCGACATGTCGAAGTCAAAGTGTCAACGTGCGGGCAGTGGGCGTGGGCCGCCCCGCCGCGCGGGCGGTGTCCCCCTCCCACGCAGCGAGAGAGGGGCTGAGAGGCGCGGCTCCGAGCCTGCCTGCGCAGGCTTGGACTTCCTCGAAGGGCTGCCCGCTCTGGGGGCCGCACGGAGCGGCAAAGCCGCTCAGGGGGAGCTTCACTGGATATCGCCGATGGTGCCCTTCTCCATCAGGCACTGAGCGGCTGTCTTGGCCTTGAAGCCGTGGCCCTTGCAAGCGTTCTGGCCCTTGCAGCTGTGCTCGGCCGTGGAGCAGTCGCTATTGCCCTTGCAGTCGTGCACGTTGTAGCAGTGCACCTTGTCGTTGGCGCCGATGGCGGCGCCTTTGGAGCCCTTGGGCGCGTCGGCTGCAAAGCTGGTGGATGCCAGTGCCAGCAGCGCGGCAGACAGGGCGAAAGATGCAGTGGTCTTGGTGTTCGTGGACAGCATGGCGGGTAACTCCGTAGGCGTTAAGGGATGAGTAATCAGGTGGTTAGATCGCGCTGCACCGTGCCGCGCTCTCTGCCTGGTAATTCGTCCCCCGCACGCTGCGGGTTACATGCAGTCCAAAAAACTTTTTTGCGTGGTGCCTCGGCGCTATTGCGCAGAGGGTTCGGTCACCGAAATGTCGGTGTGCACCAGCGTCAGCGGAAACCGCTGGCCCGCCAGGTAGTCCTCCAGGCAGCGCAGCAGCAGGGGGCTGCGATGGCGCTCGGGGCAGGCGCGGATCTCATCGACCGTGAGCCACAGCGTGCGCACGATGCCGGTGTCGAGCGTGCGCCAGTCGTGGTGCGTGCCCAGCGAGCCCGCAAACGCAAAGCGCATGTAGGTGATGTCGTCGCCCGTGCGCGTCTTGGTGAAGCGGTTGAGGTACACGCCGATCAGCGCCGTGGGCTCGAAGTCGTGCGCGGTTTCTTCCAGCACCTCGCGGGCGCAGGCCTGGATGGGCGATTCGCCCGGGTCCAGGTGGCCGGCAGGGTTGTTGAGCTTGAGGCCGTCGGTGGTTTCTTCCTCGACCAGCAGAAAGCGGCCATCGCGCTCGATGAGGGCGGCCACGGTGACGTTGGGTTTCCAGCGGTGGGGCATGGCGCGCATTATGACGAGGGGCGGTGACGCCAAGCCCACAGCGTGCGCGCCATGTACACAGCGCCTTCGCCATAGCTGGCCAGGCGTGCCTGCTGGGTGGCGTCCTGCAGGGGGTGCAACACATACCCCTGCCGCTGCCAGTACGCCTGCGATCCCTGCACCGACACCAGCGCGCTGTGCCGCAGCCCTTCTGCGCGGGCCTGCGCCCACAGGGGCTGCAGCAACGCGTGGGCCAGACCTTGCCCCGCATGGGCAGGCAGCACGGCCATGTCGTGTAGGTACAGCGTGTCGGGCTGGGCGGCGGCTTCAAAGTCGCCATGCAGCGGAGTGACCTTGCCGCGCACGCTGCGGTAGGCCGCCAGGTAGGCACACACCGTGCCGCCCTGCTCCAGCACCAGCGAGCAATTGGCGGGGCTGGCGAGGCGGCGGGCAAACACCTCGCCACTTTCCACAAACCCCTCGCCATAGCAGGCCAGCTGCACGGCCAGCAGGTCGGCCAGATCGCTCAGCGCCAGCGGGCGCACCACCACGGACATGAGTGAGCTTGGTTCAATCAGTGCGGCAGCACGGGCGCCTGCACGAAGTCGTCGAGCGACAGGCCCTTTTCTTTCAGCAGCGCCTCCAGCACTGGTTGCAGACGGCCCAGGCTTTCCTGCACCGCCTCGCGCACGGTGTCCACCACGACCTGGGTGCTGCGCTCGATCTCGATGTTCAGGCGGTCACCCACCTGCTTGGCTTCAAACACCGTGGCGCGGCGTGTTTCAGGAATCATCCAGATCTCGAACCAGCCCTCTTGCCGGTTCACCTCGGCCACCGTCAGGCTGGCGCCATGGATGGCGATGTAGCCCTTGGCAAAGATGTAGCGGCGAAACGCCTCGGGCACGGCCACGCGCCACACCAGGTTGTTGTCGAACTCGCGGCGCTCGATGAGCGTGCCGGTGAAATCCACATGGCCCGACAACGGGTGGCCGCCGATCTCGGCGCCATCCTTGGCCGCGCGCTCCACGTTCACGCGGTCGCCCTGCGCGTAACTGCCCAGCGTGGTGATGTTCAGGCTCTGTTGCATCACATCAAAGTTGGCCTGCGTGGGCGAAAGGATTTCGGTGACCGTCAGGCACACGCCGTCCGTCGATACGCTGGCGCCAATGGCCAGGTCCTGGCAAAAGCCTTGGGGGAAGTCGAGCGTAAAGGTGCGCAGGCCTGCGCGGTCGTGGATGGCGGCAATGCCTGCCGTGGCTTGGACGATGCCTGTGAACATGGTGGCGCGGCTTCCGGGTGCGTTGGAATGGGAACCGGGAATTTTGCCACCCGGCCCCCACCGCGCGTTGACGCCGGGTTACTTGGCCCGCAGAAGTTCGCCCACTTCCAGCAACACCAGCTCGTTGTCATCCGCCTTGTTCGGGTCGCGGCTGCTGCTGAAGGGCAGGTTGTTGTCGTTGCCCACGACGATGTGGGTGCCATCGACCACGTCCACGTTCTCGATGGTGAAGAACGGGAAGGTCAGCACGCCGTTGTTCAATGGTTTCTTGGCCAGGCGCTTCGGATCCTGGATGTTCATGAGGTCGATGTAGCCGACCTTGCGGATCTCGCCGCCCACGTTGGCGTCGCTCATTTCGACCTTGTAGACGCGCTTGAACTTGGCAAGGTCGTGGAAGCAGTCCGTGCGTTTTTGGTCTGCGGGGCAGGCCTTGTCGGCGGTGCCTTCACCGTTATCGCGCTCGATGATCAATCCAGTCGTGCCATCGATCATGTTGAAGTCGCCAATCGCGTGGTGGTTGGCTTCCATCACGTACTTCCAGTGGCGGCCGGTCCATTGCTCGCTCTTCACATCGAACTCCAGCACGCGCAGGTACTGCTTGCCGCCCACGTTTTCATACGCTTTGGCGTCGTCGTTCCACAGCGCGCCTTCCAGCAGCGCGTAGAGCTTGCTGCCATCCTTGCTGGCAGCCATGCCTTCGTAGCCCTTGGAGCGCTTGACCACAAACGCAGTGGGCTTGGCGTCGGGCGCGCCGGGCATGAGCACGCCGGGCGCGTCGGGCGAGCGCACGGTCTTGCCGTCCACCTGCGTCTCGAACACGGCCAGCACTTTGCCGTTCAGGTCGGCCTTGATGAGGAAGGGGCCGAACTCTTCGCCGATCCACAGTGCGCCACCGGCGAACTGGAAGCTCTCGGGGTCGAAGTCGGCGCCCGTCAGGTAGCGCTTGTCGGTGCCTTCATGGGTGATGCGAAACGGCACCTTCTTGTCGGGGTCGTGCAGGAAGATGGTCTTGAGGCGATTGAACTGGCCGCTTTTGAAGTCCACGGTGTAGTGGCTCAGGTGAAGCATGAAGTCCGGCGAGTTGGCCTTGGAACCGGCGCCGTTGTCGGTCAGCAGCCAGAACGATCCGTCAGCCATCCGCTTGATGCCCGAGTGGCCCTGAATGGGCTGGCCCTGGAACGGCAGCGACACGCCGGTGTCGCGGCCTCCGGACTGGCCCATCACGCTGCCCACGGCGTCCACCCGGCGGGGTGTTGTGAACTTGCCCGCCAACTGCAGGTCGTGTGGCGCGTCCTTGGGGGCGGCAATCATCGTCAGGGCGGGCAGCACCGCGTGGCCGGCCAGCGTGGCGGGGTAGGCCTGCTGGGCCAGGGCTGCAGAAGAGGCGGCGCACAGCAGGGCTGCACTGGCGGCGATGAAGGAGAGTCGGGACATGTTCATGGGGAATAAAGCCAAAACCCGCACGATGCCGCGCCCTTGTGACGCCACCATGAAAGGCAGGCACCAAGATATGTCCTGGCATGCAGCCGATGGACACGGACCTTTTGCCAGGTTCGGGAGTCACACCCGCCTTGCGCTCCCCCAACATTCCCCACCCACAACGCTGGACAGCCCCTATTCCCTATGGACACCCTTTCTGCATTGCAATCCCTCGGACTGGAACTGCCCAGCCCCGCCTACATCGCGGGCGCCATCGTGTTTGGCCTGGTCGGCATGGCGGCTTACTGGCACGGCAAAAGAGCGCAGCAGCCACGCACCCGCTGGTGGGGCGTGGCGCTCATGTTCTACCCCTACGCGGTTTCGCGGACCTGGATGCTGTTTGCGGTGGGCGTGGCGCTGTGTGCGGGTCTGTGGCTGGACATGCGGCGCGGCTGAAACGCAGGCGAGGGCAGCGCGCAAAATGCTACTATTTTCATAGCGTTTTGCGCTTAATGGATAAGCGCTAGGGCCATTTTTAGTGCAAATTGCTGGCGTATCAGACCAGCCGCTGCAACGCCCGGCGTCGCCATACCCCGTGGAAGTACAGGGCCTGCAGCGCCAGGGCGCACAGGTACGTGGCGGGGTAGGCCACCCAGGTGGCCACCAGGCCAAACTGGCGCCCCAGCAGCCAGCCCAGCGGCACGATGAGGCAGGCCAGGCACCCCAGTGAAATGAGCGTGGGTGCCAGCACCGTGCCGCTGGCACGCATCACGCCGGAATACACGCTGGCCCATCCAAAAAACACCGCGCCCCACACCGTGATGGGCAGCACGCGTGCGGCGATGTCGATCACGCGGGCATCGGCCACAAACAGGCCCACCACCCAGGGCGCGACGCCGAACATCAGCAGGGCCAGGCCGCCGGTGAGGAGCAGGTTCATGCGCATGCCGGTGCGCGTGACGGCCGCCAACTGCTGGCCCTGGCCCGCGCCAATGGCCTGCGCCGCAAACACCGATGAAGCAATGGCCACCGCCATCGCCGGGAACAGCACATACGACATCACCTGGCTGGCTGCCCCCCACGCCGCCGTGGCTGCCGAGCCATGCGCGTTGACCAGGCTGAGCAGGCCCAGGTCGGCCAGCGAGCCGGTGATGAAGAACAGGCCCGTGGGCACGCCCAGCCGCACCAGGGTGCGCAGCAAGGCAGCGTCCAGCCGCAGATGCGCGGCCAGCGCCCGCGTGGGGGCCAGCACATGCGCGCGGCGCCGCAGGTGCCAGGCCGTGTAGCACAGCGAGCACAGCGTGGCCAGCAACAGCGCGGCCACGCCACCCAGGATGCCCAGCGCAGGCAGCCCGAGGGCAGGCACGCCCCGGATGAATAGCGGCGCGCACACCAGCGTGACCGACAGCGACACCACCAGCGCGCGCAGCGGCGTGACGGTGTCGCCCGTGCCACGCAGCAGCGCCGCCGTGAGCATGGAGGTGAACAGCACGGGGAACAGCACCATCATCCCCCGCGCATAGGCCACCGCCTGGGGCAGCACGTCGGCCGGCGTGCCCAGCAGCAGCATCAGAGGCCGCACGGCCAACAGCCCCAGGGCGGCCAGCACCAGGCCCAGCAGCACCCCGGCGCACAGCGTGGTGCCCGCCACGGCATGCAGCCGCGCGTGGTTGCGCGCGCCAAAGGCCTGGCCCACCAGGATGGACGACCCATTGCCCAGCCCAAAGATGAAGGCACTGAGCAGCAGGAACAGCGGCATGAACGAGGCCACCGCCGCCAGCGAGCCCGCACCCAGCAGCCGCCCCACGTAGATGTGGTTCACCGTGCCGGTGAGCGCCTGCAGGATGTTGGTGAGCACCAAGGGGCCCAGGAACACGAGAAAGCGCCGGTCGAGCGAAGGCGGCGGGCTGCCGGGGTGGGCCTTGTCCGTCATGGTGCTGCGCCCTCCATGAGCCCGGGGGTCTGGATGCTGTGGATGCACACCCGCGTGCCCACGGCCACCCGGTCAAACAGGTCGATCACATCGGCGTTGGTCATGCGCACGCAGCCGTGCGACCGCGGCACGCCCATGGGGCAGTCGTCCGGGCAGCCGTGGATGTAGATGTAGCGGCGCAGCGTGTCCACCGCGCCGCCCCGGTTCACGCCAGGCTCACAGCCGGTGAGCCAGAGGATACGGCTCAGGATCCAGTCGCGGCCAGGGTGTGCTGCAGCCAGCTCGGGGGCATACAACTCGCCCGTGGTGCGCCGCCCCACAAACACCGTGCCCGGCGCACAGCCCGCGCCCACCTTGGCGCGCACGCGGTGCAGACCGCGGGGAGTGCAGCCGCTGCCGTTGTGTTCGCCCACGCCATTCAGGGCGGTGGATACCGGGTAGGTGCGCAGAGTGGCCCCGTCCAGCATCAGGTGGAGCTGCTGCAGCGCCACGTCGATGTGCACTTCGGGGCCCGCCATCGGCATTCAGCCCGCCGCCACCAGCCCGGCACCGTGCCCGCGCGTGAAGGCCTCTTCAAACACCGAATAGCCCGACCAGTCGCTGTGCGCAAACGCGAGCCGTGCCGTGGTGGGGGTGGGAATCCAGGGCGATTGCTCACCATTTGATAGCTTTTTGCGCTTACCTGATAAGCGCTGGAGGCCAATTTGGCTTAAAAAGCCCTGCATGCCAGGTACCGGGATGGCCATGGCGTGGCCGTAGCGGGTGATGTCCACGCGTGTGGCGCGCTGGCGCAGGTCGGGGTGGGGCACGGTCAGGGTGGCCAGCGCGGCCTCGGCCCATGGTTGCCAGGGCTGGGTGGCCAGCTGCTGGCGGCCGCCCTGCACATCGCCCAGCGCCTGGTAGTAGGTGAGCACGGTGGGCCCGGCCAGCGCGGCGCCCGTGTCCAGCCGCTGGTGCCCGGCGTTCACGTACCCCAGGCCACCGGCGGTGGGGTCGGCGTAGAGCACGTTGTCCCACGCGGGGGCAGCGCCGGGGCGGTCGGTGAGCGGGCTGTCGATGTGGATGTTGGCCACCAGCCAGGGGGCCGCCTGCAGGCGCTGCGCTGCGCCGGTCAAAAAAGCGGGCGGGTTGTGCACCACCCGCGCCGCCACGAACACGGGCAGCGCCACGACGCAGCGCGGCGCCTGCCACCGCTCCACGCTGTCGGTGGCATGGTTGAAGGCGTCCACCTCCACGCCGTGGCGGGTTTCGGTGATGCGCAGCACACTGGTGGCGGTGCGCAGCTGGCCGCCCCCATTCACAGTGTTGGCAAGCGGCTCGGCCAGGCGCTGGGTGATCCAGCCGTTGCCTTCGGGCCAGGTGAGCACGCTTTCGCGCGCCTCATCCACCGCCTCGCCCGGCGCGTGAAAACCGTGGCGGCTGGCAAAGTAGTGGATGCCCGCCCAGGCCGACACGCGCGCGACGCCCGCGCCGTAGTCGTCGCGGCAGCAGTAGTTCAGGTACCAGAGCAGGTGCTCGTCATCCAGGCCCTCTTGCGCCAGCCAAACACTGAAAGTCATGGCATCCAGCGCTTGATGGGCGGGCGCTAGCGGCTTTTTTGGCCCCAACAGCTTGAGCGCAGGCATGGCAAACCGCGCGGCCTTCGCCTCTCGCTCCACCGCCTGTGCAAAGCGGCGGTATTGGGCCAGCGTGGCTTCGCCCACACCGTGCACGGGCAGCAGGCCTTCTTGCCACTCGCCGTCAAAAAACAGGCGCTCCTGCGGGCTGTGGCACAGGTGGCGTTCGTCGTACTGCCAGCGGCCAGCCACGCGGCGGCGCAGGCCCAGCTCTTCCAGCAGATCCTGCACCTCGCGCGCATCGTCGCCGGGCACCGGCAGGTAGTGCGCGCCCAGCGGGCAGGCAATGCCGCTCACGGCCCCGCCCCGGCTGTTGCCGCCTGCACCGTCTTCCAGCTCCAGCATCGCAAAGTCCTCCACCCCCGCCAGCCGCAGCGACCGCGCCGCAGCGAGCCCCGCCACGCCACCGCCCGCGATGATGACCTGGGCACGGCGGACTACGCTGGGGGCGGGCAAGGTGCCGGTCTTGAGCAGGTCGCGCAGCTGGTGGCCCCGCGCCATGTCGATGCCGGTGAAGCCGCCTTCCAGCGCGCGTGGTGCACGGTCGCAACCCGGCAGCAGCACCGCGGCGGCAGTCGAGGCGGCGGCGGTGGCTAGGAAATGGCGGCGTTGCATGGCGTCAGTGTCTCCGGCCGTACGCAACGCCTGCGCCGCTTGCGACCGGAGCGGCCCAGACCAGCGGCCGCCGCGCAAGGGCCGCCCCGCCGCGCTGGGGGCGTCCCCCTGCCCGCTGCGCGCAGCGCTGCGAGAGCGGGGGGATGGCGCGAAGCGGCTCAGGGGGGCTTCTCAATGTTTTCCCCATTCGCGTTCGTACGTGTGCACCAGCGCCTGGTTCGACAGCCGGTTCACCTCGGCCGGCACGCGCGCCATGTCGAGCGGAAAGTCGAACAACAGCGGCAGCGTGTCGGCACCCAAGAACCGCAAATCGGCTGGCAGTGCCTCGGGCAGGCGCCAGGGCCTGCGGCTGGCGATGATGAAACCCCATTCGCCAAAGCTGGGCACATGCGCGTGGTAGGGCGCCGTCTGCAGGCCGATGGATTCGATGGTCTGCGCCACCGTCCAGTAGCTTTTGCGGGCCACCAGCGGGGAGGTGGTCTGCACCACCGCGTAGCCGCTGGCGGCCAGGCGCTTGTCCAGCAGCGCGTAAAAGCTGTTGGTGTAGAGCTTGCCGATGGAGAAATTGGTGGGATCGGGAAAGTCCACCACGATGACATCAAACGTGTCCGATCCTTCCTGCAGCCAGCCAAATGCATCGGTGTTGACGATCTTCACCTTGGGGTTCTGCAGCGCGTGGCCGTTGAGCTGCGCAAGGCGCGGGTTCTCGCTGAAGATCTTCGTCATGGCCGGGTCCAGCTCCACCAGGGTCACGGATTCGACCGAGGGGTACTTGAGGATCTCGCGCACGGCCATGCCGTCGCCGCCGCCCAGCACCGCCACCTTCTTGGGCGCGCCGTGGGCGGCCATGGCGGGGTGCACCAGGGCCTCGTGGTAGCGGTACTCGTCGGCCTGCGCAAACTGCAGGTTGCCATTGAGGTACAGCCGGTGGCCCGCGCGCCCCTGCGTGACCACGATGCGCTGGTAGGGCGACGCAGTGCTGAAGACGATGCGGTCCTGGTAGAACTTGTCTTCGGCCACGCTGGTGATCTGCTCGGCCCCCGCCAGCGCGGCCAGCAAGATGCCCAGCACCATCACGCAGGCCGCCAGGTGCGCCTTCAGGCGCCGCAATTCGTGCCGGAACAGCCACACCGCCCACAGCGCCACGGCCGCATTCATCACCCCAAACAGCAGCCCCGTGCGGATGAGCCCCAGGTGCGGCACCAGGAGCAGCGGAAACGCCATCGACACCGCCAGCGCGCCCAGGTAGTCAAACGTGAGCACCTGCGAGACCAGGTCCTTGAGCGCCACGTTGCGCTTCAAGATGCGCATCACCAGGGGGATCTCCAGCCCCACCAGCGTGCCCACCATCAACACCATGCCGTACAGCAGAAATCGGAACGCCCCGGGCGTGTACGCGTTGGCCAGAAACAGCGTGGCGGGCAACAAGCCGCCAATCAGCGCCACCAGCAGCTCGATGCGCAAAAAGTGTGCGGGCAGCTGCCGCTCAAAGTACCGCGACAGCCACGAGCCCACGCCCATGGCAAACAGGTAGGTGCCGATGATGGTGGAAAACCGCAGCACCGAATCGCCCAGCACATACGACGCCAGCGCGCCCGCAGCCAGCTCGTACAGCAGGCCGCAGGCGGCCACCACGAACACGCTGATGAGCAGGGCGATTTCGATGGGGCGGGGGCCGGCGGTGGCGCCCGGGGCCTCGGACGGCGAGGCAGGAGAAGTCAGGTCGGATTGCAAGGCAGGTACCGGCGCGCCGCAGGGGCGCGCGCCGTTTCAGGCAAGGTGCGTCAGTGAATGGCCGCCGCCACGATGATGCTGATCCCCAGGCACATCGCCGCCACCACCATGGCCAGGGCCTTGTTTTGTTTCTCGACGATCTCGCGCCACAGGTCGTAGGGCGTGATCTTGTCCACGATGACAAAACACAGCCAGAAAATGACCACGCCAATCAGCGCGTACAGCATGGACCCGAGGAAGGCTGCGGGCCGGAGCCATTCGATTCCCATCATGGTGTGAACTCCTTGAAACGGTGGTGTGTAGGTGGTGGGGTGGTGAAGACGGGGCTCATGGATCTGTCTGCAGGCAGGCGCCTTGGAGCGCCCGCCTACTTGTGGCTTCCGCCGGACGAGTATCCGCCGAACGAGCCGCCCGAGCTGCGGTAGCCGCTGCCCGACGACCCCGAACAATTGCTCAGGATGATCAGCAGGATGATGATGATGATCGCAATCAGGATGATGGTGCCGCAGCCCAGGCCCGACTTGGCGGTGAAGGGGCCCGGGTCGTCGCGCTGCAGTACATCGGCCTTGTCTTCGAGCTTGAAGGCCTTGGCCACGGTGTCGCTGGCCAGCTTGTCACCGGCGGACCAGGTGACTTCGTTCGGCGTCTGCTCCAGCGACAGCAGGCCCTTGGCGCTCGCAAAGTCGCGGTTGCTGGTTTTCTGGCCCCGAGTGACCTGCCAGTAGAACTCGCCCAGCACGTAGGTCGTTTCGGCCTCGTAGGTGTACTTGAGCTCGTACTTGGTGCCCATGTAGGTGGCGGTGCGACCGTTGGAGGAGAGCTGCGGCGCGCCGGTGGTGGGGCGCACCATGCTCCAGCCTTCTTCGGAATCGACCAGGAAGGCAAACCCGCGCTTTTGGTTGTAGAGCAGGTATTCGCTCCAGCCAAAGTGCTCGTCGTCGCCCGGCTCCACGCCCATGCGGTGCTGAAAACCCACCACCTGCCAGTGCACACCCTGCAGCTGGCCCTTGCTGCCCAGCGGAATGAGGGGCTGCACGGGCTCGTCCTGCTCGGCCGAGCGCAGTTCGCCGCCCACGCCGCTATCGAGGCTGATGATGCTGGCGCAGGAACCGCAGGTGATGCTTTTGGTGCCCGCCAGCTTCACCTGCACGGGCGCGCCGCAGTGCGGGCAGTTGAACTGGCGGCCTTTTTCGTCCTTGGCGGATTCGTCTTTCAGGCCCTGGAGCTGCAGGTCTTCCAGCAGTACCGACTTGCCGCGCTCCACGTTGGGCGGGGTGTGGCCGTAGTCGATGCTGACCACTTCACCGTCGGCGCTGCGCAGCTCGACCATGCCGAAGGGCTGGCCCAGCGGGGGCAGCTTGGGCAGTTCGCCCTGGGCAGAGATCAGCGATGCCTGGCCGGTGTAGGCCACGCTGTAGGGCTTGCCGTTGATGGCGGTGGTGGTGCCGATGCGAAAGCGCTCGGGCGCAGGCATTTCGCGGCCTGGGTCGATGGGGCGCGTGAAGACGTAGGCACCGTTGTCCTCGCCCAGCGTCGCCAACGTGCCATCGTTCAGGAAGGCGGCCCATTCGGTCCACACCCCTGCATCGCCTTTGTATTGCAGGCGGCCCACCAGAGTGAAGGGCACATCCTTGCCGTCGAGCTGGATGCGCCCGCTGGCCATGAGCTGCAGGGGGCTGTGGTCGTCGAACAGCTCGGCCATCTTGCCCAGGCGCGTGAGCACGTCGCCGCTGCGCACGACGGTGCTCTGGCAGTAGCCGCAGACGGCGTGCGTGGACTGCGCGCTGCGGAATTCAACCGGCGCGCCGCAGCCCGGGCAGGGCGCGCGGTAGTAACGCTGTGTGGGGTCGGTGGCCATCGTGGGGCTGCTGCCTGCGCCGCGCTACACGGCTTTGAGGCCTTTTTGGCCTCTAGCGCTTATCCCTCCAGCGCAAACAGCTATATTTATGATAGCAACCGGGTTCAGACCAGCTTCTTGAGCAGCTCAGCCTTCTTGGCGTCGAACTCTTCCTGCGTGAGGATGCCCTTGGACTTGAGTTCGCCCAGCTTCTCCAGCGTTGCCATGACCTCTTCGGGCTTGACACCCACCGGGGTCGCAGCGGCCTGCGCTGCCGCAGCAGCAGCGGGAGCCACCGGGGTCTGCAGGCCCTGCTGCAGGTTCTGCGCCAGCACCTGGCCCAGCGCCACGCCCGCGCCGAGGCCCATCGCATCGCCCGCAATGCCGCCACCACCGCCACTGGCTTCGGCGAACTTGGGAATGGCCTGCGCCGTCTGGTACTGCATGAATTTGGCCATGTCGTTGCCAACCATGCCCATGCCGATCTTCTGGTCGAGGATCTTTTGCAGCTCTTCGGGCAGCGAGACGTTCTGCACCGTGAGAGATTCGATCAAGATGCCCAGCTTGGCAAAGATGGGCGCCAGTTCCTTGACCATCGCCTCCGCAAACATCACCTGGTTGGCCGCCAGGTCCAGAAACGGCAGGCCGCTGCCCGCAATGGCGTTGCTGATGTTCTGCAGCACCAGGCCGCGCAGCTGGCCTTCCAGGTCGGCCACGGGATACGACTCGCGCGTGCCCGAGATTTCGGTGTGGAAAGCCTTGGGGTCGGCAATGCGGAAGGCGTAGTTGCCGAACGCGCGCAGGCGCACGGCGCCGAAGTCCTTGTCGCGGATCGTGATGGGCTGGGGGGTGCCCCACTTCTGGTCGATCTGCTGGCGTGTGCTGAAGAAGTACACATCGCTCTTGAAGGGGGACTCAAAGAGCTTGTCCCAGTTCTTCAGGTAGGTCAGCACCGGCAACGTCTGCGTGGTGAGCTTGTAGGTGCCGGGACCAAACACGTCGGCCACCTGGCCTTCGTTGACGAAGATGGCCATCTGCGACTCGCGCACCACCAGCGTGCCGCCGTTCTGGATTTCCATGCCCGCCATGGGGAAGCGCCAGGCCAGCGTGCCGTCCCCCTCTTCGGTCCATTGAATGATGTCAATGAACTGTTTCTTGATGAAGTCCATGAGGGCCATGTGTGCTCCCAAAGCAAAAGAGGGGGTTGAAAAGAGCGGCCATCATAGCAACGGGGGCATGGCGCGGAGCGGCTTTTTTTGAGCCCCATCGGTGAACTGGTTCACGCGCTGAACCAGTTTGGTTGACATGGCGCCGCCCGACCGGGATGGATGGCCGCTTGATAGTGGCTATCTCCGGCTTAGTGATGATCAATTAGCCAACGCTATTGAGAATTACTACCATTTCAACATCCCTGCTCACCACGGCAGGCCCTGATGAAGAAGTGAAAAGGAGTCCGCCATGTCCCACATCCGCCGCGCTGCCCGCCAGAACAAAACCATGCTGATGAAAACTGGCAGCTACTACGTGATCCACATCTGCGTGGCCGCCCTGGTGGCCTATGCCGTCACGGGCAACCTGTGGGCCTCGCTCACGCTGAGCCTGCTGGAGCCCACGGTGCAGGCGGTCGCGTTCTTCTTCCATGAAAAGGCCTGGGACCGGGCTGCCCGGCGCGGCGCTGACGACGCCACACAGGCACCCAGCCCAGCCGCCTTGCAGGCCGTTTGAACCAACGTCTGAACCACCCGTACGAAGGAGCCCCCATGTACAGCATTCCCTTGCGCAGCCGCACCGCTACCGGCTTGGCCTTTCAACGCTGGCTCGTTCACCGGCTGGCCGGGCTGGTTGTAGCCAGCTGAGGTCGCCCGAGGCCACTCCAGCGCTGGCGCTGAAAACAACAATGCCCCGGCTGGCGGGGCATTGTCGGGAGCGCGGGAGAAACGACTCAGGCCTTCACGTCGAGCAGCGAACCCATCATTTCGTCTTGTGCCTTGATGGTCTGCAGATTGGCCTTGAAGGCGTAGGTGGCCGACATCTGCTCGACCGCCTCCTTCTCCAGCGCCACGCCCTCGGCCTCTTGCTGGCGCTGCACGGTGGCGCGCACGCCAGCGCTGTCGGCGGCCTCTTCCTGCGCCACCACCTGGCGGCGGTAGTTGGGGGTGTTCATGTTGGCCACGTTGTTGGCCGAGGCATCCAGCCGCAACTGCGCGGCCTGCAGGCCGGAACTGCCAATCGAAGAAATGGTTGCCATGGTGTGCCCCGCTCAAAAGCGCCAAAGAGTTGGCATTGTGTGCCTGCGCCGCGCTGCGGGCAAGCCATCAACCATGGGCCTCCAGTAGGCATTGCGCAAACGCCTGCGCCGCCCTCGGCGGTTGCGGCGACTTGCGCAGCACGCTCACAAACTGGCAGCGGTAGTGGAACTGTGCGGGCAGAACGGCCTGCATGAGCCCCTGGCGCTCGAAGCCTTCGGCGTAGTGGTCGGGCAGAAAACCCAGGTAGCGGCCTGAGAGGATCAGCGTGGCAATCGACTCCTGGTCGAACCCGGTGGCCTTGCGCGGCAGGCGGGTGCTGTGGCTCAGCTCCATGTTGGGCGAGTGGTAGCCCAGGCCCGCAAACTGGTAGGCGCGCAGGGATTCCCAGGTGAGCGCAGCATGGTCGGTGCCATACAGCGGGTGGCGCGCACCGCAGTACAGCAACATCGTTTCGGCAAACAGGTCGGCATAGACCAAGCTTTGCGACGTGCGGTGCGCCGGGATGATGCCCACGTGGAAGCTGCCGTCGATCAGCCCGCGCTCGATGGCCGGGATGGACGCCACGTGCATCTGCAGGCTGACTTCCGGCGCTTGGCTGGCAAAGAGCGCAATCGCATCGCCGATGTGCGCGGCCGGGTTGCTGGCGGTCTTGTCGAACACCGCCACCTCCAGCCGCCCGCCCATGCGGCGGTGGATGTCATCGATGCTGCTGCGAAAGGCGTCCACGGCCGACAGCAGGCGCAGGGTCTCGTCGTACACGCGCTGCCCCTCGGCCGTGAGGGCAAAACCGGCCCGGCCCCGGCGGCACAAGGTGAGGCCCAGGCGGGTTTCCAGGTCTTTCATGTGGCGGCTGACGGTGCTGGTGCCGATGTTCAGCTCCAGTTCGGCGGCCGACATGCCGCCGCACTCGACCACGCTCTTGAAGACCTGCAAGAGGCGCAGGTCCATGTCGCTGAGCTGGCCCAGTACGGCGCGGTGTTTGGGGGAAGGGTGGGGTGGAGGTGTTTTTACTTGCATAAACCGTCAAGTAAACATTGATATTGGAGTATTGGAGAGATTAACAGGCAGCGCAACAATGCCCTACGTCAAGCCCCAGACCGCTGGGGTTGCCCGCCTTTTGTCGCCGCCTTTGCACTGGAGAACCCCATGAGCTTCGTCAACATCGAAAAACCCGCCGCTGGTGCCGAAGGCCCCCGCATGGACGCCGAATGGCTGGACGCGCACTGGATGCCCTACACGGCCAACCGTCAGTTCAAGGCCAACCCGCGCATGATCGTGGAGGGCAGCGGCGCCTACTACACCGACGCGGACGGTCGCAAGATTTTTGATGGCCTCTCGGGCCTGTGGTGTGCGGGCCTGGGCCATGGCCGCCGCGAGATCGCCGAGGCCATTGGCAAGCAGGCGATGAAGCTGGACTACGCGCCCGCCTTCCAGTTCGGCCACCCGCTGTCGTTCGAGTTGGCCAACCGGGTCAAGGAACTGACGCCTGCGGGCCTGGACTATGTGTTCTTCACCGGCTCGGGCTCCGAGTCGGCCGACACCTCGCTGAAGATGGCACGCGCTTACTGGCGCAACAAGGGCCAGGCGAGCAAAACCCGCCTGATCGGCCGCGAAAAGGGCTACCACGGCGTGAACTTCGGCGGCATCTCGGTGGGCGGCATTGTTGCCAACCGCAAGATGTTCGGCCAGGGCATTGAAGCCGACCACCTGCCCCACACCCAGCCACCCGCTGGCTCGTTCCACAAAGGCATGCCGCCCACGGGCAAAGAGCTGGCCGACCGCCTGCTGGACGTGATTGCGCTGCACGACGCATCGAACATTGCCGCCGTGATCGTGGAACCTTTCTCGGGCTCGGCCGGCGTGGTGATCCCGCCCGTGGGCTACCTACAGCGCCTGCGCGAGATCTGCACGCAGAACAACATCCTGCTGATTTTTGACGAAGTGATCAGCGGCTTTGGCCGCAGCGGCGCCTGGACCGGGGCCGAAGCCTTCGGCGTGACGCCCGACATCCTGAACTTTGCCAAGCAGGTGACCAACGGCGCGCAACCGCTGGGCGGCGTGGTGGCCACCAAGGAGATCTACGACACCTTCATGGCGGCGGGCGGCCCGGAGTACATGCTGGAGTTTGCGCACGGCTACACGTACTCGGCCCACCCTGTGGCCTGCGCGGCGGGCATTGCGGCGCTCGACATCCTGCAGAAGGAAGACATGATCGGCCGCGTGAACGCGCTGGCGCCGTACTTCGAGCAAGCCGTGCACAGCTTGAAGGGCGCCAAGCATGTGGCTGACATCCGCAACTTTGGGCTGGCTGCTGGCTTCACCATTGCCGCGCTGCCGGGCGAGCCGGCCCGCCGCCCCTATGAAATTGCGATGAACTGCTGGAAGAAGGGCTTTTACGTGCGCTACGGTGGCGACACCATCCAGCTGGCGCCGCCCTTCATCAGCGAGAAGGCCGAAATCGACCGCCTGATCAACGCACTGGGCGATGCCCTGGCTGAAACGGCGTGATGACACACCCCGGCCCGTGCACGGCGGCCGCTGGCTTGGCGCGCGCCGTTTCATCCGCCAGCGGGAATACTCCTGATTCAATAGCTGCTAGCGCTTTCTAGATAAGCGCTAGCAGCACTTTTTACCCATATTTTTGCCATGAACCACGACAAGAACGTCACCACCACCGTCGGCCACCTGATCGACGGCAAGATCGTTGCGGACACGGCGCGCACGCAGCCGGTGTTCAACCCCGCCACGGGCCAGTCGACCACCAGCGTGGCGCTGGCCAGCAAGGCTACGGTGGAGGCCGCCATTGCTTCGGCCGAAGCCGCCTTCCCGGCCTGGCGCAACACGCCGCCCCTGAAACGCGCCCGCGTGATGAGCAAGCTGAAAGTCCTGCTCGAAGAAAACGCCGACAAGATTGCCGCCCTGATCACCGCCGAACACGGCAAGGTGCTGGCCGATGCACACGGTGAGCTGCAGCGTGGCATTGAAAACGTCGAATACGCGAGCTACGCGCCCGAGCTGCTCAAGGGCGAGCACAGCCGCAACGTGGGCCCCAGCATCGACTCGTGGAGTGAGTTCCAGGCGCTGGGCGTCACCGCAGGCATCACGCCCTTCAACTTCCCGGCCATGGTGCCGCTGTGGATGTGGCCCATGGCTGTGGCGTGTGGCAACACCTTTGTGCTCAAGCCTTCGGAGCGCGATCCCTCCTCCACGCTGTTCATCGCCCAGCTTGCGCTGGAAGCGGGCCTGCCGCCCGGCGTGCTGAACGTCGTCAACGGCGACAAGCTGGCCGTGGACACTCTGCTGCAAGACCCGCGCGTGAAGGCCGTGAGCTTTGTGGGCTCCACGCCGATTGCCGAATACATCTACAGCGAAGGCTGCAAACACGGCAAGCGCGTGCAGGCCCTGGGCGGCGCCAAGAACCACGCCGTGCTGATGCCCGACGCGGACGTAGACAACGCCGTGAGCGCCCTGATGGGCGCGGCCTACGGATCGTGCGGCGAGCGCTGCATGGCCATCCCGCTGCTGGTGGCCGTGGGCGACGAAGTGGGCGACGCCGTGATCGCGGGCCTGAAGACCGAGATCGCCAAGATGAAGGTCGGCCCAGGCACCGACAACAGCAACGACATGGGCCCGCTGGTCACCAAGCCGCACTTCGAGAAGGTGAAGGGCTATGTCGACCAGGGCGTGGCAGAGGGTGCCACGCTGGTGGTGGATGGCCGGGGCGTTCAGGTGGCGGGCCATGAGGAAGGCTACTTTTTGGGCGCGTGCCTGTTCGACAACGTCAAGCCCGGCATGAAGATCTACCAGGAAGAGATCTTCGGCCCCGTGCTCGGCGTGGTGCGCGTGAAGACGCTGCAGGAAGCCATGCAGCTCATCAACGACCACGAATACGGCAACGGCACCTGCATCTTCACGCGCGACGGCGAGGCCGCCCGCTACTTCACCGACCACATCCAGGTGGGCATGGTGGGCGTGAACGTGCCCCTGCCCGTGCCGGTGGCTTACCACTCGTTCGGCGGCTGGAAGCGTTCGCTGTTCGGCGACCTGCACGCCTACGGCCCCGACGCCGTGCGCTTCTACACCAAGCGCAAGACCATCACGCAGCGCTGGCCCAGCGCCGGTGTGCGCGAGGGCGCGGTGTTCAGCTTTCCGAGCAGCCGATAGAGCGCAGCGCACGCCCAGGGCCCGTTCAAAGTCCCCCCGAGGGGGTGACAGACAGGCCGGGGAGTGCGTTCGCGTGTGTGAAATGCCTCTTGCAGCATATTCGTTGACCGCTCCCGTGTTGCCGTCATAGTATTCCTGAGCCTATCACTCACTAATGGAGGAGAACTCATGGAAGCATTTATGGGGATGATCATGCCGGTCGGTTTCAACTACGCGCCGCGCGGCTGGGCGTTCTGCAACGGACAGACGGTTCCTATTCAGCAAAACTCAGCCATGTTCGCCTTGCTGGGAACCACGTACGGGGGGGATGGCGTGAACACCTTCGGCCTGCCGGATTTGCGAGGCAGGGTCCCCGTCGGATCACAAGCCGCTGGACCAGGATTGACCCCCATTGCACAAGGCGAGAAGGCGGGTACCAACACCAACACTGTGATTGGCACAGGCTCGGCGACGGTGACACTCAATGCCTCGAATCTGCCACCGCACACGCACCCGGCCACCTTCGACCCCGCAGGGCTCACGGGCACAACGCATTTGCAGGCGTCCACGGGCACCACGGGCACCAGCACGACTCCCGCCAATGGCTCTTTCCTCAGCGCATCGCCGAGTGGCCCGAGCAGCGCGTCCATCTACTCACCGACCGCAACGGGTCCGGTCAACCTGGGTGGTGTCAGCACCACCATTGGTGGCACAGGCGCGGTGACGGTGGGCGCCAATACCGGCGGCCAGCCGTTGGCCGCCCCCGTGACGACCACAGCCATGGTGTCCAACATGCAGCCGTATCTGGGCCTCAACTACATCATTTGCATGGAAGGCATCTTCCCGTCGCGCAACTGAGATCGTTGGACGGTCTCGCGCAAGCAGCGCTGCGGTCGCTGCGTGCGGCGCGCGGCGTGCGGCGTAGACTGCTATGCGGCTGTCGCATAGCTGCACTGGGGCACCTGGTCTGGGGCATGGATTGTCTGCAGCCAGGTGGCCAGCAAGCGCCGCAGCTTGTTCTGCGGCCCCCGGCACCGTGATCTACTTGCCGTGTGTCCCCGTTGTCGATACAGAAGCCGCCCCACGGATGGCCTTGCCTGCAAGCGCTACGCGGTCAGGCACATTTCCCCCGTCGAAGATGGCTTCAACAACGGAGCGATTGTGCTGGCAGCTCTCACAGCGAAGCGCTTCTCCAGATCATCTGCACGAAAAGATCGTCTTCGGTCACGGAAGTGAATCCGCATTTTTGGTACAGGCACTGCGCTGGATCGTTGTATCGCCCTACCGCCAGACACAGTGGCAGGCCCTGCGCTGCTGCATGGCGCTGCAGCGCAGCCAACGCAGCCATTGCAGCGCCGCTGCGGCGAGCTGGCGGCGCAATGGCGATATCCACCAAGCGCAATTGTTCGGGTGAGGCGTCTACCACCATGCGCCCTATTGGGTGGCCGGAACGCAGCAGTACCAACTGGCGGGCCAAGGGGAACTGGTGGCGGTAGCCGGTCTCCTGTGCATTGAACTGCATGGCTATCAACTGCTGGAGCAGCGCGAGGTCGGGGATGGCCTGCTGGAGGTCATCGCGGGTAGACAGATAGAGTTCCAGCAGAAAAGGCTGATCGTCGTCGGCCCTCTCACGCAGGGCAAATGGTTCAGATAGCAAATACACAGTGGATTCTCGGCTGTAGGATGTTGAGTGGGTCGTGGATACCAGCCCATTCTGGCAACTCAATGGCCTGTATCCAACCCTTTTGTGATCCCTCAACACACGCCATCGATGAGCACCACTTTTGAATCCGTCAACACCCTGGTGGGCAGTCCCTTCGTCGCACTGACAGAGCATGGCCCTGTAGAGCTGGTTTTGGTAGAAGCTACCGAACGGGCACGCGGCCATTTGCCAGAGCAATTTCGGACGCCGTTCACACTGCTATTTCATGGACCAGATGCCCCAAGGCTTTCTCAGGCCACGTACACGCTGAACCACCCGCAACTGGGAAGCGTGCAGTGGATGCTGGTGCCCAGCATGCCGGATACGCGCTCGCCGAACATCGCCCGCTATGAGGCGCTGTTTGGCTAACAGCTTGCCCCATGAGAAGCACCGCTAACGATAGCGCCCGCTTCGATCTGTTGCCCGCAGGAACTGGAAACCGTCGATGACAGAAGGACCGCTGCAGTCCATTTCTACGGTCTTTTTTCCGCATCTCGGCCATGGACTGCGCTGACCGCAAAAACCGCCCTGGCAGGGAACGATTGTGGTGAAGCCAACGGTTTCGCAGCTCGAAGCTCCAGGCCGGACGGGCTCGAAGCGGAGCTCCAGGCCACTTCGGCAGCGGTTGCGTAAAGGTTGCACCTCGCGCTGGAGCGATCCGCCGCATTCCAACCCAGACGGCAAAGCTGAATTTCCCATGTAAGCAGATTCGCTTACTAGGGTTTTTACCGAACGCGGCCTACAATCGCCCACCCTTACGAAAGCTGACAACCTGCGCCGGACCTGCTTGAACCGGCGTGGCATTGACACCCCAAGCTGGAGACAATTGAATGCCCGAAAACACCACGGCCCAGAACAACAACGATTCCGACAAGCGCGCCCAGTTGCGCCGTGCCGCTCTCGAGTACCACGAGTTTCCCAAGCCCGGCAAGATCGCCATTGCCGCCACCAAGCAGATGGTCAACCAGCATGACCTGGCGCTGGCCTACTCGCCCGGTGTGGCCGCACCTTGCGAAGAAATCGTCAAGGATCCGGCCAATGCCTTCCGCTACACCTCGCGCGGCAACCTGGTGGCCGTCATCACCAACGGCACCGCCGTGCTGGGCCTGGGCGACATCGGCGCGCTGGCCTCCAAGCCTGTGATGGAAGGCAAGGGCGTTCTGTTCAAGAAATTCGCCGGCGTGGATGTGTTCGACATCGAGATCGATGAAAAAGACCCCCAGAAGCTGGTGGAAGTGATCGCCGCGCTGGAGCCGACCTTCGGCGCCATCAACCTCGAAGACATCAAGGCCCCCGATTGCTTCTACGTGGAGCGCGAGCTGCGCAAGCGCATGAAGATCCCGGTCTTCCACGACGACCAGCACGGCACGGCCATCACGGTGGCGGCGGCCATCGTGAATGCGCTGAAGGTGGCGGGCAAGAAGATCGAGGAGGTGAAGCTGGTCACCAGCGGCGCGGGTGCAGCGGCGCTGGCCTGCCTGAACCTGCTGCTCAAGGTGGGTGTGCAGCGCAAGAATGTTTTTGTCACCGACCTGGCCGGCGTGGTCTACGAAGGCCGCGAAGAGCTGATGGACGACGACAAGCGCCAGTTCATGCAAAAGACCGACGCGCGCAAGCTGGCCGAGGTGATGGTGGGCGCGGACGTGTTCCTGGGCCTGTCGGCGGGCAATGTGCTCAAGCCCGAAATGGTGGCTACCATGGCCGAGCGCCCGGTGATCTTCGCCCTGGCCAACCCAAATCCCGAAATCACGCCCGAGCTGGCGCACAGCGTGCGCAGCGACATCATCATGGCCACGGGGCGCTCGGACTACCCGAACCAGGTCAACAACGTCCTGTGCTTCCCGTACATCTTCCGTGGCGCGCTGGACTGCGGCGCCACCACCATCACCGATGAGATGGAGATTGCCGCCGTCCACGCGATTGCCGAACTGGCCCAGGCCGAGCAGAGCGAAGTGGTGGCCGCAGCCTATGTGGGCGAGAAGCTGTCGTTCGGCCCCGAATACCTGATCCCCAAGCCGTTCGACCCGCGCCTGATGATGAAGATTGCGCCGGCCGTGGCGCAGGCCGCCATGGACAGTGGCGTGGCGCAGCGCCCCATTACCGACATGGACGCATACCGCGATCGGCTGCAGACCTTTGTCTACGCCTCCGGCACGACGATGAAGCCCATCTTCGACGCCGCACGCACCGCCGCCAAAAAGCGCGTGGCCTACGCCGAGGGTGAGGAAGAACGCGTGCTGCGCGCCGCACAGATCGTGGTGGACGAGAAGGTGGCCCGCCCGACGCTGATCGGCCGACCCGCCATCATTGCCCAGCGCATCGAAAAGTTTGGCCTGCGCCTGAAGGAAGGCGTGGACTATGACGTGGTCAACACCGACTTCGACCACCGCTACCGCGACTTCTGGCAGACCTACCACCGCATGACCGAGCGCAAGGGCATCACCCAGCAGGTCGCCAAGATCGAAATGCGTCGGCGCCTCACGCTCATCGGCGCCATGATGCTGCACAAGGGCGAGGTGGACGGCCTGATCTGCGGCACCTGGGGCACCACGGCCAACCACCTGCTCTACATCGACCAGGTGATCGGCAAACACGCGGGCGGCGCCGACAGCACGGCGCAGGATGTGCCGGTATACGCCTGCATGAACGGCCTCATGCTGCCCGGCCGCCAGGTGTTCCTGGTGGACACCCACGTCAACTACGACCCGACCCCCCAGGAGCTGGCCGAGATCACCGCCCTGGCTGCCGAGGAAATGATGCGCTTTGGCGTCAAGCCCAAGGCCGCGCTGCTGTCTCACTCCAACTTCGGCACCAGCAACCACCCCAGCGCCGTCAAAATGCGCCAGACGCTCGAACTGCTGCGCCAGCAAGCCCCCTGGCTGGAAGTGGACGGTGAAATGCATGGCGACGTGGCGCTGGACGGCAAGGCCCGTGCAGCCCTCATGCCCAGCAGCGAACTGACGGGTGACGCCAACCTGCTGGTGTTCCCCAACATCGACGCAGCCAACATCGCCTACAACCTGCTCAAGACCGCCGCAGGCGGCGGCATCGCCATCGGCCCCGTGCTGCTGGGCGCGGCCAAGCCGGTTCATATCCTGACGCCCAGCGCCACCGTGCGCCGCATTGTGAACATGACAGCACTTACCGTGGCCGATGCCAACGTGTCAAGATAAGCCAAAAATTGATAGCAAGCGCTAACTTAAAGAGCTTGTTTTTCCCTTCAGCGTCTGCCCAATCTTTGTGCAGACGCTTGCTTTTTGGGGGCCGTTGAGCGACACTAGCGGCTCGAAATTTCGAGTTAACCCGTAGTTTCTGAAAGGTTCGTTGATGCTGAAGGCTGTAGCCACCCGGGCGCGCAAAGCAGGGTTTTTGTGTGTTTTGGGTGTTGCGTTCGTGTTGTCCCCGGTAGCGGGGCATGCCCGGAACTCCCCGTCCACCGACGGCTCCATCCCCCCTATCGCATTGGCCGAGTTGCCGCCCCAAGGGCGGGCGACGTACGCGCTGATCCGTGAAGGAGGGCCCTTTCCGTATGACAAGGACGGAACAGTTTTTGGCAATCGCGAGCGGCTGTTGCCCGCCCACAAGCGGGGCTACTACCGTGAGTACACCGTCAGAACACCAGGATCGCGCAACCGGGGAGCCCGGCGCATTGTGTGTGGCGGCAAGCCCCGGGTTCCGGACGCCTGCTACTACACCAGCGATCACTACGCCAGTTTTCGCGAGATCGTCGAGTGACCCCCGTTGCGCTGCACGCAGGCCAGAGATACGCTGGCAGCGGTAAGCGCGCCCCCTTGAATCCCCCACCCGCAGGCTGCATCCCGCAGCCCTGCGAAATGCCAGAAGTTTGTGGACTTTAAAAAGAAAGAGTAGCGGAGATGCAGACGCCACTTCGTAAAGACCTGGAAACGCCACTGCGTGGCGTGCGCACCAACATCGTGCAGTCCATTCGCGCTTTCCGCGTGCAGGACCTGCAGGATGCGGCCACCTCCATGGGTCACCATTTCTTGTACGCCAACCTGGCCCACGCGCAGTCCAAGCAGGATGTGCTGGACCTGATTGCCGGGCAATTCACCTTCCCGTCGCACTTCGGCAAGAACTTTGATGCGTTGTACGACTGCATGACGGATCCCTTGCATAAATCGGGCCCGCAGCCTGGTTTCATCGTGGTGCTGGAGCAGATCCCCGCCACGGGCAAGTTCGACAAGGAAGCGCGTGAACAACTGCTCGATATCTTCCGCGACGCCGCCGACTACTGGGGCGACCGCAAGATACCGTTCCGGTGTTTCTATTCTTTTCTGTAGCCCGTTCTGCATCCACCAGCCAAGCAGAACGGGCGAACGAGGCTACCGGCACCCAACAAGGTGTCGAGGGCATTGAAATCGGCACGGATTCCGCCGAAAAAATGCCGACCGACAAGCTTGTCGATGTCTCCCCGATGGCGCTGCGCATGAGCAGCCCTTTCAACGCGGGTTACTGGCTGAGCGCGGCCTGAATTCGGTACATCCCCCTGAGGCGCTGCGCGCCTTCCCCCTTCTCTCGAATGGCTGCGCCATTCGGGAAGGTGGACGATGCCCTCGCTGCGGGGCGGCCCTTGCTTGGCATCCCAGGCCTGGGCCGCGCCAGTTGCTGAAAATTCTAGCCAAATCGGGCTCTAGCGCCCGTCCACAAAGAGTCGGCAGCTATTAATTTAAGAGCACGCCTGCGCGAGGGCCACAAACTCAGCCACCGGCACTTCCTCGGCGCGGCGCTGGGTGTCGAAGGTGCCGGCGAACTGGCGCGCTTCGAGCCAGCGGCCCAGGGTGTGGCGCAGCAGCTTGCGGCGCTGGCTGAAGGCGACCTGCACCAGTTCTTCCAGCAGGGGCACCGACAAAGGCGCAGGCTCTGCGTGCGGCACCATGCGGACCACGGCGCTGTCCACGCGTGGGGGTGGGTCAAAGCTCTCAGGCGGCACGAACAGCACGTTTTCCATGGCGTAGCGCCACTGCAGCATGACTGACAGGCGCCCGTAGTCGCTGGTGGCGGGCTTGGCCACCATGCGGTCGATCACTTCCTTTTGCAGCATGAAGTGCTGGTCTTCGATGACCTGCACATGGTCCAGCAAGTGGAACAGGATGGGCGTGGAGATGTTGTAGGGCAGGTTGCCCACCACGCGCAGCTTGAGGTCGGGCAACGCGGCTTTCTCGCGCATGGCCAGTGCCAGCGCGGTGAAGTCCACCTTGAGCACGTCGGACTCGATCACTTCCAGCTGGCCGTGCAGCCGCAGGCGCAAGGCCAGATCGCGGTCCAGCTCGATGACCGTGAGGCGCCCCAGGCGCTCGACCAGGGGCTGGGTCAGTGCCGCGAGGCCCGGCCCGATCTCAACCATGGGCTGGCCCGGCTGGGGTGCAATGGCCTGCACGATATCTTCGATGATGCCCTTGTCGGACAGAAAATGCTGCCCGAAGCGCTTGCGGGGGATGTGTTTCAACGCGTGCTTACCTGTCTGATCATTGATCGGTCACTGCGGTGGGTCGCGGTATTCGACATACGCGCGTCCGCGCAGCTCCTGCGCCCAGGTGGCATAGGCCTCGTCCAGTTTCTTCTCGCGCACGGTGTCGCGCGCCATGTCGCGCTGCTCGCGCTGGGTGAGCTTGGCCTCGCGGCGCTCCAGCAGCTGGATCAGGTGCACGCCGAAACGCGAAACCACGGGTTCGCTGATGTCGCCGGGCTTGAGGGCGTTCAGGGCCTGCTCGAACTCAGGCACATAGCGGCCGGGGGTGGCCCAGCCCAAGTCGCCACCTTCCTTGGAGCTACCGTCCTGCGAGTGCTCGCGGGCCAGCGCTGCAAAATCGGCCTGCCCCATCTGCACACGGCGGCGGTAGTCGGCCAGGCGAGCGGCGGCGGCGCTTTCGGAAAGTTGCGGCCCCGTGCGCAGCAGGATGTGGCGGGCATGGTTTTGCACCACCGTGGTGGGCACGCCAGCCGTGACTCGCTCGATCACCTTGAGCACGTGGAAGCCCGCTGGCGAGCGCACGGGCCCGACGATGCTGCCCACAGGCAGGCCCAGCGTGGAGTTCACAAACAGCTCAGGATACCGGTCGGCCGGGCGCATGCCCAGTTGGCCGCCCGCGCGCTGTCCCTCGGGCGCATCCGAAAACTCGCGGGCCACGGCCGCAAAGTCTTCCCCCGCGCGCACCTTGTCGGCCGCGCGCTGGGCGCGTGCCTGGCGCTCGGCCACCTGCACGGGGCTCGCGTTCTCGGGCACCAGCACCAGCACATGGCCCAGGTTGATCTCCATCGAAGCGACGTCGTTGCCCTTTTGCTGCTCGCGCAGGTACTGGTCGATGTCCAGGTCGGTGACTTTCACGCGCGCCTCCACCTCGCGCTCGCGCAGGCGCTGCAGCAGCAACTGGTTGCGCAATTCCTCGCGGAAGCGCTCCTTGCCCATGCCGTCCCGCGCCAGGCGGCGGTAGAGGTCATCGACCGACATGTTGTTCTGGCGGGCCACGCCCTGTTCGGCCTGCGACACGGCGTAGTCATCCACCTTGAGGCCCGATTCCTTGGCTTGCTGCAGCTGTGCGCGCTCCAGGATGATGCGCTCCAGCACCTCGCGCGCCAGCAGCTCCCGGGGCGGCATGGCACCCCCTTGCTGGGCCAGCTGGGCTTGGGCGCGGGCCAGGCGCGCGCGGACCTCGTTGTTGGTCACGGGCTCGGAATTGACCACGGCGACAATGAAATCCGCCTGCCGGGGTGCCGAGCTGCTGCTACCACTTGCCGTTTCTGCAGGCAGCGTGATCGATGGTGCGGCCGCCGGGCGCGCCGTCAGCCCTTTGCCCGACGGTGCGCCGGAAGGGCGCAGCCCTTGGGCCAGGGCGCCCTGGGAGAGCAGGGAAGCCAGGGTGGCAATGGCCAGTGCAATGACACGGTGATTCATGGCGTTAAGCGTAGGAGCGTTGGGCGTTAGTCGTAATTGCTGAAACGGCTGGGCGTTGTGACCTGCTCGCGCAGGTTCTGGTAACGCGGCACATTCTGCTTGAAGGTGTCCAGGGGGCTGGAGCCCAGGCTCAGGCGCGAGAAGCCGACGAACTCGATCTGGAACAGCAGGCGGGTGTTGGAGGTGGTCACGCTGCTTTGCAGGCGCTCCAGCACCACACGGCCAATCCAGCAGCAGCTGTCGTACTCCAGGCCCACCACGGTGTCCACCAGCTTGCGGTCCTGCAGGCTGTAGTTCAGACGGCCTACGCTGTACCAGCGCCCGCCGCCCTGGCCACGGCCTGCGCCCAGGTCTTTGCCCTTGTCGCCCCACAGGTCGTTCAGCGGCCACTGCCAGCCGATGTCGATCTGCTCGCTGGTGCCACGCTGCAGGCGGTAGGCCGCGCTCACGGTGCGGTAATTGCCGGGGCTGTAGCGCGCGCCGATGGTCGAGCGGATGGAGCGGCCCGTCTTGGGGTTGTACTGCACGGTGGAGTCAAAGCCCCACTGGGGCGTCCAGCTGATGCCCGCGCCCAGCAACAGGTCCGACAGGCGCTCGCTCACGGGGGTACCGCCGGGCAAGGTGACCTTCTGGTCCGAGAACCGCAGCCGCTGGGCAATGCCAAAGCGTGCAGCCTCGGCGCCCGTGTTCGGGTCCAGCAGCCGGGTGGTCACACCCAGTGTGAGCAGGTTGTTGTCGGCCAGCCGGTCGTTACCCCCGAAAGCGTTCTCGGTGTAGATGGTGGCAAAGTTGAAATCATTGGCCGCCGTGTCGTACACGGGCAGCATGCTCTGGTCACGGTAAGGCGTGTAGGTGTAGAACGCGCGCGGCTCCAGCGTCTGCAAGAAGGCGCGGCCAAAGTAGGCGGCATCGCGTTCAAACACCAGCCCGCTGTCCAGGCTGAAGGTGGGCAAGGTGCGGTTGGCTGAACGCTGCCCGTTGGATAGCGCCGAGTCAAACTGGTACTGCGTGGCATGCAATTGCAGGCGCGGGGTGACAAAGCCCCCAGGCGCCAAAAACGGCCTGCTGATCTGCGCCATCGCATAGCTGCGGTTGGCATTGGGCTGGCCTGTCAGCTCGCGGGCGGCCTGGAAGCGGGTGGTGTCCAGCTCCACGCTGGCATCGAGCCCGCCACCCAGCTGCGACGGTGCATAGCGCCACTGCAGCTGCGGCAGCCGGTCATACGGCGGCACGATGGGCGAGGTCACGTCCTGCAAGGTCTGCCACTTGAGGGTGCGCACGCTAGCGGACATGTCATTGCGCGCCCACGACAGCGTGGCGTCGCCCGGCAGCAGGCGCTGGCGCAGCAGGTCGGACGCCCGGCCAAAGTCGCGCCAGTAGTTGTCGTCGCTCACGCGGTTGACGTTCAGATTGAGCCCCAGCCCGCCGATGGCGGTGTCAAAGGCGCCCTGGTGCTGGCCCGAAAAACTCCAGCGCATGCGGTCGCGCAGGCGGTCGGTGGGCATCACATCGGCGCTGATCTGGCCGGTGTAGCTGGGCTCCAGGTAACGGAATTCGCCGCCCAGGTTGGCGCCGCGCTTGGTCATGAGGGCGGCGCGCAGCGTGGCGTCGCGGTTGGGTGCGATGTTCCAGTAGTAGGGCTGGATGTACGCCACCCCGTCGCGGCTGTCCAGCCCGATGGTGGGCGGCAGCAGGCCGGACTTGCGCTTGTCCGACAGCGGGAAGGTGATGTACGGAATGGGCAGCACAGAGACGCCCTTGAACTCCAGCACCGCGTCTTCGGCGGTGCCGACCTCTTCCTCGTTGTCGATGCGAATGGTGGCGGCGCGCAGCACCCAGTCGGGCTGCCAGCTTTCTTCATTGCCGCGCTCGCAGGTGGTGTAGGTGGCGTTGTGCACCACGGCACGGTCGCGGTCGATGAAATCCACGCGCGTGGCGTCGCCGTGCGCCTGGGTGGCCAAAAATTGGTAGCGCGCGTCGCTGAAGAAACCTTCGAAGGCATCCACCCGCAGCTCCAGCGCCGTGCCTTCGTACACGTTGCCCGCGCGGTTGATGCGCACCTTGCCGTTGGCCTTGGCCAGGTCTTCGGGCACGTTGTAGTCCAGGCGGTCGGCACGGATCACGGTGTCGCCCCGGCGCAATTCGGCATTGCCTTCGATGACGGCGTTCAGGTCGGTCTGGCCGCTGATCCGGTCCCCCGTCACAAAAACGGGGAGCTGGGGCCGGACCGCCTCGGGAATCTTTTCCTGAAGCAGGGGCGAGGTGCGCAGCGCAGGGGGTGCATCCCAGGCGCTGGCAGGCGGGGCAGCGTCAGGCGCCTGCGCCAGCACGGAGAGCGGCAGACCGCACCAGGCCAGCGCCACGCCATAAGCCAGGGCCCGGGGTACGGGAGCGCGCAGCCGCTCGGGCTTCGCCTTGGCGGGCCGGGGCCGGAGGGAGGATGTCTGCACGGTGG
>NZ_JAMXAX010000180.1 GCF_023913775.1 Acidovorax facilis
GGAAGGAAGAAAGGCCCTCCCGCTGGGTGCTTCAAGAGCGTTTGGCACCGCCTGCTGCGGCCGGCCATTCAACCCTTGAAGCCACGGTGTGCCAACGCACACCGCTGTGCGCACAGCGGGCTTCAAGAGCAATTTCCGACTGGCATCGCCTCGTGCAGGGTGGCACAGGGATAACGCAGTGAACGCTTCTACTCTTGCCAATAGCGATGCAAGAAGAATGCCCACAGCGCCTTGCATGCGTGCCAGCAAGCAGCCAGAGCGCTGGTGCACAGCACGTCAAAAGCCATGCATACATGTCACTGATTGTGATTGGCATGCCAAATGCATAGCGCCCTGCACCACAACGGCGGGCGTGCAGACAGTCCGGCGTTGCACAACGACAGCAACCCACCCACCATCGACGGAGACACCCCATGCACGCGCTCATGTCTGCACACCCTGCCAGTTTTGACGACCCCACGCCCATCAACGACACCGACGGCACCTACCTGCGCCAGGCCATCGTCTGGTCCTGCACGGCACGCGCGCGCGGCAATCGTCCATTTGGCGCCGTGGTGGTGGGCGCAGGCGGCGAACTGCTTGCCGAGGCTTACTGCAACACCACTGAAACTGGCGACTGCACAGGCCATGCCGAAACCAACGCCGTGCGCCAGCTCAGCCCCCGCGTGGGCCGCGATGCACTGGCCAAAGCCACGCTGTACTCGTCAGCCGAGCCCTGCGTGATGTGCGCAGGCGCAATTTTCTGGTCTGGCATTGGCCGCGTGGTGTTTGGCATTGACGCCGTTCGCCTGCGGGTCTATCGCGGCGAGCGAGCGGAACAACGCGATGCAGAGCTGTCCTGCCGCGATGTGTTCGCAGCATCGCCCCATTCCATCGAGTGCATTGGCCCCGCGCTGATCGAGGAGGCCAGCGTTCCCCACATCGGCTTCTGGAAAGCGTGAAGCGAGCAGTAGCGCGCAAAATCGCTGTCTTCTACCTGTTGTCTCTTGCAAGCCGCGCATCCCGCACCCCGCCCGTCCATGACTGAAACCGAAACCGATGTCGCCTCAGGCGCACTCCTGGGCCGCGCCAAACAAGGGCGCGAGCGCATCCTCACCGCCATCCGCGAGGCGGCGGTTGCCGAGTTCAGCCGCCATGGGTTCAAAGGGGCATCCACCAAAGCCATCGCCGAGCGCGCGGGCCTGACCAAGCCCCAGCTGCACTACTACATCAGCAGCAAGGAAGAGCTGTATGAAGAGCTGCTGTACTCGGTGCTCAACGGCTGGTCGGGCGCCTTCATCTTTGACAGCAACAGCGACGACCCAAAGAAGGTGTTGAGCAGCTATGTGCGCAAAAAGCTCGACTACGCGCTGGACAACCCGGGCCTGTCGCGCATCTTCACCACCGAGGTGCTGGGCGGTGGGCGCAACCTGGGCAAGTACTGGCCGGTGGCCGTCAAGTCCACCCAACAGAAGGTGGACCTCATCAACCGCTGGGTTGCCGAAGGCCGCATGCGCAAGGTGGACGCCAAGGTTTTGCTGATGCAGATCTGGGGCATGACGCAGCACTACGCCGACTACGGCGTGCAGGTGCACATCATGCTGGGCCTGGCGCCCGACGAGCCCATCGACCGCGAGCCCATCGTGCGCGAACTCACCAGCTTTGTGCTGCTGGGCTGCGGCCTCGCACCAGACTAAGGCCCCCGCCCCATTCTGGGCATCCCTCGGGTGCCCGAGGGACGAGTCCCGGGAAATTTGCACCAGCACGCGGCGTCCAAAGCCGCTTTCAGGCCGCGTTGATCCACCACAAAGACGTTTGACCGATTTTTGTGACTGGCACAGCCTTTGCAATAGTTTGACCAATCGATCAAATCACATGGTCAAACAATGCAGACAGCCCCTGACACCGCCGACGCCGCCCGCACAGAACACACGTTCGAGCTGATCCTGCAGCGCAGCCAGATGCGCTTGCCCGTCGCCCCCGGCGAGAGCATGGCCGATGTGCTGCAGCTCGCTGGCGTACCGCTGGAAACCCTGTGCGCGCAGGGTATGTGCGGCACCTGCGTGACCCGCTGGCTGGACGGCGAGCCCGACCACCGCGACAGCTGCCTGAGCGCTGCAGAGCAAGCCACCCACGTCGCCGTGTGCTGCGCGCGCAGCCACAGCGCCACGCTCACGCTGGACCTGTAGGCCCATCCCCCACAACCCGAAGGACCCCCGCCATGCGCATCCTCGTGATCTATTGCCACCCGGTAGAGACCAGCTACAACGCAGCCCTGCACACCGAGGTGGTGCAGCAGCTGCGCGGCGCGGGCCATGAGGTGGACGACTGCGACCTGTACGCCGAGGGCTTCAACCCCGTGATGACACGCGAAGAGCGCCTGGGCTACCACGAGGTGCCCAGCAACCAGTTGCCCGTGCAGGGCTATGTGGACCGCCTGCTCTGGGCCGAAGCCGTGGTGTTCTGCTTTCCCACCTGGTGCTTTGGCATGCCGGCGATGCTCAAGGGATTTTTCGACCGCGTGCTCATGCCCGGCGTGGCCTTTGACATCAGCGACCCGCACAACGTCAAACCCTCGCTCACGCACATCAAGCGCATCTCGGCCGTGGTCACTTACGGGCGCCCCCGCTGGACGGCCCTGTTCATGGGCGACCCGCCGCGCAAGTCCATCACCCGCTACATGCGCCTGCTCACGGGCGGCAAGGCGCGGGTGAACTACCACGCCTACTACCACATGAACGTGGCCACACCGCCCCGGCTGGCGGCCTTCAAGGCCCGTGTGGGCCAGGCGATGGCGCGCTTTGCGTAAGACCACGTTCTAAGGGCCACAGCATGCACGCATCCAACACCCCCGACCGCATCCTGCGCACACGGTTGCCGCGCTGGCTGCTGCCCGCCGCCTGGCCGCAGCAGGGCCACCAGCCCGCACTGGCCGACCTGCAGCTGGCCCAGGGACGCATCGTGCAAGTGCTGCCCCACGGCACCCAGCCTGCGCCACATGGCACCGTGTGGGACGTAGCGGGCGCCCTGGTGTTGCCCGGCCTAGTCGATGCCCACACCCACCTGGACAAGGCCTTCACCCTACCCCGCATGGGCGTGGTCAAACCAGGCCTGCTGGGCGCCATCGAGGCCATGATGGTGGACCGCCAGGGCTGGACCGAAGCCGACATCCACGCCCGCGCCAGTCGCGGGCTGCAATGGGCCTACGACGCAGGCACCGTGCACCTGCGCACCCACTGCGACTGGTGGGAGCCCGACGCGCAGCCACTGGCCTGGAACGTGTTGCGCGCACTGGCCCACGACTGGGCCGACCGCATCACGCTAGAGCGTGTGAGCCTGATCCCCTTGCACCTGTACGCAGACCGCAGCGCCGCCCTGCGGCTGGCCGCCACCGTGGCCGCCAGCGGCCCCGGCGCATTGCTGGGCGGCTTTGTGCATTCCACCAACTGGGACCCGCAAGCGCTGCGCCACCTGTTGGAAGCCGCACAACACCACGGGCTGAACGTGGACCTGCATGTGGACGAAGAACTGCACCCCGGCGCCCAGGGCTTGGCGACCACGGCCGCACTGGTCAAGGAACTGCGCTTTGAAGGCCATGTGGTCTGCGGCCACACCTGCGCCCTGGCCGCACAGGACGAGGCCACGGCCCTCGCCACGCTCGACGCGGTGGCACAAAGCCCGATCACGCTGGTCACGCTGCCCATCACCAACCTGCTGCTGCAGGACGCCACCACCGGCCGCACACCGCGCCAGCGTGGTCTGACGCTGGTGAAGGAGGCGCGCGCACGTGGCATCCCGGTGCTGGTCGCCAGCGACAACGTGCAAGACCCGTTCTGCCCCGTGGGCAGCTTTGACCCGCTGGAAGCCCTGGCCACGGGCGTGCTGGCGGCGCAGCTGGATGCACCTTTCGACCAATGGAGCGAATCGCTGTGCCGTGCCGACTGGCTGCGCACCGGCCGCACTGGCACCACGGCGCTGCCGCTGCAGCCCGGCACGGTGGCCGACCTGCTGGTCTTCACGCAGGCCGACCACTGGGGCTTTCCGTCGCGCACACAAGGCGCGCAGGGCCGCGTGGTGCTGCGCCAGGGCCGCGTCGCCAGCGGCCATGCACCGGCTGCCTGGCATGTGCCCACAACCCAATCCGCAAGGAGCCTTGCATGAGTCCCATATCTGCGCCCGGCATCGCCCAGCCCCTGGCCCGCTACGCCGCGTGGCGCCGCGCAGGCGACTTCATCTACCTGAGCGGGATCATCGCCGTGGACCCTGCCGCCAGCCGCATCGTGCGTGGCTACGACGACATCCCGCATGAGGCCGCCACGTTGATTGGCCGCACGGGCGAGTTCAGCAGCGACATCAAGGAGGGCCCCATCCTCGCGCAGAGCTGGTACGTGCTCGACCGCATCCGCCAGACCATCGAGGCCGCAGGCGGCCAGATGTCCGACGTGTTCAAGCTGGTGCAGTACTTCAAGAACCTGGACCACTTCCCACAGTACAGCCGCGTGCGCAAGCTGTTCTTCCCCGGCGAGCCACCCGCGTCCACCGTGGTGGAAGTGAGCGGCATGTTGCCCACGCCCGACATCCTCATCGAGGTGGAGGCCACGGCCTACCTCCCTTTGCGCTAACAACGCCTTCCTTCACGAAAGACCCCCCAATGCTGCACGGCTACAACCCGCCCCACCGCTACCTGCCCTACCTGAGCTGGACCGAGATCGCAGACCTGCCGGACAAGGAGAACACCGTCATCGTGCTGCCCACGGGCGCCACCGAGCAGCACGGCCCGCACCTGCCCTGTGCGGTGGACACGGTGATCAGCGCAGGCGTGGTGGGCCATGCGCTGGCGCGCCTGCCGGCCGATGTGCCTGCGTTTGCGATGGCCCCCATCACCTACGGCAAGTCCGAAGAACACCTGCACTTCCCGGGCACCGTCACGCTGAGCGGCGAGACCCTGCTGGCCACCATGAACGAGGTGGGCGAGTCGGTGTACCGCGCGGGCTTTCGCAAGCTGCTGTTCGTCAACGGCCACGGCGGCCAGCCGCAGGTGATGGAGATGTGCGCCCGCGAGCTGCGCTTGCGCCATGGCGACTTCATCGTGGTGCCCAGCTTCACCTGGCGCGTGCCGCATGTGGCGGGCAAATTCCTCTCCGACAAGGAAAAACGCCTGGCCATGCATGCGGGCCACGGCGAAACCGCACTGATGCTGGCGCTGGCCCCCGACACCGTGCACATGGAACGCGCGGTGGTCAACTACCCGCCCGTTTTTGACTCGCCCCTGCTCTCACCCGACGGCCGCCCTGCTTGCGCCTGGAGTGCGCGCGACTTCGGCCCCAGCGGAATCATTGGCGACCCGCTGCCCGCCACGGCCGAGCAGGGCCACGCCATCCTCGACTCGCTGGCCGTGAGCTGGGCGGCCGCCATCACCGAGCTGCACAAGCTGCAGTGGGCACCGCGCGCTGAGCCCACCTGGGGCCGGGCCCATCACACCGGCCACATCGAGCACCCGTCCGCACTGGCCTGAAACCTGCGAACGCCACCGCAAAACCTTTTCGCCTTCCCCTTCGTTGTCCCTTCGTTCCACCTCCACCCCCTACCGGAGTACCACCATGATGAAGACCGCCTCCCGCCTTTCCAAAATTGGTGCAGCCGCGCTGCTCGCTGTTGGTGCCGTCGGCGCCATGTCGAGCACTGCCCACGCGCAGGAAAAGTTCACCTACATGACCAACTGGTACGCGCAGGCCGAACATGGCGGCTTCTACCAGGCGGTGGCTACGGGCCTGTACAAAAAGTATGGGCTGGACGTGACCATCAAGATGGGTGGCCCACAGGTCAACATCGTGCAGATGATGGCCGCCGGCCAGGCCGAGTGCGTGATGGGATCGAGCGACCTGCAGATGATCCAGATGCGTGAAGGCGGCGTGCCGGTGGTCAACGTGGCGGCGGTGTTCCAGAAGGACCCGCAGGTGCTCATCGCACACGAGGACGTGAAGAAATTCGAAGACCTCAAGGGCAAGACCATCCTGATCGCCTCGGCGGCCCAGCGCGGCTACTGGCCCTGGCTCAAGGCCAAGTACGGCTTCACCGACTCGCAGACGCGCCCCTATACGTTCAACATTCAGCCCTTCGTGGCCGACAAGAACGCCGCCCAGCAGGGCTACCTGACGTCCGAGCCGTTTGCGATTGCCAAGGCGGGCGTCAAGGCCAACACGCTGATGTTCAGCGACCAGGGCTACCCAGCCTACGCCACCACCATCTCGTGCATGGAAAAAACGGTGAAGGACCGCAGCGCCGCCGTGGCCTCGTTTGTGAAGGCCTCGATGGAAGGCTGGAAGAGCTACCTGGCCGACCCAGCCCCGGCCAACGCACTCATCAAGAAGGACAACCCCAACATGACCGACGAGCAGCTCGCCTACAGCGTGGCCAAGCTCAAGGAAATGGGCATGGCCACCGGGGGTGATGCCGCCACGATGGGCATCGGCATCATGACCGACGCACGCGCCAAGGCCAGCTACGACTTCCTGGTGGACGCCAAGCTCATCGACCCTGCCAAGGTGAAGCTGGCCGAGACCTACAACACGGCCTTTGTGAAGGACCTCAAGGTTCTTCCCTGATTGGATTCACGGGCTTCCATCCCCCCACCTCCACCGTTCACGCTGAGCCCGTCGAAGCGCCGCGCAAGGCTTCGACAGGCTCAGCCCGAACGGTGTGTGGAGTGAGGCCCAGTGGACCACCCGCACTACCCGCACCACCCGCTGCCACCCCAGCCCTGACACAGCCGCCGCACCCCACCCCACGGCCGCATCCATCGAAAGGCGACCATGACATCCCCCGCTGACTCTCCGCCGCTGGTGCACGCCCCGACGCCAGCCACCTATTCCACACCCGCCGTGGAGGTGCTCTCCGCCGAAAAAACCTACCCCAATGGCACCCAGGCCCTGCTGCCGGTGGACCTGACCATTGAGGAAGGCGAGTTCGTCACCCTGCTCGGTCCCTCGGGCTGCGGCAAGAGCACGCTGCTGAAAATGGTGGCGGGCCTGCTGGAGCCCACCGACGGCCGCCTGCACCTGTGGCGCAAGCCCGTGGCGCAGCTGGACGAAAGCGGCAAGAAGATGGCGTTTGTCTTCCAGTCGCCCACGCTCATGCCCTGGGCCAGTGTGCAGACCAACGTGCGCCTGCCGCTGGACCTGGCGGGCATGCCGCGCGAGGAAGCTGACGCCCGCGTGACCGAGGCGCTGGCACTGGTGGGCCTCTCCAAGTTCGCCAAAGCGCTGCCCCGCGCGCTGTCGGGCGGCATGCAGATGCGCGTGTCGATTGCGCGCGGCCTGGTCACCCAGCCTGACCTGCTGCTGATGGACGAGCCCTTTGGAGCACTCGACGAAATCACGCGCCACAAGCTCGACGCCGACCTGCTGGATCTGTGGCGCAAGAAGAAGCTCACCGTGATCTTTGTGACGCACTCGATCCACGAGGCGGTGTTCCTCTCCAGCCGCGTGGTCATGATGGCCGCGCGCCCGGGCCGCGTGGTTGAAGAGTTCCGCATCGACGCGCCCTACCCCCGCACGGCCGACTTCATGGTGTCGCCCGAATTCAGCCGCTACGCCAAGCTGCTGCAGGACAGCCTGCTGCGCGCCAGCGTGGACACCGAGGAGACCGTGGCATGAGCACCCCCTTCCCTTCCGCACCGATGGCGTCGCCCGTGGTCACCGCCCACCCCGCAGCCGCCCCGCGCTCAGCGCCTGCACCCGTCGCTGCCAAACCTACCGCCAAGGCCACACCCAAACGCCCGCCGCTCATGGCCCAACCCCGCGTGCAGCGCGTGGTCTACCCCGTGCTGGTCGGCCTGGTGCTGATCGCGCTGTGGCAGGGGCTGGTCACGGCCATGGAGCTGCCACCCTACCTGGTGCCCTCGCCCATCCTGATGATGAAGACGCTGTTCACCGACTGGGCCGCCCTGGGCGGCTCGCTGTGGGTCACCGTCAAGATCACGGTGCTGGCCTTTGTGGTGGCCACCGTGGCGGGTGTGCTCATCTCGTTCCTGTTTGTGCAGAGCAAACGCATCGAGACCGCGCTCTTCCCCTACGCCGTGCTGCTGCAGGTCACGCCCATCGTGGCCGTGGCGCCGCTCATCATCATCTGGGTGAAGGACCCGACCGCGTCCATGGTGATCTGCGCCGCACTGGTCGCCCTGTTCCCCATCATCAGCAACACCACGCTGGGCCTGCGCAGTGTGGAGCCGGATCTGCAAAGCTACTTCCAGCTCAACCGCGCCACGCGGCTGCAGACTCTGCTGCGCCTGCGCATCCCCAGCGCGCTGCCCTACTTCTTTGGCGGGCTGCGCATTTCCAGCGGCCTGGCGCTCATCGGCGCTGTGGTGGCTGAGTTTGTGGCGGGCACCGGGGGCCAGGGTGCGGGGCTGGCGTACCAGATCCTGCAGGCCGGCTTTCAGCTCAACATCCCGCGCATGTTTGCTGCACTGCTGCTGATTTCGCTCACTGGCGTCGCCTTGTTCGTGCTGATGGCCTGGCTCACCCGCGTCGCCCTGGGCGGCTGGCACGCCAGCGAAACGTCGCACGACTAGCCCTTTCAACCCCATCGCCAACACACCGCGCGCAGCCACTGGCGCGCGGCAAGGGCTTCCTTTTGCCCAAAACGGCCACCAGCGGCCAAGGAGATACCGACATGACCACCACCGCCCATCAACTGCCCGACCTGCTGCCCGGCCTCGACTGGATCGCCGACCCGCTGCGCGTGGGCCGCCTCTCACAGGACTTTGCCTGGTTCAGCCCCGTGCTCAAGCGTGACCTGGCGGGCAAGCGCGGCGACATTGCCGTGCGCCCGCGCACCGAAGCAGAAATCCGCCAGGTGGTGGCCGCCTGCGCCAGCGCGGGCATTCCCCTCACCGTGCGCGGCAGCGGCACTGGCAACTACGGGCAAAGCACGCCGCTGCACGGCGGCGTGATCCTGGACCTGTCGGGCTACAACGCATTTGGCTGGGTGCGCGGCGGTGTGGGCCGCGCGCAGTCGGGCATCCGGCTGGCGGACTTTGATGCGCAGGCCAAGCCCCATGGGCAAGAGCTGCGCTGGCTGCCCAGCACCTACCGCAGCGCCACGCTGGGCGGGCTGTTTGGCGGCGGCTTTGGGGGGGCAGGCTCCATCAACCACGGCCCGCTGGCCGCGCCTGGCAACGTGCTGGCCGTGCGTGCGATGACGGTGGAGCCCGAACCGCAGATCATCGAACTGCACGGCCCCGAAGCCATGCTGCTGCACCACACCTACGGCACCAACGGCATCGTGCTGGAGCTGGAAGTGGCCCTGGCCCCTGCCGTGGAGTGGACCGAATGCATCGCTACCTTCGACAAGTTTGACGACGCGCTGGAATTTGCCGACCGCTTTGGCAGCTCCCCCGGGCTGGAGAAAAAAGAGGTGTGTTTTCTGGCCGCACCCATCCCGCAATACTTCACCAGCCTGGCCGAGCACTTGCCCGCCGACCAGCACGCGGTGCTGATGCTGGTAGCCCCGCACTCCGAAGCCGGCATGCGCGATATGGTGGCCCAGCACTGCGGCCAGATTACCTACCGCAAGACCGCCGACGAAGTGGCCGGCAGCCACAAGACGCTGCTCGAATACACCTGGAACCACACCACCCTGCACGCCCTCAAGGTGGACAAGGGCCTGACCTACATCCAGAGCGGCTTCAACCCCATGCACCGCCTCAAGCAGGTGAAGGCGCTGGAGGCAGCGCTGAAGGGCGAGGTGATGATGCACCTGGAGTTCTTGCGCACCAAGGAAGGCGCCTTCAACTGCAGCGGCCTGCAGATCATCCGCTACACCACCGAAGAGCGTCTGAACCAGATCATGCAGATCTACCGCGACCACGGCGTGCAGATCAACAACCCACATGTGTACATCGTAGAAGACGGCAAGCAGAACCACCTGGACCCGGCCGTGGTGGGCATGAAGCGCCGCTTTGACCCCCAGGGCCTGCTCAACCCCGGCAAGCTGCGCAGTTGGTATGCGGCAACACAATTGGCGCCCGAGACAACGCCAGCGCGACAAACCGCCTAAGCGCGCCTCAAAAAACTCCCCTGGCGTGGTTGTCCCGTCTTGTCGTACTCCTTGTACTGCCTGCGGCCGAGCGCCTAGGGACCCTCTGCACAAATCCCTGCGTAATGTGCTTACGAAGGCTTGAAGCCGAGACAATAAGGCCATGAAGCAAAGCAGCCTGGGCCTGAGCAATACCACCAAGCGCACCCGCAAGCGCGAGTT